>JALYTQ010000071.1 GCA_030854195.1 Chloroflexota bacterium
TCCATCCGGCCCGGTGCCGCGAGGGAAGCAAGCGGATGGACGCAAGGCCCATCCCTACTGTAATACGTGTCAGAAGGGGAGCGTTTAGCTAGCGTCCCTGAAGGTAGTTGATATAATCATCGGCGTTTAGCAGCGCGTCAACTTCTGAAGGGTTTGCAAGCTTGATTTTGAGCATCCAACCTTGTTCGTAGGGATCGTCGTTGATGAGCTCGGGATGCTCTTTGAGCTCAGCATTGACTGCGACGATAGCGCCGCTGATGGGTGAAACAAGTTCGGAGGTGGCCTTGACCGATTCGATGTCGCCGAACTTGGCTTCATGCGCGAGATCCTGCCCGGCGTCCCACGACAGTTCTACGTAGACGATGTCGCCAAGCTGGTCCTGGGCGTAATCGGTGACGCCGATTACTGCCTCATCTCCCTCTACGCGGATCCACTCGTCTGTCTTGCTATACTTGAGGTTGGATGGATGTTTCAGGCTCGCCATCTTATGCTAACTCCCTTCATTTATCACAGTAGGGATGGGCCTTGCGTCCATCCGGCTCAGGGAACTGGCTCAGGGACCCGGATGGACGCAAGGCCCATCCCTACTGTAGAGTTTAATTATTTTTTGCGTTTGTAGAACGGCAGGGTTACGATCTGCGCAGCAACCCGTTTGCCACGGATGTCTATCTGTACCGGACGCCCGACCTCGGCATAGGCGGCTTCTACATAGCCCATGCCAATGTTTTTATGCACCGTCAGACCGGGTCCGCCGCTGGTGAGTGTGCCGATGCGCTGCTCGTTGTCATAAATATCATACCCGCCGCGTGCTACCCCACGTTCGAGCAGCTCGATGCCGATGAGGAGCTTCTGGGGACCCTGCTCTTTGGTCGCGAGCAGCACGTCGCGACCGATAAAGCTTTCCTTGTCGAGCTTTACGCTCCAGCCCAGTCGCGCCTCCAGCGGGTTTGTCTGCTCATCGAGTTCGTGTCCGTACAGACACATTCCCGCCTCTAGACGCAAGGTATCGCGCGCGCCCAGGCCAGCGGGTAACAATCCTGTCGGCTTGCCCGCCGCGAGGAGATCATTCCACAGCTTGACGACATCCACGGGCGCGCAATACAGCTCGAAGCCGTCCTCGCCGGTGTAACCCGTGCGCGAGACGATACAGTTGATACCGTCAACTAAGCCCGCCTCGCAGCGGTAGTAGCGAATGCCGCTCAGGTTGATTTCGGTGAGTGGCTGTAGGATGGAGAGCGCGGCTGGTCCCTGCAATGCCAGCAGCGCCGTGGTCTCCGATTGATCGGTGACGGTGACGCCGTGGAAGTGCTGTGCCTGGCCCTGCACCCACGCGAGGTCGTGCGCGATATTGCCCGCGTTGACGACCAGCATATACTGCTGCTCCGCCAGTCGATAGATCAGCAGATCGTCGATGACGCCAGCGGTCGGCAGGCAGAGCTGCGTATAAATCGCCTGATGAATAGCCAGGCGCGCCAGATCATTGGGCACGAGATACTGGAGAAAGGTCAGGGCGGCACTGCCTTCGACCTTAAATTCGCCCATATGACTGACATCGAAAAGCCCAGCAGCTGTTCGCACGGCCTGATGTTCCTCGGAGATGCCGCTGTATTGCACGGGCATCTCCCACCCGCTAAATTCTACCATACGCGCACCCAGGGCAAGGTGCTGTTCGTAGAGGGGGGTGCGTTTTAAATGAACGACTGCGCTGTCATGTGTTGTCATGCGAAATACTCCATTGCGCTTAGAGGGCGTCTACCATTTCTGTTTCTTGCTTCACTATAGCAGATTTTCCCACACACGACAATGATTATCTTTTGTCGGACCGCTTCCCACATTGCTACATTTCTATCTATCTTTTGTAAGCAGGAGTATATGAACATTAGACGATAGTTGTGTGAATATGGGAAAAATCCTGCATTTCTATACAGGATTGAGTATAAAGGAGCGCCCATCATGGCTTTTTCTCCAACCGTACATACCCCAAAAGTACCTGTGCTCACTGCGCGTCAGCGCTGGCTAGGCATTTTGCGCATTCTTTTTGGCGTAGTGTGGGCCGTTGCCGCCGCTTTGAAGTGGCAACCGGCGTTTATCAAGGGCTTTGCCGATATTGTGCAGGGGGCTATGGATGGTCAGCCGCAGCCTGTGAAGCTCTGGATCGCTTTCTGGCTGGGTATCATCCACATCAATCCCTCGCTCTTTGCCTACATGGTAGCGATCACCGAGACGGCGCTGGCGCTCTGCTTTATCCTGGGTGCTTTTACCAACCTGGCGTGTGTCGTGGGCATCCTCCTCTCGCTTGGCGTCTGGACGGTGGCTGAGGGCTTCGGTGGTCCCTATATTCCTGGTCAGACGGTGGATGTTGGCACCGCCCTGCCATACGCGATCCTCTGTGGTGTTCTGCTCTGCGTCTCCGCCGGGCAGTACTACGGCCTGGATCGGCTGCTGGCGCGCAGGTTGGGTCGTTTCAGCTTTCTTGCCAGTTCTTCTCTCGCACGGATTGATGAGGCGCGTGTTGCGCAACCGGTCAAAGAACGCGAAATGGTGAGGAAGTTCTAAGCTTAGCGCCTGCCAAGCCGATTCTCCACCTGCGCGAGGGTGGGTATGCCCTGAATGCCGTCCTGTTCGATGGAGAACGAGGCCACGCAATTGGCAAAATCGACGGCGCGCTCGGGATCGCCATGGTGATAGAGGGAGGTCAGGAAGGCAGCCGCGAAGACATCGCCAGCACCGGTAGGGTCTACTTCATTCACCACATAGGCCGGGAAGCGCCGTGGCACTCCCTGGCGAAAGAGGGTCGCGCCGTGGCGTCCGTCGGTGGCGACGAGGAGCGGGACACGTCTGCTCCATTGCTGGAGAATCGCGTCTGCCTCTGCGCGCTTGCCATCCGCGAAAGGGAGCAGGTCGTCGTGGCTGAGGATAAGTACATCGAGCAAGGGGAGAACCTGTTCGGCTTCTGCCCAGGGCGTGGGCCAGACGTGTCCATCGGCATCCCAGCGCCGTAGCCAACCCTGGGGTGTAGCGGCGATGATAGCACCTGGGCGGCGCGGAAACAGCGCGACAAATTCTGGCCGTATCTCCTGCGCCAGTGGTCCCAGGAGAACAATCGGCGCATTGCGCCAGGCGTCGGGAACGTCCGTCGGCTGGAAGGGGTCCGCGCGCGCATAGAGATATTGCGTGCGAAAACCCTCCTTGTATTGATTGGCGAAGGTCGTCGTCTGTCCCGAGGGTAATACATGCAGCGCGATCGATGGTAGCAGCGTGGGCAAGGCAGCGCTCATCTCAGCATCGGCCCGCGTCACCACGCCCGTCGCCAATCCCAGGCGATAGGCGGTGAGGGCGGCAAATGTTACAGTGCCGCCGGGCGAGAACGTTCCATCGGAGTACAGATCGCGTGTGACGTGACCAATAGTGAGAAAATCGGGAGTGGGAGACGACATGCAGATGCACTCCTTAGGTGCTAGATGAAAGACCAGGGAGTGGGCAAGCCCCATCGGGTGCCCATTGGGTATTTACCTGCCGGGTCTTTTCAGCGAGATCACCACTCGCCGCTCTTCGCCCTCGCCAATGCTCTCCGTGCTGATATCTTTGCTATCGGCCAGAGCAATATGGACAATGCGGCGTTCGTGCGGAGGCATCGCCTCCAGAGCGATCGAGCGTCGGTAGTTGCGTACTTGCTGGGCCACGCGCAAGGCCAGGGAGCGCAGATTCTCCTCGCGCCGCTCGCGGTAGTTTTCCGCGTCGACGATAATGCGCATGCGATGGCGGGTGCGATGGCTGACAATCAGGCTCACGAGCAGCTGTAGAGCCGCCAGCGTCTCACCCCGGCGTCCGATCAGCAGGCCCAGGTTCTCATTGATACCGTGAATGTTGAGGGTCAGAGGCTCGGTCGAACGCACCTGGACGGTGGCGTGGATATTCATATAACGCAAAATATGTTGCAAGACATCAACGGTAATCTCGATATCCTCGCGCGACGGCGTCTCGACATCCTGTAATTCTCCGGTAGAGACACGTGCCACATTTGCCTGTTCTAAAATAAGCGATGGCTCGACGGGAGCGTTGGAGGCGATAAATGGCACCAGTTCATCATCTTCGAACTCCTCATCCTCGTCCTCACCCTCCTCATCTTCGTCGTCCTCGAACTCCTCGTCGTCTTCTAGTTCGTCCCCATCTTCGAACTCCTCATCCTCATCCTCGTCGTATTCCTCGTCCTCTCCAATGACGACATCGGGAACGTCGGGGCCGAGGATAGCGTCGGCCATTTCGGGAGTGATCACCGCGCCCTTGCTACCCTGTCGCACAGTAACGAGCACGCGAGCATCCTTGCTACCTATACCAAAAGTGCCACGGCTGGGCTCTTGTAGTACGGAAACCTCAACTTCTTCACGACGTTTTCCCAGGCGTACCAGTGCCTGTTGCACTGCCTCGTCAACACTTTTGCCGCTGGCCTCTATACTTTCCACTGTTTCCTAGCCTCCCTAGTAAGAACTTCTAGTAGAATTACGTTCTGCAAGTAGCCTGTCCTCACAGAACGCAATTAGATTTAGCCTCGTGATCGCTGAGCGCTGCTACGACGACGCGCCGATGCGCTATTGCTACGTTGGCGACGGCGGTTATAGGGGGTGCCATCTGGTCGCGGACGCCTTTCTATCGCTCCATCGCTTTCGTTGTTCTCGTTATTCTCGTCGCTTTCGCTCATATCATCATTGTCTGCTTCCACGACTGTAGGGACAACCCGTGTGCGCTCTTTGCGCGGCGTGTGGCTCTGCGTTGTCGCGACCGTTCCATTGCTCTTACCAGCGGTCGTCGGAGCCATCTTGAAGTCTGGCGTGGTCAGCAGCGATCCCCAGCCCGTCACAAAGAATTGCTGCACCGCCTGGAAGGCGGTTGAGACCGTCCAATAGAGTGCCAGGCCAGCGGGAAACGTCCAGCCGAAGAACAGGGTAACGAGCGGCATGACGTACTGCATCATCTTCATTGATTGGGTCGAAGGGTCTGTTGTAGCGCCCGGAGCCGTCTTAGGCTGAGACATACGCAACTGGATGAAGGTTGCCAGGCCCGCTATGATTGGCAGGATGTGCGTGGGATCGGGGTGCGCCAGCGAGAACGTCCAGCTATGATTAATGAAGGTGAACCAGTCCAGGTAAATGTTCGGATAGCTACTGAAATGGGGGATAAAAGGATAGACGATATTGTTGAGATCCGTAACTTTACTTGTTTCTAGAAAGGTTCTGAACGCGTAGTACATACCGTACAGCACAGGCAATTGAACCACCAATGGGAGACAGCCCGACAGTGGATTCACGCCGTACTCTTTGTAGAGCGCCTGCATCGCTACCGCCTGCCCCTGCTGATCCTTCCCATACTTCTTTTTAATCTCCTGCATCTGCGGCTGTAAGGCCTGCGTCGCCTTCATCGATTTAAGCTGCTTTAGCGTGAGTGGGAAGAGAAGCAATTTGATGATCAGCGTCAGGACAATAATGGATAAAGCAAAGTCACCAAAGAGGTGATAGAGCAGTACAAGACCATTAAAAATGGGGTATGTAAAGATTAAATTGAAGAGATAACCTATCTCACCCACGAGAATTCTCCTGCCTTCCTCGATCTAGTCGCCCAGGCAAGTATTCAGGGACCGGATCGTAGAGATCGCCGTGATACAAAGGATGGCAACGCCCTATGCGTTTGACAGTCATCCAGCCACCTCGGAAAAAGCCAAAGCGGTCGATCGCCTCGTACCCGTACTGCGAGCACGAAGGGATAAACCGACACGATGAGGGCAGGACTACCGACAGCGTGCGCTGATATATACGAATGAAAATGAGTGCAATATGTTTCACTTTGTGACCTTTTGCGTCTTTAACTACCCTGGTCCCGTTGCTGACGGGGTTGCAAGTAGCCGCGCCCTACGCAGCAGCGTGCTTATATCCTGTCTAAGCATTGAGAGGTCCGCTCCTAGAATCTGACCCCTCGCACTGAATACGATGTCCAGCCCCACCGGCAGATCGGCAAGCACAGGACGTATAGCTTCACCCAGTAGACGTTTAATATAATTACGTGTAACCGCGTGTTTCGAGATACGTTTACTGATTACAAAGCCTACGCGCACATGTGCTTCGTCATTGGGTGTCCACGCAAGGATAAGCAGCCGGGACGTAACACTGAGCCCCTGCTGCCTCACTCGCTGGAAATCGCTGTTTTTACGTAAGCGTAACGCACGGTTGAGTGCCACAATACGATCAGACTACTAAATTGTCAAGCTCCAACGCCCTTTGGCGCGGCGAGCTTTGAGTACACGTCGTCCGTTGCGGGTCGACATGCGCTTCATAAATCCATGTTCACGTTTGCGCGGAATGCGCTTTGGTTGCCAGGTACGTTTCATCTAAATGTTTGGCGCGTAGACCCTTCTATAAGCAGAGCTGCGGGAAGCGCCGTCCCCTTTCTTTTCTGTATCCTTTACAGGAGAAGTCGTTTTTGCCTGGGAACGCTCAAAACCCGTTTTACCTGCATCGCTAACAAGAGCTAAAAAGCCCTTTGCCCTGTTGTGGGTATCGCGTAGATTATAACGAGTCTGGCGCTCACTGTCAAATCTCTATGCCACCGTATCTCATCAGTAGGGATGGGGCTGGCTCCAATACGGTTCCCTGGAACACTGCCTCCGAGCATGACTGCGCTTCCGAGCTGGATGGACGCAAGGCCCATCCCTACTGTGACTTACGCCGTTTTGAAGCGCAGCAGGACCCGACCAAGCTTGACTTCATCGCCGTCATGCAAGGGCGTCGGGGTTTTGGCCGCGAGCCGCTGCCGATTCAGGAATGTGAAGTTAGTACTATTCTCGTCTTCCAACATGTACTGGCCGTTTTCGACGAAGATGCGCGCGTGCAGGCGCGATACTCCGCCCTCTTCACCAGCATGAGGCGTCAGGTCGACATCCGGGAAGATATTGCTTACGGCATCTTCGCGTCCAATTGTGATATTATCTTTGCCGGCCAGGTCGAACTCCTGGTTGTCAGCCTCGACGATGAGCCGGGCCTGCAGCGCCGTTGCGTCTGGCGTTGCCGATGGGGCAGGAGCCGCGACGACGACCGGCTCGTTCACTGCCGCTATGGGCGGTGGCGCTACCGGATCTGGTGCCGCCGGAGCCTGCGCGGGCGCGCCCAACAGGCTATTGCCGCAGTTCGAGCAGAATGCCTCGCCTGCTGGATTGCTAGCGCCGCACGATGGGCAGATCTGCTCACCAGCGGATGCTGCCGCCGAGCTATCGACGGGGGCCTGGGCAGGTGCTGCAGCCGCAACGGGTGCTGCTGCGTTCAGCGGCTCTCCACACTCATCACAAAATGCTGAACCATCAGGATTGTCATGACCTAAAGAACATTTTACTGACATTGTACTCTATCCTTCCTCTTATTAAGTGTTACTTGCTGTATCGCTTTTCTGTAAAGATGAAGCTCCGCACAAGCGGCTTCAGTGGCAGGGTGTGCAGAAGCTGTCGTCTTGTTGCCTGCTTAAGGGAGCAGGTCATCCAGGCGCTGTGTCAGTTTGCGCGTCTTGTTACCGATTGATTTTACCTGCTCCTGTGAGATCTGTTGCCCCTGGTTGATCTGTTCAATCGCGGCCTGCGTCTCTTCGTCGAGCACACGCGTCACGTTTGGTGCCAGACGTGTCGTGGCTTTGCCGGTCTTTTTGTACTCGTCGAGCACGCGCGTTACCAGGCGCTGGGCGTTGGCTTTCTCGGCGAAGTTCATGACGAGCGCGTTTACCTGGGCCGCCTCGTTGGCGTCGTTGGTGAATGTGACTTTGATATCGTCGCGCACGCGCTCGCCAACAATGCCTGTGATCGGAACGTCGTAAGAAAGCTCGGCCCGCGCAATACGGAATAGACCTGCCGGGCGAGGATCAATCATGAGTTCGATCAGGACCGATTGCGGCGTGTCTCTCTCCAGATCTCCTAACGCTACTGTTACCTGGCGATCGGAGAGCGCGGTCTGTTCAACGTCGCGGATGAGCGGCAACACCTTGACTGCCTTTCTGGGCGAGACGCCCGCTGGCAGTTGCAGCGTCAACGTGGCGTTACGCACGGCTACCGCTACGGCGCTCTGGACCTGCTGCTCAAAGAGGCTCATCGCGTCCGAGGGCGTTCTGATGAACTCTGCCGGAACCCCGCCGCTGATCTGGCCGATATCGTCGAGGAGGCTTTCATCCCAGTCGGAGCCGATGCCTAGCGGGTAGATAGAGATGCCATTGGCGGCTGCATCTCTGGCAAGCTGGCGGCAGCGATCTGTGTCACCATAGGTAACGCCGTCGGTTAGCAGGATCATACGATTGACGGCATTGGGTATATTCCAGCGCCTGAGCTCGCCCAGTCCCTGAATCATACCAAGCGACATGGTCGTGCCGCCCGCATCCTGGATGCGGTCGATCGCGGCCTTCATCCCTGGCTTGTCGTTGCAGGGCATCGATGGAATAATCACCTGCGCCGTATCGTCAAAAATGACTACTGAGATGTAGTCGGTTGGTTCGAGGCGGTCAATCACTATTTTTACCGCTTCACGGACGTTCTTTAGCTTCGCACCCCTCATGGAGCCAGAATGGTCGATTACCAGGGCGAAGTTGAGCGGCATACGCACCTGTGCCACCAGGTCCGATGGCTTGGCTTCCAATAAAACGTATGCAACCTGACTTCCGCCGGTTACTGGCATGAAATCTTTTCCCAACTGGTGTGCCAGTGTTACCTCTCCAGGCATAATAGTATAAGCTCCTTTCGCATTCGGCTTGCAATAGTATATCATTTAACGCACAAAAACGACCACCGCGCTGACATTATCCTCGCCGCCGTTCGCGTTGGCTGTCTCGATCAGTTGAGAACACGCGCTCTGCGGATCTGATGCGTTGCTAAGAATCTCAGTGATTTGTGGATTGCGTATCATTTCCCATAAGCCATCACAACAACTCAGAAGGATGTCTCCAGGATAGACTTGTTGCTTGAAGATGTCCACCTGCACGTTAAGCTTGTCGCCCAGGCTACGATAGATCTGGCTGCGCTGTGGATGCGTATAGACATCATCCGGCTCGATCAGGCCACCCGCGACGAGCTGCCCGACCAGCGAATGGTCGTTCGTCAGCTGATGAAGTTTTCCTTCACGTAACATATAGGTTCGGCTATCGCCGACATTGAGAATATACGCGTGATCCCCTACGACCATAAAGCCGGTGATGGTTGATCCCATGTCCGATTTTTCGCGCTGGTTGGTCTGGCAGAGGGCGGTGTTCGCGTCTTCGACGGCTCCGTTCAGCAGTGTTACCAGGGCCTCTTCGTCCAGTTGCTTCGGCTCCTCGCCGTTCTTCTCAGCGACCAGCGGTGCCATCATGAGTTCGCGCACCATGCGTTCGGCGATGATGCCGATCGTCATAAGGCTGGCACCTTGCCCATTGTCGTGTCCACCCATGCCATCGGCGACGATAAACACGCCGACGGGCTTGGAGATCGATTCGTGAATGCGCTGCAATTGGAGGACCAGGGTGCTGTCCTCATTTGGCTCGCTGCGCCGCACGTTGCCTGCGTCCGAATCGCTGGCGACCAGGAGATGGACGCCGTTGGGAAACGCGTTTTGTACGACCTGCGGCTGCTCGACGACGTAGGTATGCCCTTGCTCAACAAAGGTATTGACGATAACTCCTTGCAGGACGTTTGCTTCGTTGTTCTTGCTCTCTTCCGCCGGATATTCGTGCAGGGTATAAGATGCATTCAGCAGTTCGGCCCCGCAGTCGATGCAGAACTCGTCGCCCTCACCGTTCTCCTGCGTGCCACAATTCCAGCAGCGTTGGTATCCCTGATGGTCGGTGACAAGGTAGACATGCTCTTCCTGCGCGTCGCTGAGCACCTGCGCGATCTCGTAGCGTCCTCCGCTGAGGATCGTTCCAACCGTCAATACCGGGAAGTTCCCTGTTTCGGTCGTTTGCGCTGGCTGCTCAGTTGGCTGCGGCTGGCTTTGTGGCTGGCTTTGTGACTGGCTTTGCGCCTCTGGCTGCTCCTGTGTCTGGCTCTGCTCAGTTGGCTGCGCTGCTGGTTGGCTGGGCGTTCCCTGCTCCATTACATTCTCCTGGCTAGTGGCGGTTTGTTCGTTTGCCGGAACTTCTGCCGCCGTTGGACTACTTGTTGTATCGGGTGCTACTTCCGGCGCGGCACCCGGCGCTGGCTCGCCCACGCTGGTCGCCTGGTTCTCCATCTGTGCTTCCGCGCTTGCGTCGGGTGTGAGTGACTCTGGTGGAGGTGGTGGCGGCGGTGGCGCGCTGTTCTCTGGAGGCACGATCACCGTGGGCAGTTCGCCGACATCCTGGCCTGGACTCGCGAAGAGCACGGTCGGCGTATTCGAGATAATGGCCTTTCTTTGCTCTTCGTCTGGCCCCTGTGCATCCTGCTGCTCGCGCTCTAGCTCCTGCTGCCAGCGCCGCGCGTGATAGGCAAGCATTTGCTGAGGGGTGAGAATCTGCGTAGGTGCCTGCGTGATATCGTCAACCTGCTCCGTGCTGGTCGCCGTCTTGCCAGGCTCCGTCGCCACGGCTGCCTGGGTCGCCTGCTCCGGCGAGCTCTCCTGGGAGGAGGAAGCGGAGCCGATTTGTTCCTGGGCAGCGGGTAGTGCAGGTGGAGAAGGTATGTTCTCTACCTGCTCGGTCTCTGCGGATTCAGCCGGTGCCTGTGCCGCTGCCAGCATCTCCGGCGTAAATGAGAGCCCGCACCCCTTGCAGAATTTAGCGTTTTCACGATTTTGTGTATGACACTGCGGACAGAGCATCGCTGCCCTCCTTTAGTTCGTTAATTTATAATTGCTTTTTCAAGCGTAGGGCTTCGGCATTGTTCGCGTCGCGGTTGAGCGCTTCGTTGACCATCTGCCGGGCCTCTACTTTCTTGTTAAGTTTTAGATAGCTTGTTGCCATTGCACTATAGATATCGGGCACGTTGGCATTGGCCTGCCGTCCGCGTTCCAGCGCGCTGAGCGCTAGTTTCCACTCCTTGGCCCGCATATGCGCCCGACCCAGTTCATACCAGCTCTCCCATTGTGTATCATCGGTCTGGGTCGCCTGGCGTAGTGTACTAATCGCGGCCTGGTATTGCTTCGTCTCGATATAGAGCCGACCAAGCGCTAATAGAATTAACACGTGATCTGGATTTATCCGCAGACCGTCCTGAAAGTATGCCTCCGCCTCGCGATAGTATCCCTGCTCCATGGCGATCAGTCCCAGTTGATAGTAGCTGCCAAAGTCTTGCGGAGCGAGCGCGAGCGCTTTTTTAAAGGCGCTGGTCGCCTGCGGGTAAAGGTGCAGTTCGCGATAACACAAACCAAGCTGAAAGTAAGCGTCAAGCGCGTCGGCCTTAAGGCGAACCGCCTCTTCGAACTGTTCAGTGGCATATTTCAGGTTTTCGGTGGACAGCTTCTTGTCAGTATCCTTCACCGCTACGGCATACTGACGGTAGGCCCGGCCCAGATTGCTGAGCAGGTCATAGGTTGTTCCTCCTCGGCTCTGTGCCAGCTTGAACTGATTGACCGCCTCCGCGTAGTTCTTGTTCGCCAGATAGCGCAATCCCAGCCGATAGGGATCGTTTGCCGTCACGCCGTTATTTGCGACGATCGGACGCGCCTGGGCTGGCTGCTGAGCTGGCCGTGCCTGTATCGGTCGCGCGCGCAACGGCTGAGCAGAGCGGGCCTGAGTCGCCTGTTGTATCGGTCTCTGTACCGGTCGCGCCTGAATCGATTGGCCGGGACCGACCGGACGCTGGATCGGGCGGGCGAGAATCGGCGAGCGCGCTGGCGGCGCGGTGACGCCTTGCACGAGCGGCTGCCCATCGCGCTTACAGAACTTGGCCCCTGGCCGATTCTGAAAGCCACATTTGGGACAGATCAGGCCCGCGTTGGCTGTTACCAGAATGGTCGCGTTCGGCGAGATCGCTGGTATCTGAATTGTTGCATTGCCTGGCAAACACTGCTGGAGCGCGACGCGCATCGCCTCGGCGCTCTGGAAACGCTGTGCCGGATCCTGTTGCATCGCCTTAATCACTACCTGCTCTACCGGACATACTGTCCTGCCGCCGATCTGTACCGTGCGCAGGCGCGGATTCTTCGCCAGCATGCTTCCAGGGGCCGGTGTCTGGATAGGATCGGGCTCATAGTTAGTGAGCAGGTGATACATCGTTGCGCCGAGCGAGTAGATATCCGAGCGCGCATCGGTCTGCACTAGCTTGCCTGGATTCTGAGCGCTACGCTTCTGACCCGGTGCTGTAAGCGATCCCAGGTGTTCCGGCGAGGCATAAGAAATCGTGCCCAGGTTCTCTGTATTAGTACGTTTGTTGGGGTCAAAACGACGCGCAATGCCAAAGTCGATCAGTTGGACTTCATTATCTGGCGTAATCATAATATTGCCGGGCTTCAGATCGCGCAAAATGATCGGAGGTGTACGCGAATGGATATAGCTTAGCGCTTCACAGACCTGCATCATCCACCGCACCACCTGCTCCTCCGGCATGGGAGCCTTGCTATCTTCGAGCCTCTTCTCCAGGCTGCGTCCCGGCACAAACTCCATCGCGAAGTAGTAGTTGCCTTTATCTTGAAATGGCAAGGCCAGCGCCGCGATGCGAGGATGTTTTAAACCACGCAGCAAAGCGATCTCCTTGTTGAAGCGCTCGATAGCGGAGTCGCGATCCTCTTTTGTTGTATTCGGGTTAATCAACAATTCCTTTACGGCATAGTAGTAGGGCGGAATAGTGCCTAGCTGCTCGACTTTGTAGACGGTTCCCATACCGCCCTCGCCAAGCACCTGCACAACTTTAAATTTGCCGTCAAGGACTGTTCCTATTGGGAGAGTCATACTCCAGTTTTCTCCAACTGCGCTCAGAAAGCGCCGACATGCACAACGACCGCGGTGATGTTGTCCTCGCCGCCGTTCGCGTTCGCCATGTCAATCAATGTTTCGCAGATCTTCTGCGGACTACTCTCTTCACTGAGCACTTTAAGCAGCTCTTGCTGCCTCACCATTTCCCATAGTCCATCCGAGCACAGCAAGAGCGTATCGCCTTTTTGCAGCGTCTGGTGGAAAATGTCAACCTCGATGCTTTTATGTCCAGCCCCGAGTGATCGATAGATTAAGTTGCGCTGGGGATGCGTGTAGATATCTTCTGGTTCAATCTGTTTCGATTCTACCAGTCTGGCTACCAGCGAATGATCGCGTGTGATAGGCGTCAGGTTTTGGTTACGTAACAAATACGTACGACTATCGCCTACGTTGGCTATGTATGCCTGATCATTCTGGACAAGCGCGACCGTTACGGTACTGCCAAGTCCACGCGCCGCGCTCTGCTGCTCGCCGTAGCGCAAAATGGCCTTGTTCGCCTGCTGAATAGCCACCTTTAATTGTTCTTCAACCGCAGTCACCACGACTGTTTCCGTCAGTTTGCGTGTTTTTTGTGTTGCTGGCTGCTCTTCTGATGCGAGGGATTGTTTGACCGTCTTATCGAGAGACGCGCTATTAAGCTGGATGGTTGGTTGATCGGGGAGAGGCTTGAAGAAGCTGTCCAGTGCCTTGCTGATGGTCTCTACCGCCAGCCGACTGGCTACCTCGCCTGCCTTGTACCCACCCATGCCATCAGCGACAATGAACAGGCCACGGTCCCCTTCCTCCGACGACTCCACACGCTTATACGCGCAATCCTCATTCTGGTCACGTTGTTTCCCGACATCAGTTTTATCAGCAGCAGTGAGTTTTAGATGCATTGATAAGTACCTCACAGGAGCAGGAATCTTTGACGTTCGTTCCTTGCTCACTATAGCATATAGTGGTATTCATGACAATTAAATCTAATTACATAAAGTATGTTGAGCCTGATTTTTTTATTAAGGGCTGTCCACATATATAGAAGTATTCAGTATATCACTTTATATACGGGACAAGCGGGAAAAGGGTTGCGAAATCCTGCTCCCTACCCTTTACCCTTAATATCCTCTTTCGTGCGTGCCCGGAACTGCAGGCGGATGCCTGTTCCTTTAAAACTGAATGCTTCGCGCAGCCTGTTTTCGAGATAGCGCTCGTAGGAGAAGTGGACCGCCTGGGGATCGTTGACGAAGAAGACGAAGGTGGGCGGGTTGACCCGCGCCTGCGTGGCATAGAAAATCTTGAGCGGCTTCGTGCGAATAACTGTCGGGTTGTGTTTGCGGATGGCGTCCTGTACAACCTCGTTGAGCTTCGACGTTGGCACGCGTAGGTAGCGCATCTCCGCGATCTTAAGCGCGGCTTCGAGGATTGATCTCACGTGATAACCTGACTTCGCCGATGCAAAGATGACAGGCGCGTAAGGGATGAACTTGAGGTCTTCCGCCAGCAGTTTGCGGTAGCTTTCGGCGCTCTCGATCTCATCTTTGGGATGCGGAAAATCCCCCTCGCGCTCGGCGCGCCGTTGCTCTTGCGCCAGGTCCCACTTGTTCACGACGACCACGACGCCCTTGCTATGCTCGGAGATCTCGCCCGCGATATGTGTATCCTGCGCCGCGACCCCCTCGCTTGCGTCGATTAAGAGCAGGGCGATATCACAGCGGTCGATGGCGCGTGTGGAGCGCAGGACGCTGTACTTCTCGACGCCAGGACTGACGCGCCCGCGCCGCCGAATGCCCGCCGTATCGATCAGCCGAATCCGCTGTCCCTGGAACTCCAGCTCAGTATCGATGGCGTCGCGCGTCGTCCCCGGCACAGCGCTCACAATAGAGCGCTGAAAGCCCAACAGAGAGTTGAGGAGCGAGGATTTGCCGACGTTCGGTCGCCCGACGATGGCGATACGTGGAATCTCATCCTCTTCCTCATCTTCGTTCTCGTCTTCTGGTGGCAGCGCTTCTACGATCTTATCAAGCAGGTCTCCGGTACCCGTTCCCTGGATAGAGGAGATGTCAATAGGCTCGCCCACGCCCAGGGCATAAAATTCGACGGCATCCAGGCGGCGCGCGGTATTATCGGCCTTGTTTGCCGCCAGGACCGTCGCTTTTTTCGTGCGGCGCAGCATATCGGCCACCTCTTCGTCGGCAGCGGTAATGCCTGAGCGCGCATCGACCATAAAGACGATCACGTCGGCCTCGTCGATTGCCAGCTGCACCTGGGCCATTACGTGTTTCATAATATCGCCCGGCTGCCCGGTCAGTCCGACCTGTCCGACCGGGATGCCCGGTCCCAGCTCCAGCCCGCCGGTGTCGATGAGCGTGAATACGCGTCCGTTCCATTCTACGTCGCCGTACAGACGATCGCGCGTCGTCCCCGGCATATCCGCGACGATCGCCATGCGTTCGCCGATCATACGATTAAAAAATGTGGATTTGCCGACGTTCGGTCGGCCCACAACTGCAACAAGTGGCTTCATGTGCGCCCCTCCACCCTTTCCTATTATGAGAAGTTACAAGACAATTGGGGGTTATTATAACATAAAAAGTCGTTGTGTGGGCGTGTCGGCTGCTATCTGAACAATTCCGATGCCCACTGTGAATACGGCTGATCGCGCCCACGAAGAGCCCCGCCACCGAAAGGATGGTCATGCACAAGAGCACAAAAAAGGGCACCGACGCTGGCACCCTGTGGCAACGAACCGCACCGCCTACGTCGTGGGCTCCTCTGGACTCGAAATGAGGATACGCAAGAAGCGACCAATGGCCCAGAAGACCAGGGCGTAGATCGCCATAGCGATGAGCGTCGACCATTCAAATGCTTGATAGGGCGGATGAATAGACGGCGAATGCACTATCGTACTGAATGGGAAGAGGATAATGTCGGTCAGGGCGTAAAGAAAGCCCGCGAACAGATTGTTTGGGTCTGCGCCAATGAGCTTCAGAACAAAACGGATCGCCAATGTGACCTCCAGCACGGCGATAAACCACTGGATGAAATCATTGAGTTTGCCGATGGCATATCTGACGGTGAGCGCCTCTTCGTGACGGGTCTCTTCGCTATCGGCATCAGGAGCGCTACTATCGACGCTGGCCTGCTGCTGCTGCTGCTGTGGCGCTACGGGTCGCAACGGTAAATCTTCCATACGGTCTGCACGAGAAAGTGCGTCAGGTTGTACACTGGTCGGTTCGTCGGGATAGGGATTGCTGCGCATCCTACAGTCCTCCATGCAACTAATCAAGCTCGCCTGAACGCGTTAGGTTAGCTATTCCTGTTCGGATTATACCATGAATTGCCTTCCCTACGCTACGGGCAATGGGCGATGTCTCGCCTCCCTAAGAGTATTACGTCATCCGACATCTTAAGTGTACAAAATTGCCCCTTGCTTAATTGATTGAGCGCCTTGATCGTGCTAATCTTGTCCTCTGGAAAGACGGTGCTGAGATCGACGATGATGTACTCGACCGTCTGGTTGCCAATGGTGATGTTGGGAAAGACGGTGATGTATTGCCGCTCGCTGAGATGCGGGTTAATGCTGGTGCCGGTGGAGACAGGCGCGTTGGGCGGAATCTCTTCCAGCAACTGCTGGATATGCGCCTCATGTACGCCCGGTACGGTCGTGGCCCAGAAGACGTTCAGATTCGGTGCCAGGATAAAGTAATTGAGCGAGAACATAACAATCAGCCACGCGCACATGATCCACTGCAGCTGCGGCAGTGAGACATTCCTGGCCAGCGCCGCCAGACGGTCGCTGAAGCGCTGCCACAGCGAGGTGCTCCTGTACGTAACGAGGAAGATGCGCGGTTGCAGCAGCGCCGCCGAACGCGTGACGACCGGCCACGTGCTGAACGTCTGTGTGACCGCGCTATACGCCAACGTGGCCCTGTCCAGGAGAGAACCAGGCCTGCGCGCTCCCAGAATGCTGCCGGGCGCTCCGTCTGAGGGGAGTTCTATGCTTTCGGCGCGCCAGCCTTGCCAGATCCTGATAAAGCGCTGCAAACCAACGATGGCCGCCATCATAATAAAAGGAATAATGGCCGCGTTATAGTGATACACTCCGGTATAAAGCAGCTGATCGCCGCTGAGCAGGTTGATCGCCAGACTCGGTAGCGTTGGCAGCAGCCACTCGGGGGCCAGGAGGGCGAGAAAACCTGTACTGCGCAGCAGGCCAGCCAGGTAGTAGACGCGGTCGAGCGTGACGAAGGTGATGATAAGTAGCCAGGGATGCAGCAGAACGTTAATGACCGCGTTGCCCGGCGTGCTACCAAGCGCGGTATAGCGATACCAGAAGGTGTTATGTTGCGTCCCCGGATAGAAGTGTGGCTCGATAACCGCTACGGCGATCACGGACCAGAGCAGGCCAAAGACGATAAGCGCCGTTCCCAGGCGCGGCAACTTATACTTCCAGATCACCAGTATGCCGAGCAGCGCAACTACAGTAGGAATCTCCTCTTTGCAGGCGCTGGCAAGTATACAGGCGATCACGAACCAGACGTAGCGTTTGTAGTTAAGGGCCAGCAGCGCGTAGAGCAATAGTGGCGTTGCCAGCGATACCGGGTGAAAGTCGAAGATGTTGATGCCCAGCAGCGCGGGCGAGATCAGATACGCGCCCGCCATAACCGCCGCCAGCAACGGCCACTCTGGCAGATATTTACGTGTCAGCAGGTAGACCGGCAGCGCCCCGGAAGCCAGGGCAAGCGTCTGAAAGATCAGCAGGATACGTGGATCGGCGTGAAATACATACAGTAATGAGAGTGGCAGAATGATTGGTTCGACGTGCTGGGCCAGCCTCGTCGGCGGGCCAAACCAGTTATCCCCCTGGTTGGTCCAGAAGAAGGGATGTCCGTGCAGGGTGTTCCAGAGCACCTGGTCCAGGTTGCCAAGGTCAAATGCTGTAGCCTTGAACGTTGCATAACGCAGAACCGTCTGGTAGCTCATAATGAGTGCATACGCGAGCACCATAAGGACCAGGAGCAGCCATGAAAGCTGGACCTTGTTAATATGCCGCGTGTGTAACGAGAGTCTTTTCATTGCTTTATACCACTATAATAGATTGCCATATCCCTATACCTACAAGAATCATGAAGGACCAGACGATAACAAATTCAGGCCATGTCCCAGTGCGAAAACGCCATCTTGGGTCAGGCGGAAAGCCAAAACGCTTGTGATTGGGCCAGAGCAGCGGGACGCCGCCTAGCGTCAGAGCGTCGGCGGCGATATGCATGATACAGCCGAACAGTACTCCAAAAAAGACCAGATGCGAGGCCCCTACAAACGATGCCGGTACAACTAAATTTTGTTTATCCAATAGATAGATTACCACTCGTTCCAAACCAATCGCCAGTAATGCGCCTATTGCCAACCCTAACAGGCTATGAAAGATGGTGCGATGCCCCGCGATGCGCTGAATCTCTTTGCTGACAATACCAAATTTGTGCCCCATTGTGCTACGCGCATTGTCGATGTCTGGCAAGAGCGCGCCGAAACCGACGGCGAAGTAGTAAACGACTTTCCTTATTATTAGAACGAGAGGAACCGTCTTTGCTAACGTTAATGGGTCTCCTGTCAAATGAACCATGCTATCAAATACGACTCCCGCGGTTAAACCCACCAGTAGATGCGATCTGCCTTCCATTTCCGCCCTGTCTCCTGCCCGTACATATATTTTACGGGCAATTGTAGGGGGTTCTGGAACAAATGTCAACATTCGAGCAACCATGATAACTCTTCAGTACTTTTCTGTTTTGCTTATTGTATCGAAATGCGATATAATTTTAGGAGTTCATGTGTGTTACTTCTCTTCACAAAGGAGCATCTGGCTTGTTTATCACTACCTGGCGAAAAATTGTGCAGCTCTTCAACCAGCTTGGACCGTCCGAGGAGGCGGGCAAACTCGGCGATTTTACTACGACTCCGCGTATTTTCTGGCTCTCTCTCCTGGCGATTTTTATCGGGGCGTTGAGCGCGTTTGTGGCGTTGGTGC
>JALYTQ010000072.1 GCA_030854195.1 Chloroflexota bacterium
CTTCTTACCATGACAGAGGCCGAGTTCTACTTTCGCTTTGCCCCCTTTAAGGTATAGCTTGAGAGGGATCAGCGTCAAGCCTTTTGTTGCGACCCTGGCAACGAGCTGTTTGATCTCGCGTTTGTGCAGCAACAACTTGCGGTTGCGCGTGGGCTCGTGGTTGTAGCGATTCCCATGCTCGTAGACAGCGATATGCGCGTTCTCCAGCCAGATCTCGCCGTTGCGCGTCATGGCATAGGAGCCGCGCAGATTTACGCGCCCCTCACGGATAGATTTGATCTCGGTGCCGACGAGCGAGATGCCTGCCTCGATCGTGCTCTCTACGGTATAATCGTGGTATGCCTGCCGATTGACCGTGATGACCTTGATCGGCGCGCTCGGGAGTGAGGGCGCTTCTTTCCTGGCCTGTGTTTGCTTTGCCATACAAAAACTCCTTATAACGATGGAATAAGGACGTACAACTGCTACAAGCTAGCTTGAAACGAGCTTGCAGCAGGAACACTGCACAGAAAAATGCTTCTCTATGCAGGAAGGCGGATGAAGAGCAGCGCATGCGGATGCGTCGGGATGCGCTGCTTGACTTTCGCCTGTTCGAACACCTACATTGAAAGGTAGGTATTGTGTGATGCTAGCTATGATACAACAACTCCGCCCATACGTCGAGAGGCGCGCAATGTTAGAATGTTACCCCTCAGAGTAGAAGCGAGCGTCATAAGCAAAGAGCAGCATTGCAAGCAAGCGCTCCCTGGTATCTATCTTTTACTGAAGAAAGGCTTTATTATGTTTTACCACCTGGGCAAGATCGCCACCCGCTATCGTTGGTTGATAGTGGGCCTGTGGCTGGTGGCTGTTGCCGTTGCGTTACCGTTCGCCCCGCAGGCCAGCCAGGTTCTGCAATCCGGTGGCTTCTCCAGCCCCGACTCCGAATCGCAACGCGCCATCGATCTGCTGACACAGAAATTGCATGTGAACCAGACGATCGTTCAGGTCATTTTTACCAGTCAGCACCTGACGGCGGACGATCCGCGCTTTGTGCAGGAGACGCAGCAGGCTCTTTCCGGCCTGAATGGTTGGCCTGAAGTTGCCCAGATGGTGTCATTTACGGATAATCCACGTCAGATCTCGCTGGACCGCAAGGCGGCATATGTGAATGTGTTGCTGAAACCCGATCCCGATAGCGCGGCGAAGCTCCTTCCTTCTCTCCAGCAGCGCCTGCAAAAGGTGCCCGATCTGCAGGCCCGTGTTGGCGGCGGACCCGTCTTCTACGAGGATATTCAGTCGGTGAGCGAGAACGATTTGCGCCGGGCGGAGTTACTGGCGTTTCCTTTTGCACTGATCGCGCTCCTGCTTGTGTTTCGTTCGGTTGTTGCCGCAATACTTCCGGCGCTGGTGGGTGGCTGTGCCGTTGTAGTTTCCCTCGCGCTCATCTTCGCCCTGGGCCATGTGACTCCGCTCTCCATCTTTGTGTTGAATATTACGACCCTCTTTGGCCTGGGACTCGGGGTGGACTATTCGCTCTTTATGGTGAGCCGTTTCCGCGAGGAGGTGGCGCACGGTCGCAATGTCGAGGATGCGGTTGCTATAGCGGTTGCTACGGCTGGGCGGGCTGTGGCTTTTTCTGGCCTGACGGTCTCTATCGGCCTCTTTGGGCTGACCTTCTTCCATATCAATATGCTGCATTCAGTGGGCATCGGCGGCGTGATGGTGGTCCTGCTGGCCGTTCTGGCGGCGCTGACGCTGCTGCCCGCGATGCTCTCCATTCTTGGACTCCGCATCAATGCTTTCCCCGTGCGCCTGTCGCGCCTGTGGCGGCGTTCGTCTCCTGCCGACAATGGAGGAGGCTTTGGCGCGACTGATCTGCAGCGTGGTTTCTGGTATCGCCTCTCGCAGTTTGTGATGCGCTATCCGGTGCGCGTTTTTGTGCCTGTCCTGCTGCTGTTGCTGAGCTTCGGCCTTCCGTTTTTGGGCGTGCGCTTCTCAGCACCGGACGCATCGATTCTGCCAAAGGACGTTCCCTCGCGCGCGGCATACGATCTGCTGGCTACGCGTTTCAATAATAGCGATACGACGCCGATTCTGCTGGCCGTGCAGACAAAGGGCAATGTGCTGACGGATGCGAATATTCGCGCGCTATACCAGTATGTGCAGCGCATCGAGGCCGATCCCCGCGTGCAGCGCGTTGATAGCATCGTCAGCGCCGATCCGCGCTTTACGCTGGATCAATACCGGCTGCTCTACAGCAGTCCGCAGACGATTAGCGACCCGTATCTAGGGGCGTTGGTGAAGTCTTCGGTTGCTGGCAATACGCTGCTGGTGCAGGTGATTAGCAAGTATAGTATGCTTGATGCGCGCTCGCAGGGACTCGTGCAGACGATCCGCAACACCCATCCCGGTGACGGCATCTCTGTGCTGGTTGATGGTGGCACGGCGGGCGATATTGATTATGTCTCCTCGCTCTATTCCGACTTCCCCATCGCGCTGCTGGTAATCTCGGTAATTACCTTCGTGGTGCTGTTCCTGCTCTTCCGCTCCGTTGTTCTGCCGTTGAAGGCGATTTTGATGAATACCCTCTCGATTCTGGCGAGCTATGGCGCGCTGGTCGTCATCTTCCAGGACGGCTTCTTGCACCAGTTGCTCGGCTTCACTCCACTGGGTTTTGTAGAGGCGTCCAGCCCCATCCTGCTCTTCTGTTCCCTGTTCGGCCTTTCGATGGACTACGAGGTCTTCCTGCTCTCGCGTATTCAGGAAGCATTCTGGCAGACGGGTGATAACAGGCGCGCGGTGGCGTTGGGATTGCAGCGTAGCGGCGGCATCATTACCAGCGCGGCGGTGATTGTGATTGTGGTGAGCGGCTGCTTCGCGACCGCCGATATGATCCTGGTCAAGGCACTGGGATTGGGTATGGCGCTGGCGGTGGTGCTCGACGCGACGCTGGTGCGCGGCCTGCTTGTTCCCGCAACGATGCGCCTGCTCGGCGACTGGAACTGGTGGCTTCCCTTCGCGGGCGTTCAGCGTCATCCGCCCGCCCTTGCCGAGTACCTCGGAGGGGACGACTTGGCGGCGTCTACGGATGCGGCCCAGGATAGTGATGTGAGCGTAGGAGGCAAGCGATGAGCAAAGTTTTTACATGGAGGTTTCGTATTCTCGGCCTCATGGGACTCTTACTGGCATTCTTTCTCGCGTCATGTGGCTTTCCTGGCGTGGTCTCAACCTCGCAGCAGTTGCCATCCATCAGCGGCACGCCGACAACAACGTCCTTGCCGCCCGTGCGCTTCCCGCAGGATGAGGCCGCGCATAAAGATCTCAACGAGTGGTGGTACTATACCGGCCATCTGAGCGCGACGGATAGCAGCGGGAAGGCGCACACCTACGGCTTTGAACTGGTGATCTTTCAGGCCGTGCGCAGCGATTTTCCGCCCGTCTACGCCTCTCATTTCGCCATCAGCGACATCACGCGTGGCGAATTTCACTACGATCAGCGCCGTCAGACCGAGCCGAACGCCGTTATCCCCAATGGCACCTCGACGCAGGGCATCGACGTGAGCGTGGGCGGCTGGTCGATTCGTGGTTTAAACGGCCATGACCACCTGAGCGCCAGTATGAAAGACTATGCGCTGCAGGCGGACCTGACCGGCCTCAAAGCTCCCGTGCTGCATAACGGCACTGGCTTAATCACCTATGGTCCGGCAGGTTTCTCGTACTATTATTCGCGCACTCGTATGGAGGTTGCTGGCACGCTCATTGACCATAATCAGAGCTTGCATGTGAGCGGTCAGGCGTGGATGGATCACCAGTGGGGAAATTTCCTCACCAATCTCGGCGGTGGCTGGGACTGGTTTAGCGTCCAGCTCAAGAATAACACGGAGATGATGCTCTACTTCATCCGCGACACCTCAGGCAACATTCTGTCAACCTATGTCGGGTATATCGACGCCAACGATCAGGACCACCTCATCCCTGAGCGCTCGCTACGTCTCAGCGTGCTCGATCACTGGACCAGTCCGGCAACTGGCGTCAGATATCCGTCCGGCTGGCGTCTCGAAGTGAACGATCCTCAGTTACAGACAACGCTAACGATCATTCCCCAGCTAAAAGATCAGGAGCTCGTCGTCACATCCTCTACAGGCAACACGTACTGGGAGGGCGCGGTGAACATCAACGGCCAGCAGGGAGGCAAGAGTGTCGCGGGTGATGGTTATGTCGAACTGACGGGGTATACAAAATGAATCATGTTTTTTCATGTGGGAACAGAGTGCGTGCAATGACCTCTAATTGCCCATTGATAATACTCATGTACGCCTGCTCTATGCTGTACTTATGCTCGCTTTGAGGCTGTAAGGTCACATACGCCAGTGTGTCGTTGAAAAGGAGATGGTGGCGTGTCTGCGCCGCCTTCTCTATCCGTTGCAGAGGGAGTACGCGCGTGCGCAGGCCACTATATGCCACGCGGGTAATCAATGACTGTTGCTCAATCATCCAACGTTGCCTGCTGGTAAGTGTATTCTGGAAGGGCGTAGAGACGAGTTGATAGAGCCTGGCTCTGCTTCCTCCGGCGAAGAGCCTTCGTCCTTCTGCCGCGTAAGAGAAGTGTACATCGCCGCTGAGCAGCAGGATATCCCGCTCACGCTTTTTGAGCATATGGAGGAGTTCATTCCAGCTAGCCGCAAAGATGGGCCAGTGATCGAAGCTTTCACGCAGGGCGAACTGCAACTGCAACCGTGCAAGCTGTTTTCCAATCCAACGCAGCAGTATATTGCTACGTGACCAGAGCCGTACGCCTGCAAGATATTCGACAAGCCCGATCAACGGCGGCAGTAGCACAGGAACCGACGAAACGAGAATTGCCATCTCCCTATCATGCTGTTGCATCCAATCGCGCAGAGCCGTCATCTGCTGTTGGCCCATGATGTGCATGGATGCGTAAAACGCGTCGGTGTTTGCGGAGCCGAAGATGGAGGTACGGTCCGCGCGGGTATTGGTGACAAAGATGGGCGGCGTGGTTGGCAGCGTGTAGTGCCAGGCAAGCTCGTTGCGTCCGTAGAAGTTGTCTCTGATGCAGGCCCGTAGTGCCTCAAGCGCATCTTCTCCGCTCTTTTCTGCCGCTTGCATAATCTGCAACAATGGGTGTTGACTCTGTTCTCGCTCTAAAAGATTCCCCCATCCCTGGTAGATCCAGTACGCGACTAACCCATCTACGAGCAGTTGCTCCTTGCCGCGACGGACCATCTCTTCTTTCCAGCCGGGAAAAACGCCCCAATTGTTGTATACCTCGTGATCATCAAATATCATGTAAGTAGGTATCGTCGCCAATACCTGTCTGACCCCTTTTTCAGCGGTCCAGGCATATTCGTACAGCCGTGCAAAGTTTGTAAATGTTGTAATTCCATTGTTCTCTGCTATGTCCCTGTGTAATTGCAAGAAGTTGGCTGGCGGCTCATCGGCATAGATCTGGTCGCCGATCAATAGGAGGAGATGCGGCCATACCTGCTCGCGTTGTTCGATGTGTTGCAGAAGCCAGGCTCCGAGGGCATTGAAGGTATCATCCTCGGGGCGGTCGAGCTTGCGGCACGAGCCATAGAGGAAGCGCAGAGGCACGCTCTGTTGCACTTCCTCTGCTTGCTCTGTCTCCTTGGCAGCCAGAGTGCGAAAGCATTGAAGCAATGGTGCAGACGGATCAGTTAAGGGAGCATCATCCGTGAAAAGCCCGTAATGATACCAGGTACCCGGCTGTAGGCCCTGCAATTGTGGAGCTGCGTAGTGGCGTCCTCCCACCGTGAGCGTATGAACACTCGTGCTGCCTACCTCGTTCTCTTGCTCACTATATGGAGCAACTCTCAGCGTAATAATGCAAGCGTGAGAGACTTCGGCCCAGATAACGACGCTTGCCGTATCCGTCGCACGTACAATAGGACCAACGAGTAGTTGTACCATTCCCCACCCTTTTTCAAGTCAAATATCAACAGACTGTCAGCTATACTATCAGATGGCGCAAACGGTTGGCAAACGGTTTGAGCAACAGAGAAGACACGTAGAAGACAGTAGAAGACCGGAGTACGGAGCAAGAGTGCGCGGCGTAATAGCGTATGGTGAACATAAGTCTCCTACGCCGTATACACCTGATATGCCTCCTATCATTGTCTTGTTTAAAATGTAACGCGATGTCTGACAAAACTATGCGCAACTGTGATGAAATTGTGTATGCATCTGTAGCTAAAAAGAAGGTTTGGCGATGCGAAACATGGTAGACTAGTGGTGTTTCTAAAACTCTCTAGCCAAACTGTGGAGGTGTTGACGAAAACCTGTACAAATATGGTATACTTTGTTGCGGTACAAAGGGGGATTATTTTGTACGCGTGTAACACAGAACAACAAAACTCGTAATACATTACGCGTAACAATCTTGTACAATGTAACAAAATTGTTAAATGGCTCTCAATCTCCATACTATTTGCAGGAGGCAAGGATTCCCTGGTGCATCCAGCTTATCCTATGAGCGCTTCAAGCTTGCAAATGGACGATTGATTGGCTGAACTAGTGTGTCCATAAGAGCAGAAACCGACTGGTATTCATGGAACCAAGATCAAATACATCGACCTTTGAAGAATCTGCGGTGGTTGAACGCGTTGCACGCATCGTATCCAGCGTGCGCGGAACGAAGCCTGATTATACACGTCTGGCTGCTGAATTAGAGCAGGCTATCCCTTTTGATGTCTTCGGAGTAGTACTTTTGCGCCATGACCGTCAAGCTGTGCGCGTCGTTGTCTGTCGGCGCGAAGCTGGAGCGTGGCGAGCCTTTAAGCATCAACTTCCACGCGAAGAGTCGATGTTGGCGCGTGTTCTGCACTCTCCTGAACTGCTGGTAAACGATTATCCTGCTGGCCTGGATGGGCCGCCCGCCGAGAGCGGAGATGCACTCAGTAGCTTCCATCAACTGCATTCGACCTTGATCGTGCCTTTGATTGTCGAGGAGAGCGTGCTGGGAACGCTTGAGCTTGGCAGCACGGTTCCTCACATCTACGCGGATCAGACCTTACAACGCCTGGTGAGCGCCGTTGCGCGTGTCCTGGCTTCGGCCATCGAGAGCGCCCAGCTGGGTGGCAGCGCTGAGATACAGAATCGCCAGCGTCAGGTGCTCAAAGATGTCTCCAGTGCCCTGACCTCGAAGATGGACCTCTCCACTATTTTGCAGCAGATCGTCAACGGTATCGCCAAAGCGCTCAGCGTCGCCTCCTTGATTGTGATGCAGGATCGGCAGCATGGCAGGTTCCGCGTGGAGGCGCAATCCGGCCTCAATCAGGAGATGCTGGAACAGGCATTTGGCGCGTACATTCCGATCAGCGAACAGTGCATTATTGGTCAGACGTTGCGCCATCGTCAGCCATTTGTCTCGCACGATATCGTGGCGGACGAGCGCTTCCCTATCAGTCGCACCCTTTTCACCGTGCTTGGTATGCATTCCGTCTTCTGCTATCCTCTTGCCACTGAAACAACGATCTATGGAGCGTTGCTGCTCTGCTCGGCGGAGCCGGGAGGCTTTACACCGCTCAAGGCCGATATCCTCTCCCTCTTCGCCAATCAGGCAACCGTAGCCATTCATAATGGGATGCTTCTCGAATCCGCGCATCAGCGTAGCCGCTTTCAGGAGGCGATAGAACGTCTTGAACGCGCGCATCAGCGGCAACTTTTCGCCATGCCGCAACAGGATAACGAGGATGAGGATCAGGACGAATACGCGCTGTTGGCCCAGGTGCGTGAGGAGACACAGCGTACTTTTGGCGTCAGCTTTGCCAGCCTTTTGCATTTTATCAGCGATCACCTGCTGACCCAGGGCGAACGAGACCTGCAGGCAGTTCTCTCTACCCAGCGCTTCTCGGCTCCCGACGCACCTCCTAATGGCGTAGCTTACGCGTCTTCCGCGCCGCCATCTGTGGCGATGGAGAGTAGAGATCCGCTTGCCGATACGCTCTCACTGTTGACGAGAACGGCTGAGGCTGCCCTCATGCGCACGGGTATGCTTGGCGAGCTCAGCCAATTGCTGATCCAGTTAAAGCAATCGACGGATGGCGTCCGAGATGCCTGGTTTGTCGTTGATCTAAGGGGCGTCTGCCTGTATATGAATCCGGCAGCTGAAGCGCTCTGTAGCAGACGCCTGGAGGAGCTCAACTCCGCGTATGGACCCAGGGTGCTGGCACCCGATCAGGCGGCTTTTACGACGATAGAAGATGCTTTTGTGAAGCTGTTCCCACGCCTGCGCAACGCGGAAGAGGTCGCCCTGTATCTGCGCGATTTCGCCAAGGGCAAGGCGTATCGCCAGGAGCTCCGCTGCGCGCTTGCCTCAGAGCAGTTGTACGCGCAGCCAGCGGAGGCGGCCCACGGACGCAGTTCTCTGCACGCGAAACATGAGGCGTCCGATTATCACTACCAGCTTCTGCGTTATCCCCTCTACGATCAGCAGGGTCAGTTCAGCGCGAATGCTTTGCAGGTACGCGATGTGACCGAGCAAGTGAGAGACGAGAAAAATCGTTCAGCCCTGCTCTCATCGGTGTCGCATGATCTGCGCACGCCATTGACCACGATCAAAGCTGCGGTGACGGGACTGCTGCAGACCAATGTTGTGTGGGACGAACGCGATTACCGGGCTATGCTGGAGGATATTGACGTTGAGGCCGACCACTTGACCGTTCTGGTCAACGCGCTGGTCGAGCTGTCGCGTATAGAGATGGGTGCCCTGGTACTCCAAAAAGAGTGGTGCGATGTGGCAGAGATCGTGCATGGCTCCCTGGCGAAGATGGAGCGCGCCCTGTCCGGTCGCTCCGTCCAGATACACTTTCAGCCGCACCTGCCCCTGATGTATGCCGATCCTGTGCAGCTTGGACGGGTCTTTTATCATCTCCTCGAAAATGCGCTTGCGCATAGTCCCGCGCAGACAGAGATTGTCATCAATGTAGATGCATTTGGCGATACGCAGAAGATGCTGCACGTGCAGATTATCGATCATGGTTCGGGCGTACCGGAGCAGGAGCGCGAGCGCATCTTTCAGTCTCTTTATGGATTGCGCTCTTATGGCAATGGGCTGGGGCTGGCAATTTGTAAAGGGATTATCGAGGCCCATCAGGGACGCATAGGCGTGGAAACTGCCGCCGATGGTGGTGCCTGTTTCTTTTTCACATTGCCGCTTCATCCCCATGCCGCCGTGCAACCTGACTTCGAGGCGACCTTGACTACGGGGGATGCTGCGTTACATGAAGGAGCTTCGCTTGTAACGGAAGAAGCAGCCAGGGCGCATGAAGCGATAGGAGAAGGGGGGAGCTATGAGATCAAAAGGTAAGCGTATCCTGGTCGTTGATGACGAACTGCCAATTCAGCGTATTTTGCGGCGTAACCTCTCTATGAGCGGCTATGAAGTGCTTGTAGCCGTCGATGGGAATCAGGCCATAGAGATGGTTCAGCTGCATCAGCCGGACCTTGTGTTGCTCGATCTGTGTTTGCCTGGCGAACTCAATGGCCTGGATGTCTGTGTGAAGGTGCGCCAGATCTCTCCACACCTTCCGATCATTGTGTTGTCGGCGGTGACGGAAGAGCGACAGAAGGTGGAGGCGCTGGATCTGGGAGCCGATGATTATCTGACCAAGCCTTTTAGCGATGATGAGCTGCAAGCTCGCGTGCGCGTCTGCTTGCGACGTGTCCAGACGGCTGAAGGCAGCAACGAAAATGATCCAGAGGAGCTCTACAGCGATGACGGCTATTTGTACATGAATGTCGTCCGTCGGGTGGTGCGCGCAGGCCAGAGCGATGTGCGCCTGACTCCCACGGAGTTTGAATTGTTGCGACAATTGATGTTGTACGCGGGGAAGGTGCTTACCCACCGTTCTTTATTACGAGCAGTCTGGGGTCCAGAATATGGCGAGGAAGCAGACTACCTGCGCGTCTATGTACGGCAGCTCAGGCGCAAAGTAGAGGTTGAACCTTCGCGCCCACGCTACATCTTGACTGAACCAGGTATTGGCTATGTGTTTCGCGCGCGGGTCGAAGTCTGAAAAGCTTAATACAAATTTAATACGAGAGTAGCGTTTTTTTATGGTTATCTAACAGCTTTGGAGGTACACTAACAGACAGTATGCCCTTGAGCGGTTGCTTTGGGAGAGAGCCTGCTCTGGCTAGATGTTCCATCATGGACACCAATAAACCATCGCTAGAGGCTGGTGAGCGCAATCAAAGAAAACCTGTATAGTGGAAATGTGTATAGTGATAAGTAGTGGTCACGAGAAAGAGCGTGGTGTGTAGGGTGTGTGCGCTTCATTATGTTGAGTATGGAAAATAGAAATAAAATCGCTTGCAACTTATCGAAGAGAATAGGGTTCGTAGGCTAGTCTGGCAAAGGAACATGAAAAGATGGAGCAGCAAGACCGCATCATGGATGGGGACTTACAAACATTGGGTCTCCAATCTATCCTGAAAATACTTGCATTGAGTGGTAAATCCGGTAAGCTATTTGTCACCTCGGGGCCGGAGACGCTCTCTATTAGCCTGCGTAAAGGGCAGATTGTGGGGCTGCACGAAGACGGTGTGCCCCAGCCGGACCTGCTGGGCATGTTGTGCCTGATTGGTCGGCTCGATCCCTCACAGGCGCAGGCGGTACGCGAAATGGCGCAGGGGGATATGCAGCTCGCGCTGAAGATTCTGGTGGATCAGGGCTGGATGAGCGCGGCAGAGATGCAGCGCCGTCTTGAATTTGGCGTCACTCAATCCATCAGTCATGCCATGCGCTGGGTCAATGGACGTTTCGCCTTTCACATTCAACTGGTGCCTATGGAGAGCAGGATGCAGCCCCTCGATGTCGACTCGGTCCTGCTGGAAGCGTTGCGCCAGGCTGACGAATGGGAAGAGGTCGCCAACGAGGTAGCATCGCAGCTGACGCGTACAACAGTGGCGCGCTGGCAGCCGGAAGTAAGCAAGGACGTACGTAGTCTGGGCCTGAACCAGGAAAGTATCGGAGTGCTTTGTCTCTCTAATGGAGAACTGCCCTTGCAGGCAATCTCGCTGGCCCTGATGACGCCGGAGGCGCGGATTGCCCACATCATGGCGCGCCTGCTCGAATTGAACCTGATCGAGGTCGTGAATACCGCCTTAGAGACGGAGCTGCAACAGGACCTCTCCAACATCATTATTAAGTGCCAATATACCCTGGCACAACAACGCGGATCGGAGAACCCATCACAGCATCTGCTTGGCCTGATCACGACGCTCTCTGAATGTATTAATGGCTTGCTGATTCATCACGGCAGGTACACACGCAGCCTGCGCGGGCGCGGCCAACTTCCCCCGCCGGAGATTGTACGCTATCTGGAACGCCGCTTCGCCCAGCCATTGCAAATGCTAGCCAGGCAACAGTATCCGATCCTGGAGACGATCAACTTCACCCAGGGCCAGCTCGACTGCGAACCGATTTTGAGCCTGAGTAAAGTGGTTAAGGGTGATCAACTGGAGGAGTTCTACTGGGAGGCAGTGCAAGGTCTGGCCACTTTTCTACGCCTGATCTTCGCGGAACTGGTGCGCGACGAAGTTGGCAATTCACATACAGGCCGTCAGCTCAATGTGGCCTGGAAGATCTTTCTTTCAGAGATCGAACACGAGGTGCAACAATACCAGGTCTATCGCGCCCATCGTAATGCTCAGCTTGCGCGTGGTCGTGATACAATGCAGTCGGCGCAGCTCGGAATTGTTCAAAACGGGAATGGAGCTGTAGAGAGTGGTGCAAACGCATACTGGTCACCTGAAACGAGAAGGAGGTCGATCTAAATGGTGGAACCGACAGTGTTGGTTGTAGATGATAGTCCCACGGTGCGTAAGATTGTTCAGATGACCCTGCAGAGAGAACATATCAGGGTAATTACCGCTGGTGACGGATTGAGCGCTCTTACCTGTGTTGCCGACGAGATGCCCGCCGTTATCCTGCTTGATATTCAGTTGCCCCGTATGGATGGGTACCATATTTGCCAGATTATACGCAAAAACTTGCAGTTTCGCCAGATTCCAATTATCATGCTCAGTGGGAAGGACGGTTTGTTTGATAAGATGCGCGGGCGGCTGGCTGGGTCTACGGAATATATCACCAAACCTTTTGATTCCGTCGAACTGGTGCAGACCGTGAAGAAGCATCTTGCAAACTGGCAGGATCGCATGCCTGTACAGCATGAAGGGATGCGTCCACGTCTGCGCTACCGGGGCTAGACTATATTCTCTCTCACCTCCCGTATGAGGGAGAGAAACGCCAGTGAGATAGCCCTTATTTCCCATCTGCTGGTGTGGTACACAGAGGAAAGGTTATAATTGGATGCCAGGGCAAAAAGTTCTTGTTGTGGATGATAGTTGGACTGAACTGACTATGATTGTGACACCGTTACGCAATAATGGCTTCGATGTGGTTACTGCTGTCGATGGTGACGAGGCGATTGAAAAGGTCTTTAAAGAACGTCCACAATGTATTGTCCTTGATGTCGTTCTACCGAAACAAAACGGTTTCCAGCTCTGTCGGAAGCTAAAGAATTCGGATGTCAGCAGGCACATTCCGATCATTCTGTTGACGAGTAAGAGTACCCCGTTAGATAAGGCATGGGGGTTAAGACAGGGCGCTGACCTCTATATCACGAAGCCTTTTAATAGCGACGAACTGGTCGCCAGCGTTCGCCGCCTGACTTAGGAGGTGTGCGCTCTATGAAGGATGCGGGGAACCAGATGTTGATGGGGCAGGGAGACGAGACGTGTCTCTGCCATTGGGAGTTGACCAGTGTCTAGCGAAGATCTAAGAAAATCTCAACGTGACGCTGTTGCTGCTATTCAGCAATTGCGTGCCCTGTCTCCTTCAGCCGCACAGGCTCTGGCTATGCAGCGCGGCTTGAGTCGCCCGGAAGATGAGCCGGTAATAAGGAACGCTGCTCCCGTTGCCAGTGAACAGTATCTTGTCTTCACGCTTGCCGATTGCGAGTTGGCTGTAAAGGCTGAGCTGGTGCAGAGTGTGGAGCGCGTCATCGAGCTGACTCCTGTACCCAATGTCGCAGCCTGGGTGCTCGGTGTGATTAATCTGCGCGGCTCTATCACCTCTGTGGTAGACTTACGGATGTTCCTGGCTCTGGAGCAGCTTGCCTATACCCCGCGCACACGTTTACTTTCGTTGCAATACAATGAGATGGTGATCTGCTTTGTGGTGGATGGCGTCAATGAGATGCTAGCTATCCCTCCTGGCACTATCATTAGTGGTAACATGCGCCCGGCGAATATTCCTCAATGGGCCCTTCCCTACGCTGTTGGTAGTGCATTGCTCGCTCAACGGATGATGGTGGTTCTGGATGTCCCTCGTCTCCTTTTCTCGGAGAGAATGCAACATTATAAGACTCTTGGATAAACTGAGTGAAAAGCGTATTGCGATCCCCGCACGATCGTTCGTTTGAATCATAGATATATTTTTATCAACAGGGAGGTCTGGCTATGAATCCTGAGCGCAATAGAGGTGGCATGACTGTCAATGCGCTAATGCAATGGGGGTTGGTTGCTTCAACTGCAATCCCCGTTATCTCGCTTGCATTGCTTGGTTTTGCGTCTCTTTATTTAGATCATTCTACCTTAATTCTCGCTACGGTCGCCTGCGCGATTATCGTGCTGCTTGGTGTGATGATTGTCAACTACTTCATTCAGCACCGCATCCGCGATCGCATCCAGCGGCTGGTGGAGGTATGCCGGGACTACGCGAGCGGCGATCGTACGGCACGCGCTGCGGTCAATGGCGATGACGATTTCGCCATGCTGTCGATGTCTATCAATACACTCCTCGACAGTCAAGGCGGCAGTTCTGCTGCGGCCTCTCTGGGTAGCATTGGCAGCGATGCCGCTGCCCTGCAAGCGCAGATCGAGAAGCTTCTACAAGAGGTGAGTGCCGTTGGTGATGGCGACCTGCGCGTGCAGGCCGAGGTGACGCCCGATACACTGGGCGTGCTCGCCGACTCCTTCAATTATATGATTGAAGAACTGGCGAAGGTGGTGGGCCGCGTGCAGTCGACTGCGGTGCAGGTAACGAACGCGACGCGCCGCATTCTTGATCGTACCGCTGAACTGACGCAGGCATCTGAGGCCCAGGTGGCGCAGATCTCGCAGACCACCGAGGCGGTAGAGGCGCTGGCTATCTTTATTCAAAACGTTGCTCGTAATGCTCAGTTGAGCGCCGAGATGGCACAGGAAGCCCTGGGCAACGCCGCAACCGGTCAGCAATCGGTGCGCCAGACGATTGAAGGCATGATGCTGATCCGCGAGAACGTGCAGGAGACTTCCAAGAAGATTAAACGCCTGGGCGAACGCTCGAATGAGATTGGTGAGATCGTGCGTATCATTGAAGATATCGCCGATCAGACGAACTTATTGGCATTGAACGCTGCTATTCAGTCCGCCATGGCGGGTGAGCATGGGCGTGGGTTCGCGGTGGTGGCCGATGAGATCCGCCTCCTGGCAGAGCGCTCTACGGAATCAACGAAACGTATTGCGACTCTGGTGAAGAGCATTCAGGGCGATACCTACGAGGCTGTGGTCGCTATGGAAGACAGCACGCAGGAAGTGGTGAAGGGGTCGCAACTTGCTGATGAAGCCGGTCGCGCCCTGAACTCGATCTACGGCGCTGTTGAACGGCAGGCACAGATGATCGAGAGCATCGCGCGCGCGGCGAAGGATCAGACCTCTGTCTCTGAGTCGGTTGCGATGGCGATGGGCCGTATCTCAGAAATTACACGCCAGACGGACGCCGGTACGCAGGAGGCCGCAGTGAGTGTCAGCTACCTGGCAGAGCTCTCGGAGCAGTTGCGCGCCTCTGTGTCAACCTTCCGCCTGCCTGATCGCGGCGGCAATGAGATGCTTGGATCTTTCCCACATATGACTTCTGTGGGTGAAGTGAACGATCACGCCGATCAAATGTTTACTCCATCGTTGATGCCGAGCATGGATACCGATTGGGGCCAGGGCTTTGCGGGCAACTTCCCACCGCTTCCCGAACCCGGAAATTCAGGTTCCCTGGTGAGCCTCTCTTCTTCTTCTCGCTCCAATGGCGGACAGTATGCCTTTAGTAACCAGCAAGATTTTGGCGCTCAAGGTGCTGCCCCGCAGAGCTTTACAGGACCTTTCGGTACGCAGCAGCAGTACAATAATCAGCAGGCATTTGGGAGTCAGCCATTTGAGAACGGCAGCCAGCGTGGCTTCAGCAATGGTCAGCATGGTCAGCAGTATGGCAACCAGCAATCAGGCGGCCAGCAGTTCGGTGGCTCAGGTAGCCAGCAATATGGCAACCAGCAACCAGGCGGCCAGCAGTTCGGTGGCTCAGGTAGCCAGCAATATGGCAATCAGCAACCAGGCGGCCAGCAGTTCGGTGGCTCAGGCAGCCAGCAATATGGCAATCAGCAGTCTGGTGGCCAGCAGTTTGGCAATCAACAAAACTTTGGCGATGGCTTCGATGCTCAGATGAATTTTGAAGGCGCGCAGCATCTTGCACCGCCGCCAAACTTTGGTAATAATCAGAATCAGCCGTTTTATCAGAACCGGGGTCAGGCAGCAAATCCGGGCCTTCTACCCGCACCAGGACAGGCTACACCTGTTCGTCCACGTTGGCAAGCAGCGGCTCCGAATGGGCAAAACGCTCAGAACCAGGGCCAGTTCAACCAGGACCAGACGCCTTTCCCAAATAACGGGTAGTCCAATTAGTAGCGTGTGAGTGTCGCGCTGCGCATGCGGGAAGAAACCTGTAGTGTGCAAGCGACACTCGATAGTTTAAGTAGGTACGCGCAACATGTCGAATACATTTGATAAACTATCAGTCCTCGATTCGTTTATCGAAGAGGTGAATAGCTATTTGCCTGAAATCGAGACGAATCTTGAGCGTCTGGCGCAGTCACCTGGCGACATGGATGCCCTTGAAGAAACGTACCGCCGCACTCATACCATTGGCGGTTCTGCTTCCATGATGGACTTCCCCGGTCTGGCGCATGTGGCACATGGCATGGAAGACATTCTGGGCGATGCTCTCGACGGTATTACGACGCTCGATGAACCCGTTCTGGGCCTCTTACAGCGTTCGCTTGGTCGTCTGCATCAGCTCCTGGAGGGTATCCGCAATGGCGTTGATGAAGAAGCCGTGATCGCGGAAGACGATGCTGATTATTCTCACTATCGAGCCTTGATTGATGCGTCAACACAGGCTGTGCAGCCTTCTCAGCCTGCTCAGCCTGTGCAGGTGGCACCTTCTGAATATGCTGCTCCTTCTACGCCGAGCATGTCAGATGGAGGGATGCCCACTGAGTGGGAGGATAATCACGCAGAGAATGATGCGTTTGCTATGCCCGCCCCTCCGATGGCCCCCGCGATGCCATCGTTTGACGAAGTACTGGCTTCATTCCGTACTCCAAATGTTGAAATTGGCGATGATGTCGCCTGGCCAGAGGAGCCCGCGTCCGACGATTTCTCCCTACCCTCTTACGCAGAGGCGCAAGGTTCGCCGTCCCCGCAGTTGAGCGCTCTAGATGTCCTGATGGCTTCAACGCGACCGGCACCTGCAGCGAGTCAGCCGGAAGAAACGCTCCCTGCCGCGCTAGACGACTGGCCCGCTGACGATCTACCGCTGCCTGAGAGCAGGCTTCCGGTTCCCGCGCAAGAAACTGACCTTGCTATGCAGATAGCCTCTTTCTCACAGGTATATGCAGATGTGCAGCATGAGGCGCAAAACGTAGAGTTGCAGGCAGCGGCATTAAAGAATCTGGTGGCCCAGTTGCGCTCAGCCCTGTCCATTATCGATATGCAGCGCAGCGAGTTCAAGGGCTTCCTGGATGGCTCGAAAGATGCCCTTGATCGCATGGAAGACTGGGCCGGTCGAGCAATGGGCCTGAACCTGCGCAACAGTCCTGAGCAGGTGCGACGCTACCTCCCATTATCGGTGATGTGGGTGGCAAACAGTAAGCTGAAAAAAGTTCTCGATCAGCTCAATCAAACGACTGGTGACGCCGAACTCGCCGATGAGCGGATGGAGTTCGAGCTTCAGCAGTTGCGAACTCTCCTTTCTTCTAGTAATACCGTGTTCCAGCAGATCCAGGAAGGTGCCGCTCATGCTCCAGAACCAGAACCGGCCTGGACTCCCTGGGAGATGCAGCGCGAGCAGGACGCCTTGCGCGAACGTGTGACTTTTGAGCGTTACGGAAATCCTGAAGCGTTACGTGCTGAGATAGAAGCTCAAGTGCGCGAGGAGTATGAGTCACGCTCAATTCCGTCAGTCGCCAGTCGCGCTGAATTAGAGCAGCAGATACGCAGTGAGCTGCGCAAGGAGTACGAGGATCTCCTGCGCTTGCAAGTGCGCGCGACCTCTGGACAGGAGACGCCGGAGGTACTCCAGGAACTTGAGGATCGTCTCCGTGGTGAGATCGAGATTCAGGTGCGCCAGGACTTTTTGAAGCAGATTACCAGTGCCGAGGGCGAGTTCTCGCGCATGCGCCAGCAGGCGCGCGATACATCGCCTTCTTCTGTATCGAATTATGTTGAACGCGCAAGCGAAGCGACAGAGCGTTTCGCATCTCAGTTGCCGCCTTCCGCCACGCAGATAGCGGTTCCAGAGCAGCCCGTTCCTGCGGCACCCTCTCTCTCTCCCCAACAGGCGCAGCAGTCCTCTTTTGCCGCCGACCTGGGTGAGGAGGCCACCGAGATCTTCCGCGCTGAGGCCGAGGAACATTTGCAGACTATTAGTATGCATGTGGCGGCCCTGGAGAAGACGCCGCAGAACCTTGAACTGATCCAGGCCGTGCGCCGTGCTACCCACACGCTCAAGGGCGCGGCTGGCATGATGGGCTTCCGTGCTATCGCCGACCTTTGCCATATCTTCGAAGATCTGCTCGATAGCATTATGGAGGGGAAGACGAGCATCTCATCTCCCGTTCTGAGCCTTATTCTCGATACCGCCGAGGCATTGGATGTGCTGATCACCGGTCGCGACGCTGAAGCTATGAGCGATGAGGCGAGGGTAAATCTTCTGCGTGCGCGCTATACGGGGCTCCTGGGCGAGCATACCACTCCTCCTCCGCTGGAAGGCCACGCCGATGCGTATATCGATGCTGAGACCGATAACGGCGATGATGCTATGGCAGGCATGGGCGCGGTGGTCGGCATCGTGCCCGATACCCATGATGAAGCAAGTGCCCAGGGTGGCGCTCATGGCAATCTGAGCGTGCGCGTGCGCCTGCAAAAACTGGATGAGCTGGTTAATCTTTTCGGTGAACTGCTGGTGAACCGTAGCGTGCTGGAGGAGCGCATTCAACGCCTCGTACGCCTGGTTGCCGATGCTGGTGTAAGTAGTAATCGCTTACGCGATGTTGGTCAGAAGTTGGAGAGCCGCTTCGAGGCTGCAACGCTGCCCAGCGGTCGCTCTGTACAGGCGATGATCGGCGAGGGCGATCAATCTCTGATCCTGTACAATAACAAGAACAAGAACGGCAATGGTCGCGGTACTGAACCGTCCCACCTGGCCGAATTTGATGAACTGGAACTCGACCGTTATAACGATTTTCACCTGCTTGCCCGTGGCCTGAGCGAAGGTATCTCCGATATGACCACGCTCAGCACGGAAATGGACACGATTATTCGCGAGTGTGAAGCGATTTTCGCGCGTGAGAATCGGCTCAATACGACGTTCCAGGATCGCCTGATGAAGGTGCGCCTCGTGCCCCTTTCTTCGATGACTCCGCGCCTCTATCGCGCTGCGCGTGCGGTGGCCCTGAAACAGGGGAAAGATTTTGAGTTCCTGCTGGAAGGCGAGGAGACCGAGGTCGATCGCACGGTCTTCGAAGAGATCGCTGGCCCGTTGCTGCACCTTATC
>JALYTQ010000323.1 GCA_030854195.1 Chloroflexota bacterium
CGATTTATAAGCCCGTTGCGTCGGCCTGTGGAGCGCGGCGGGCTTATAAATCGCGCCCCTACAGGGAAAACCGCGTCTTTACAGTTAATTACGCACGACAATGTTTACCAGGCGACCAGGGATGTAGATGATCTTCTGGACCGTGGCATCCCCGATCAGCGAGGTGATGCGTGGATTGTTCAATACCATTTCGCGCACCTCGGCCTCGTTGATCGTGGCCGGAACCTCAACGCGCTCGCGCACCTTGCCGTTGATCTGCATGACCAGCGTGAACGCTTCATCCCTGGTCAGCGCCTCGTCGAACGTGGGCCACTGCGAGGTATGGATGCTGCCCTTGTGGCCCGTCAGGTGCCACAGCTCCTCGGTGATATGCGGTGCCATTGGGGACAGCAGCTGCATCATCGTCTCCAATGTCTGGCGATACGCCGCGCTACGGGCAACCGGTTCGTTCTGCTGCTTGATCAGCGCGTTGTTACATTCCATCAGCGCGGCCAGGGCCGTATTGAAGCGGAAGTTGCTCAGATCCTCCGTAACGCGCTTGATCGTCTTGTTGCGCAGCCGCTCGGTTGCCTTGCTTTCACCCGTCTCCGCCGTGCTACCACCGCCGGTCCAGGAGTCGTTGACCAGGCTCCAGAAGCGGTTCAGGAAGCGCCAGATGCCCTCCAGGTTCTCAGCCTTGAAGGAGCCACCAGCATCGAAGGGTCCAATAAACATCATGTAGCAGCGTACTGTATCAGCGCCGTACTTCTCGACGTACTTATCGGGTGCCTCGACGTTGCCGCGCGACTTGGACATCTTCTGACCGTCCGAACCCAGCACCATGCCCTGGTGGAACAGGCGCTTGAACGGCTCGTCGAAGTTCAGGTAGCCCATATCGCGCAGCGCCTTGATGAAGAAGCGCGAGTACAGCAAGTGCAGTATCGCGTGCTCCACGCCGCCCACGTATTGATCGACCGGCAGCCACTTCTGCAGTGTCTCGGGACTCCACGCCTGCTGAGCGTTGTGTGGATCGGCATAGCGCAGGTAGTACCAGGACGAATCGATGAAGGTGTCCAGCGTATCGGCCTCGCGCGTCGCGGGTCCGCCGCAGACCGGACAGGTAGTGTTCACAAACTCCGGCTCGTAGCGCAGCGGCGACTCGCCCGTCGACTTGAACTGCACATTTTCGGGCAGCTGCACCGGCAGTTGCTCTTCCGGCACGGGTAGCATGCCATCCTTCGGGCAGTACACAATCGGGATGGGGCAGCCCCAGTAGCGTTGGCGGCTGATCAGCCAGTCGCGCAGCCTGTACGTGACCATGAACTTGCCATAGCCCTGCTCCTCGATGTAGCGCGTCACCTTAGCAATCGCCTCGTCGCCAGGGGTGCCATCGAAGGGACCAGAGTTGACCATCACGCCCAGCGCCTCTTTAGCAGCCGCCCAGGTCGTGGGATCGCTCGCCTCCGCGCCCTCGGGGCGAATCACCTCGATGATCGGAATGCCGAACTTGCGCGCAAAGGCGAAGTCGCGTTCGTCGTGCGCGGGAACGCCCATGATCGCGCCAGCCCCGTAGCCCATCAGCACGTAGTCGGCAATCCAGACCGGAACTTTGTCTCCGCTGACCGGATTAATCACATAGCCGCCAGTAAAGACGCCGGTCTTCTCCTTCTCCGCGCTCATGCGCTCGATCTCGGTCATGCGCCGCGCCTGCTCTACATATGCAGTGACCGCTGCTTGATGTGCGGGCGTCGTCATCTTCTCCACCCAGGGATGTTCGGGTGCCAGCACAAAGAACGTCGCGCCGTAGATGGTATCCGGGCGCGTCGTAAAGACCGGAATTTCCTCGTGCTTGCCATCGATCTCTGCGCTGAAACGGATCTCCGCGCCCTCGCTGCGTCCGATCCAGTTGCGCTGCATAACCACCGTCTTCTCCGGCCACTCGATGTCGGGGAACCTCAGCAGCTCCTCAGCGTAGGCCGAGATCTTCAGCAGCCACTGGTCGATCTCCTTGCGGACCACCGTGCTGCCGCAGCGCTCGCAGGTACCATCCGCCAGCACCTGCTCGTTTGCCAGGGTCGTATTGCAGCCTGGGCACCAGTTCGCCGGAGCCTTCGTGCGGTAAGCCAGACCATGCTTGTAGAACTGCAGGAACAGCCACTGCGTCCACTTATAGTAGTCCGGCAGACAGGTAACGACCTCGCGCTGCCAGTCCCACTGCGCGCCCATTGCGCGCAGCTGCTTGCGCATATTCTCGATATTAGCCAGTGTCCAGGTACGTGCCTGGATGCCGCGTTTGATCGCGGCGTTCTCGGCGGGCAGCCCGAAGGCATCGAAGCCGATGGGCTGCATCACATTGTAGCCCTGCATACGCTTGAAGCGACCATAGGCATCGAAAGGCGAATAATTGTACCAGTGGCCCATATGCAGGTCGCCGGACGGATAGGGAAACATAACCAGATGATAGAATTTTGCCTCGGGAGCATCCTCGGAGGCGTGATACAACTGTTCCGCCTCCCACTGCGCCTGCCACTTGTGTTCAACTTCTTTTGGATTGTACCTTGTGCGTGTAATCATAACGCGCCTCCCATGTTATTTTTTATGAACAGGGTATAAGAGCAATTGACATAAGATTGACTACAAAAAAACCTTTCATCCAAAGGGACGAAAGGTCATTCCGTGGTACCACCCTGATTTTAGAGCATAGACAGGAAATGGTGGACCTGAGGGGACTCGAACCCCTGACCTCCTCCATGCCATGGAGGCGCTCTCCCAGCTGCGCTACAGGCCCATATCTGTGAAAGTGCTGGTACTTACTGTCTGTGATCTATCTCATTGTACGCTGTAACGGGCGTCCCGACAAGTGCTCAGTGCTGTAGAAGTACTGTTGTACTATCTCGTAGCGGTTCACACTTATTGCTCGCAGGCGAGTTCGGTCAATGTAATGCAGTCTCGCACCATCCGGCTGCTCTCTGAAAAGGGCGACCTACTACTCCTGCTCGTCGCACACTATTGTGACATCTACTATAGCATAGATGTTTGCGATTTGCAAGGCACAAAATAAATGGTGCGTGCAGTGGAGATGAGGGGGCTCGAACCCCTGACCTCGACAGTGCGATTGTCGCGCTCTCCCAGCTGAGCTACATCCCCTGGCGAAATAGATAATAGCATACTCTGCGCGGGTTGTAAAGAGTTTTTAGCGTTACATTTTTGCAACGCTAAAAACTCTTTGTACCAGGAAGGTAGTTTACCGCGAGCGCGCGGGCTGCTTCGGCGGCATGTGGATCGGGCGTCCCTCGACGCTCAGCACGGCCTCGCGAATACCCTCGCTCAATGTCGGGTGCGGATGAATGGTCTCGCGAATCTCATCGCCGGTCAGTTCGCCGTGCATAGCAAGCGAGAACTCGGTGATCAGGTTAGTCGCGTCGGGACCGATGATGTGCGCGCCCAGAATCTCGCCGTACTTACCCATAATGACCTTGGTAAAGCCCTCGGTCTCGTCCATTGCGACGGCCTTGCCAATGGCGATCCAGGGGAAGCGATCGACGCGTGCCTCTGGATACTGCTCCTTTGCCTGCGCCTCGGTCAGTCCGACGAACGCGACCTCGGGGAAGGTGTAGATCGGGTTGGGGACGACGTTGTAGTCCATGTGCGCCTCGTGGCCCGTGGCGTTATCGGAGGCGATCTCGCCTTCGGTTGAGGCAACGTGGGCCAGGCCCGCGCCGTGGACCAGGTCGCCGATAGCATAGATGCCGGGCAGGTTGGTCTCCATCTTATCGTTGACGCGCACGCGACCGCGATCATTGTCGAGACCCTGCTCCATCAACTGCTCCAGGCCGCTCGTATTGGGGCGGCGACTGACCGCCATCAGCACGTACTCGGCGTTGAAGGTCTGCTCGCCCTTCTCCGTTTGCGCGATGACCTTCTTCTGCTTGCCATCGTCCGCAACGGATTCTACGCGCGCGTTGGTGACGATCTGGATGCCGCGTTTGGTCAGAATCCGGACCAGCAGACGGCGTACCTCCTCGTCGAGCGGTGCCAGCACGGTGGGCAGCATCTCCAGAATTGTGACCTTTGAGCCAAGCGCGTTGAACATGCACGCCAGTTCGGCACCGATCACGCCACCACCGACGCAGATCAGGCTCTCGGGCAACTTGGGCAGGTTCCAGCAGGTGTCGCTATTCATAATATTCTTGCCATCGACACCGGGCATATTAGGAACGAAAGGAACCGAGCCGTTCGCCAGAATGATCTTGTCGGCGGTGAACTCCTGTTTGTCGCCACCTTCTTTTGTAACGGTCACTTTGCGGGACGCGTCGACGGTGCCCAGGCCATCAAATACGTCGACGTTGTTCCCCTTCATCAGCGTGCCGACGCCGCCCGTCATGCGCTTGACGACCTTGTCTTTGAAGGCGACAGCTTTGCTCATATCAAAGGTCGCCGCCTGTGGCAGATGGATGCCCAGGTCGTCTACCGATTCCAGGTTGTGCAGCACCTCTGCGATGTGCAGCATGGCTTTGGAAGGGATGCAGCCGACATTGAGGCAGGTTCCGCCAAGATACTGTTTCTCTACAATCGCGGTCTTTGCACCGAGTTGCGCCGCGCGTATGGCCGCGACATAGCCGCCGGGACCCGCGCCGATGATCGCGACATCATAATGATTACTTGCCATAAATTTCTCCTGAAACCCCTCTGGTTGTTCTCAAATTATCACCAGTATATCACGTTTTTAGCCACGATGGCTGACGAGCAAGGAGAAATGGAAGATCGTGTGAACGGCGGCGCTAGTGGGTGCCACCTCGTTTGCTGATGGCCTATTTGGACTATCAATGGTAATTCTGTGCGATATATTCCCTGGCACAAACGTATCTTTTAATAGAGAAGGACAATACTTCTCTACTCTATTATTGTTCTGCTTACGCTGTCTATAAACAATGATCACCTGGCACAAGGTTTCTATAAGAGGAGGGTGCCCGATGTATGGGATGGAAGTGGGCGAACTAACGATTATCAAAGAATGGGGGTATGCGCCATGGCGACAACCGGCGAACTACGGAGTATTATCGAGGAGCTAGAGCTGGTTGACATTGGAGATGCTGCCAGTTACCTGGGTGAGGATGCCACAGTGGCGGAGGAATCGCACAGTTCTGAACAGTCAGCATTGAATTCTATGAGCTTTATGGGATGTCTCATGATAAATGAGGATACTTTAGTGCAAAAGTAGTAGTTTTGCTTCTACGTTCGCGGGAGTGGCACAGGGCTTGTTCACAGGCTCTGTGTCACTTCTTTTTGCTGTACCTCATCAGTAGGGATGGGCCTTGCGTCCATCCGGGTGCTCACTCTCCAGC
>JALYTQ010000324.1 GCA_030854195.1 Chloroflexota bacterium
CGAAGGATCGCACGGAGATACAGGAGCATATCAAATCTATCCGCGAGATTATGGCTATGTTGAACTGAGCAGGCTAGCGGCTGAATACATCTCGCCCAGGAAGCGGCTGGGCACCCTTTCCAATAACCGCGTCGCGCTGAAACCATTGCGCTGTGCCAGCGCCTCCCACGTGGGATAGGAGAGCGGATATGGAACCCAGACATTGCCGGAATCGGCGTTGTACTCGACGAGAAGCAGACGCCCTGTGGGTCGCAGATAGCCGCGCAAACGCTGCAACAGTGTGGGTTTGTCGCGTACATAGTGCAGCGAATTCGCCATAAGAATACCGTCCAGCGGTGGCAGCGCGAGTTGTTGCGTAAAGTCGGCGCTGAGGCAGTGCATGGCGACTGAGGGGAAACGGCTCCGCAGCGCCTGTTCCTGCTCCCTGAGCGCGCGCCGATCTTTGTCCACGCTGTAGATCTGGCCCGTCGCGCCGATCAGGTCGGCCAGGGCCAGGGTGAACGCGCCAGAGCCGGAGCCCAGCTCGGCCCATGTTCCGCCTGGGATGGGCACGCCTTTACGTAAAAGGCGCATATGGTCGTTATGCTTCATCGATAGGTAGACCCTCCATGCGCATGATCTTCAGCGCGTTAGTCGTAGGGCTGGGGCCGGAGCGCAGAATGTAATCGAAGACCATATGCCCCTCGATCACATCCTCCCTGAAATGATAATTGGAGACCTCCGGCAGCGTATCCGCCAGATGCACCAGCTCAAGATCGTGCGTAGAGATCAAGCCAGCACAGTTGCGTCCGACCAGGGCGCGCACGTACGAACGGCTCCCGATCAGGCGCTCGCGATTATTGGTCCCCTTGAAGATTTCGTCGACCAGGAAGAACAACGGCAACTGCTCGGAGCGCGCTAACTCGACCAGCAGAGCCTTGAGCCGCCTCACCTCCGCGTAAAAGTAGGAATAGCCATCAGTGACTGAATCGCTGACGCGAATGCAGGTGAATATTCTGAAGAGCGAGGTGCGCAATAGCGTCGCGTTGACGGGCGCGCCCGCGTAGGCCAGGCAGAGATTGACGCCCAGCGTGCGCAGAAACGTACTCTTGCCAGACATATTTGAGCCTGTGATGATATCGACCTCGCCCAGGTTGTGTAGAGCAAAACTGTTCGTGACCTTTTTTTCGCGCGGAATCAGCGGGTGCCCTATATTGGTAGCGCTGAAAACCTGCCCACTTGCATCGGTCGGAGACAGAATCTCGGGCAGCGTATAGTCGGGATTCAGGTACGCGAAAGTCGCCAGGGAACAGAGCGCCTCCAATTCGAACCAGACATCGAGCCAGAGCGGAAGGCGCGCCGCGACCTGCGCCTTGTACTGCTGCAGACGATACGCGCAGTACGCGTCCCACGGCACGAACGCATTGACAAGCAGCCAGAGAATGCCGTTATTTTTCAACGTCGACGCGGAGGCGATGCGCGCTGTACTTTTCAACAAAAGCGACGGACCCGAGGCACGATCCACAAAGAAAGGCTCGCACAGCTTCTTAAGGTGCTGGTGTTGTCCGTAGGGATAGCGTTCCAGGTACTCGAAGACCGTGCTCAACGTCGCGAAGGCATCGCGCAGGTAATACGCGTCGCCGAACAGATCGCCGCGCAGATGAGCGGTCGAGAAGAACAGGGCCAGCGTGGCGACGATGGACAGGGGCCAGTAATAGGGGAAGGCAAAAAAGACGTTTAGCACGAGCAGCACGATGGTTACGATACATAACGCCGTGGCCCCCAGCAGCAGGGGCAGCAACGATGCTGGTTGCGCGTGTGCATCCAACCAGCGCAGCAAGCGCTTGCCTTCCAACTGCTCGGAGGCGCGGCGCGAAGCCAACAGGGAGTTCATCAGCAGCTTATCGCGAAAAAGCGTCAGCGGCGTCAACTCGCGCACCAGCGTCTGGCGGCGACGAATCTCCTGCAGGTCCGGCGTCGTACTCAGCAGCCAGTCGAGCAGGCGCTGGCTGCCCTCGCGCGAGACCGCCGTACTGAGCAAGTGATGCAGCGAGCGCGGCCCTATAATATCCAGATCGAGTTCAAAGGGATGATCCGTCATGGAACTGGCGGCGAACGCGGCGGGCAGCGCCTCCCAGTCCAGGCGTATGCGCGCAATCTGCGTCGCCCTGATCGCGGCAAGCATGCGGTGCCGGGCGAGGCTGCGCTCGATGCGACCATGACAGCGCGCCACCAGCGTAAAGAGCACAATGGCAACCAGCGCCAGGGCTATGCCTATCCATCTATTCACAAAGAAAAAAGCCAGTACCGCCAGCGCGAGACCACCTAAAAAGATCGCCACGCGCACCCATGAATAGCGGTTACTGCGTTCCTCTAACACATCTATGCGTTTGCGCAGGCGCTCGACCTGCCGTTCAAGCAAGTGCACGCGCTCCTGTTCCATCTTCAACTTAGCAATCCTTCCAGAATATAGAATATAGTAGAGAGTCTAGCACCCCTGGCAAGTGGCGACAAGAGAGATGCTCACACTGGCAAGACGCCCGCTCCCCATGCGATAGGGGCGCGATTCATAAGCCCGTGCCTCTCCTGGCACATCTCTTTCGCCTGCATGATGTGGCCCTTGACAAGTGACCATTAAGTCACATATAATACTGGCATGGAAGATGGATCTGTCTTTCGCGCCCTCGCCGATCCAAGCCGTCGGCGACTGCTTGACCTCCTCTTTGAGCGCGACGGTCGTACGCTCACCGAGCTGGATTCGGAGCTGCCGATGACGCGGTTCGGGGTGATGAAGCACCTGCGCGTGCTGCAAGAGGCTGGACTGATCACCACGCGCAAAGTGGGCCGCGAGAGACTGCACTACCTGAACGCGGTCCCAATCCAGCTCATCTCGGACCGCTGGATCAGCAAATACTCTGCGGCGCGTGCGAGCGTGCTCGCCGATCTCAAAACAGCGCTTGAAGGAGGGAATGGTATGAGCACGGATTCAAAGCCCCGGCTCGTTAATCAGATCATTATCAAGGCCCCGCAGGAGCGGGTGTGGGAAGCGATCACCAGGTCGGAGTTCACCTCCCGCTACTACTATGGCTGTACGCTTAAGACCGATCTCACCGTCGGCTCACCCTTTACCTATCATATGCCGAATGACTCCCCCATAGTTGAGGGGGAGGTGGTTGCGTCCGAGCCACCCAACCGATTGGTGCACACTTATCACTCACTCTGGCCCCCGATGAACGAAGATGCGCCCACCCGAGTAACGTGGGAGTTGGAGTCGATGCCCGGCGGCGTTACCAGGGTTACCGTGGTCCACGAGGACTTCCAGGGCCAGACTGCAACCTACCAGGGTTTGCAGGGCGGCGGCTGGACATGGATACTCAGCAACATGAAGACTTTCCTGGAGACAGGCGAGTCGATGCCTCAAGGGTACTAAATCTGGGCGGGATACTTGAAGAAATGCCGCCTACGGCTTAACTGCCACATGAGGCGACGCATGACTAGAATAGCACGAGTCCGCAGTCGAACTGCGGTCTGAGGAGGTTTTTATGAGCCAACCTGAACAGAAGGGCACGCAGGAGTCCGCCGCGATCAACAAGAAGTCCAGAGGATTCGCAGACGAGGAACGAGCCGCGATGAAGGAGCGCGCCAAAGAGCTGAAGGCGGAAGAACGCGCCAACAAGAACAAGGCGGAAGGGGAAAGCGACGTGCTCGCGAAGATCGCCGAGCTGCCGGAATCAGAGCGCGCCATGGCAATGCGGCTCCATGAGATCATCAAAGCCAGCGCGCCAGTCCTCTCGCCGAAAACCTGGTACGGGATGCCCGCGTATGCCAGGGACGGCAAGATCGTCTGCTTCTTCCAAAGCGCGCAGAAGTTCAGCACGAGGTACGCGACGCTCGGCTTCAGCGACACGGCGAACCTCGACGAAGGTGCCATGTGGCCGACCTCCTTCGCACTGATGGAGTTGACCGACGCCGAAGAGGCGAGGATCAGCGCGCTTGTGAAGAAAGCGGTGAGCTGAGGAGGAAGCGCATCGCGACACGGACGAAGAGTGGTCATCCACTCCTCGTCCGTCACGAATACTTGTGCTACATTGCCAGTCATAGTAATGAGATCGGCATGCAATCCTTTAAGCTGTACCGCAGTGCCGGTGATCCAGCGCACTCGGTCGGCAGACGCTTTCCGTTTGGCGACGGAGAGCGAGGCCGCAGCCGGATCGATGCCAACGACCTCTTTCCCAAGCGCGGCTAAGCGACAGGCAAGCGTCCCGGTTCCGCACCCCAGGTCAATGACAGAGTGGGCGTGGAACTCGTCTGCTATGGCGAGATATGGAACGAGGTCCGGTCGGTCGAGGAGGTCATAGATTTCGGCAAGCCTGGGCTCGGCAAATATGGCATCAGGCATTACAATCCTTCTCTCCTGTTCATCTGATAGCGTGCACATCGCTTGCAATGGCTACTTCACCTCATAAAAGAGTACCACGAAAAGCAATGTTTTGCTTCGCTCCTTCATATCAATTTCACTTGACCTCTTCGAATTACGTCTGTATACTCTCTTGGGGGGAGGCGACAGGAGCCTGTACATTTTTACGATCCGCTTGAGGATACTGAAATCAGGATACTGAAATGAGGGTACTGGAAAAGGACATAATATTATGGACAACAAACAACAGGCGCATGTCCTGCAAGGACAGGTCACCGTTCCTGTCTCGCTCCCTTACCTGCTCTATCTACCAGAAGAGTACGATGCGCGGCGAGCGTGGCCGCTACTGCTCTATCTGCACGGATCGGGCGAGCGCGGCACAGATCTGGAGCTGGTCAAGCGCCACGGTCCGCCAAAGCTGATCGCGGAGGGGCAGCCATTTCCATTTATCGTCGTCTCGCCACAATGCGCGAAGTTCGAGGGCTGGATGACGAAGCTGCACGTCCTTGGCCTGCTGCTCGATGAGATCGAAAGCACCTATACAATTGATGCAAAGCGCATATATGTTACGGGCAACAGCATGGGCGGCTATGGAACGTGGGGGCTGGCAATCGCCTATCCACAGCGCTTCGCGGCCATCGCGCCGATCTGCGGAGGTGGCGACCCCTCGGCGGTCTGCGAAATCAAAGGCGTGCCGGTCTGGACATTTCACGGTGCCAAAGATACCGTGATACCGGTAGAACATAGCGAACAGATGGTCGAGCGGCTCAAGGGCTGTGGCGGCAATGTCCAATTCACCATCTACCCCGACGTAGATCACGACTCGTGGACGCGCACCTATGCCAATCCACAACTCTATACATGGCTGCTTGCACAAAACAAAGAAGAAGAGAAGGAGTAACAATGGAGCTTACAAA
>JALYTQ010000325.1 GCA_030854195.1 Chloroflexota bacterium
AGATCGGCCATTGTCACGCGTACGCCCTGCTGTGTCAAATCGCGCGCGATCGCCAGCCCGATGCCCGACGCGGCACCCGTGACGATGGCTACTTTACCAGCTAAACTCATCAGGAAGACCTCCTTCTTCTTTCCGATAGTATTCTTGTTACACATGTGAGGCATGTACCAGCATGTGACATCACCCCCGCCTGGGAGAGCAGGGTTGCTCATCCTCACGGGTGAGCGTTTCCTGCTTCACTGGGGATTGCCCGACGAGCTTTCACCCGCACGGGTCTTACACCCCCTCCACAGGCTGACACCGAGAGCCCCTCGGCCAGAATGTTCAGTGCAGCATTGGTATCGCGATCATGAACAGTACGACACTGTGGACATGTCCAGGAGCGCACTTCTAGATCCAGTTCTTCCAAGACATACTTACACGTGTGACAGGTCTTTGAAGAGGGATACCATCGATCAATCTTCACCAGCGTTCGCCCATACCACTTCGCTTTATACTCCAGCTGGCGAACGAACTCACCCCAGCCCACATCGGAGATGGACTTCGCGAGGCAGTGATTTTTAACCATATTCTTGACTACCAGACTTTCTACGCAGATCACTTGGTTTTCGCGAACAATGCGCGTAGAAAGTTTATGCTGGTAGTCGCGACGACAATCAGCGATACGAGCATGCACACGAGCCACCTTCACACGTGCTTTGTTGCGGTTTCTGGACCCCTTCTTTTTCTTAGCATGCCTACGCTGGGCCTGGGCCAGTTTTTTCTCATCTTTGCGTAAGAAGCGAGGATTGCCAACCGCCTCCCCTGTCGAGAGAATGACCATCGACTTCAAACCCAGATCAAGCCCGACCATCTTGTTGACGACTGGCAACTGGGCAATGTCCTCTTCAACCAAGAGAGAGACAAAGTATCGACCAGCACCGTCTTTACTGATCGTGACCGAACTGGGCTTGCTGTTCTGAGGAAAGGCTCGATGCAGATGGATATCCAGAGGTGTCTCCATTTTCGCCAAGGTTAATGCAGTACCATCCCATGTGAAGGCATTGGACGCGTAGGTTGCTGATTGGGCATGCTGCTTTTTCTTGAAGGTAGGATACTTCGCCCTTCCCTTAAAAAAGTTCTTAAACGCGGTATCCAGGTGTCTCAAGGATTGCTGGACTGGCACACTAGAAACGTCTTTCAGCCAGGGGAATTGTTCTTTGAGTGCAGGTAACATCGCAGAAAGATCGTGGTAAGAGAGCTTTTTCCCTTGCTCGTTATAGGCAGTCGAGCGAGTATGCAACGCCCAATTGTACACGAAGCGAACACACCCGAACGTGTGAGCAAGGATACGAGCTTGCTCATCAGTAGGAGAAAACCTGTACTTGTATGCACGCTTTGTTTGACTCATGCGCTCTTTACCTCTCTGCCCTTCGACCTGGATATCCTCTTGTTCCCATTGTTCAACCATTTCTTGCATGAGAAGCTTTCCCCACTCATCGATCCCATTCACAAGCACCTCACTACGATATGTGGGACACAACACTATATAATAATGGCAAATGTACACACTCTTTCTTTTGCTTGTACTTCCTACATCTATGCAAGAAGTATCCCACAACACACGAGAGAGTGCAAGGGTATAGTGACTGACAGTATATAACGAGGGCGGACAATGACGGGTATATCGTGATTCTTCCGTGACGGGCAGCGGCCCGATCGTGATAAAGCGGTGACAGGAAGAACTTATGCTGGTAGTAGACACAATAGCCCCTTTGGAAAGAGGCATACAGTAAGTATTATGTCTCTCCGAGGCCAGCTAACCTGACAGCGGAGTCCGGGGTCGAAAGGAGAAAACAGTGTTTCGACGTATTCTTGTACCATTGGATGGGGCTGCTCGGGCCGAGAAGGCGATACCGGTTGCAGCGCGCCTCGCTAAGGCTTCTGGAGGCTCCCTGGTGCTCTTGCAGGTTATTAGTACGCCTGTAGATGCCGGTGGATTTATGTACGAGCCTATAGTCTTTACACAGGCAGATATAGATACCGAGGTCTCGAAGGCCACGAAATATCTTATGACGCTCTCCTTAGCAGATGATCTAGCAGGCATCGATGTGCATACACTGATCCTGATAGGGACGCCAGCACCTTCGATTCTCTCCGCCATTCAGACCAATGAGATCGACCTGGTTATCATGAGTAGCCACGGTGAGACGGGGCTGATGCGTTGGGTGATGGGCAGCGTTGCGCAGAAGATCGTGCGTCATAGCCCCGTGCCAGTCATGGTGCTGCGCGACGGAGGGCCAGCATTGGGCGAGCCGTCTCTCATAGCACCACGCGTGCTGGTCTCGCTGGACGGTTCGCATCTTGCGGAGAGCGCCATCCTTCCGGCAGCCCAGGTTGTATCCGCGTTGGCCGGGTCCACCAGGGGAGTGTTGCACCTCGTACGTGTTGTGTCGTACTCACCTGAATTGGAGCCCTTGCTCGCGTCCTCCTCTATGGTTGGAGCACATCCCGTGCAGCATGAAGAGGAAGAGGCGCACAAGTATATGAGCGACCTGACCGCGCTTCTGCTGCGGGGAGACCTGGCGAGGTTCAATCTCGACATTACCAGCTCCGTCATCTTCTCGTCGGACGTTGCCGCGACGCTGGTACGCCTGGCTGAGAAGGGCGACGAGCTGCAAGGTACAACCGGTTGTGAGTTGATAGCGATGGCGACGCATGGGCGCAGTGGCCTGCAGCGCTGGGCGATGGGAAGCGTCACGGAGCGCACGCTGACCGCTACAAAGCTGCCGATGCTGATTGTACGACCAGCGCATGTTCTTGAGAAGCATCCACATGCACAGCATGAGCTGAGTAGCGTCATGTGAGTTGGTTTCGCAAAGAGTTTCATAAAATTGGCGGAATGGAGGCCCCGAGCCTCCATTCCGCCAATCACTGTTCGTCAGAGGTCAATTTATGCTAAAATGGAGGAGTACATCTCTCTAGCTCTCTGGAAAGCGCCGGGAAGTCTGGTCGGCATTGTAGCGTCTATATCCTGATATGGAACTGTTCCACGCAGAAAGCGCCGAATGTGAACAGTGAAGGGGATGGAACCGTCTATGTCCGCCACGATAACCCTGATCTTTGGTCTCCTGGTTGCTATTATCGCATTAGCTGCCGTTGCGACGAAGATCCGTATACCCTACGCAATCTTCCTCACACTGGGTGGGCTGCTACTAGGCTTTATACCAGGTCTGCCCAGAGTCCAGCTCAATCCAGATCTGGTCCTGTTCCTCTTCCTGCCACCGCTGATCTATTCCTCGGCATGGTTTACATCCTGGCGCGAATTCCGTGCCACACTACGCCCGATCTTGCAGCTCTCGATCGGCCTCGTGCTGGTCACCACAAGCGTCGTAGCCATTGTAGCGCACGCTATCGGCCTGCCCTGGCCCGTTGCCTTCGTGCTGGGCGCGCTCGTCTCACCGACGGACGCGGTGGCGGCGAGCGCGATGGCGCGTAGCTTTGGGCTGGCGCGGCGCGTGATGACGGTGATCGAGGGCGAAAGCATCGTCAACGATGCGACTGGCCTGGTCATCTATCGCTTCGCCGTTGCCGCCGTTGTCACGGGTACTTTCTCGCTTGGAGAGGCGAGTCTGCAATTTGTGCTTGTCAGCCTCGGTGGCTTGCTGGTGGGTATCGTCGTAGGTTGGCCGCTGGCATGGGTGCATCGTCAACTGGATGATGCGCCATTAGAAATCTCGATCACCCTGCTGACACCGTTTGCGGTCTATCTGCTAGCCGAGGCGCTGCATGTATCGGGCGTACTGGCCGCGCTCGCCGCTGGACTCTACCTGAGTCGGCAATCGTCGCGCTTCTTCTCCTCCAATACGCGCCTGCAGGCCAACGCCGTCTGGGAGGTGCTTATCTTCCTACTCAATGGCTTCGTATTTCTATTGATCGGACTCCAGTTGCACGGCATCCTGGATACCGTCGCCAGCAGTTCGGTGCTCGGCCTGCTGGTAGATGCTGTGCTCGTATGCCTTACGGTTGTACTGGTTCGCATCATCTGTGTCTTTGCTGTTACGTACCTGCCCTTTCTGCCCGGCGCTCGCACACGGGCGCGGAACCCATATCCTGACTGGCGCAACGTCATGATTATCGCCTGGACAGGGATGCGTGGCGGCGTCTCGCTAGCGGCAGCCCTGGCCTTGCCGCTCACGATCGCCAATGGGCAGGCGTTTCCAGCGCGGGACCTGGCTATCTTTCTAACCTTTTGTGTCATCATCGTCACCCTTGTTCTACAGGGATTGAGCCTGATCCCTCTCATCCGCTGGCTCAGGCCCGAACGGGACACATCGCTGGAACAGGAGCACGCGCAGGCGCATATCACCGCCGCCCACGCTGCCCTTGAGCGCCTGAGCGAACTGGCGACAGAGGATGATATACCCGAGGAGTACCTGAATCGGCTGCGTTCTCACTACGAGAAGAAAATCAAGCTGCTCAAGGCGCGCAACGATGGAGACAAAGATGAGCAGCATGAAAACCGGGCAACGGCGAAGCAGCACCTCTACCAGGAGGCGCTGACAGCCGAGCGCGCCGCGATCATCAAGTTGCGCGACCAGGGCCATATCGATGATGAAGCGTTGCGCGTCGTCGAGCGCGAGCTCGATCTTGAGGAGCAACGACTGCGTGGTGACTGGTGAGGCATTATAGACAGATTGTGCTGATAATAGGAAAGAATAGAAAACAGAAACTTTTTACCGCGTGCTTCGTACATATAGAAGTGATTTTATGTATATTATGTGTGAAGCTCAGGAGAGATGATGGATAAAGAGAAATTGATCGAAGAAATCCTGCTTCTTCCCATAACGGCGATCGAATATCATATGAGCAAACACCTCGCGGACATTTTTCCCACTAAGGCACTGATCGAGGACGACATCGGTTTTTTTGATGTCGAGGGCTACGCGGCTGCCGGGCAGTGTACATTGTCCCGCAAGACGTTTTTATACAACCAGGTCACAACCCACTGGAAGGGGCGAGAGCCTGAGATGATGCCGGGACAATTTCCAGGTATGCATCCCAATATGATAATCAATGGACAGAGCCCGGTTCAGCCTTCCGAGGCGGAGAAGGATACTATTGATCGCTTCAAAAAGGCGTGGCTCGAAGTGCAGTGGCAGGGTGCCGCGCTTGATGTGCTGCTGCTCCAGTGCGACGATGGGCAGTTTCACAAATATCATTACTGGATTATCGCCGAAAACGGTGAGATTGCGCGCAGTTTTCTGGCAGCTGTCTGTAAGTGGAATACGGAATTGCGCAGTGAAGTGCTTGTTTTTGATAATGGCTACTG
>JALYTQ010000073.1:0-5852 GCA_030854195.1 Chloroflexota bacterium
GCATGATATCGAAAAAGAAGCGCCGTAGCAGCCTTGCAGCCAGCGGAGTAGCAGCGCGTTGTGGCGCGTTGACGATAACCAGTTCTCCGTTGGTTGTCTTTGCGTATTCCTCTTGCTCGCCGACGGAGGCGCTGTTGGTGATCTGGATCTGTTCGCGGGCCGCCTCGATCAACTTGCCGAATTGTACGCCGGAGGGGCAGGCAGTTTCGCAGGCGCGGCAGCCAACACAGCAGTTCATATGCTCAACGAAATCGTCAGATATTTCTAGCATGCCATCGGCGACCGCCTTCATCTGATAGATACGACCGCGCGGTGAGTCCATCTCTACATTGAGGACGGAGTAGGTCGGACAGGTAGGGAGGCAAAAACCACAATGAATGCATTGACGAATCAAGTCATATGTGTGTGTGTTGCAGCGCAATGGCCCATCAGTTGGCGGCACAATGCGTGGCGTAGTTGTACCTGTTGCGCTAACTGGCAGGGATTCGAGAGACATAGCCACCTCCATGGTGAAGAAAAGTCACCTCCGCGTTACTAGCGGCTGTGCAGCAACTACAGTAACTTCCTGTCGGTTATGAAAAAGCTGGCGCGCCTGAACAACGCCATACCGTTTTCTGAGTATGTGTAATGCCTCGTTCAAGGTTGCCAGGGGATGGATTTCTTGTGTTTCATGTGGCAACTTGAACACGCTAATCACTACTCCGTCGGTGCGCAGGCAGGTCGCGGCTGTGTCCAGGGCGCGGGCGGCCTCGCGGGCATCCATGCGCATGTCGTTGACGATCATATCGAAACGAACGCGCCTTTTTATAGCTTCCTGCAGATAGTTTTCGGCGTAGCCGCGATAGTGTTCCAGACCGGGACGCCTGCTTAAGCGGGGATCGAGATTGGCCGGATCTACCGCTACTACTGAGAGGTGTGCGTCCAGCAGGAGACGTGTCCAACCACCAGGAGCCGCTCCCAGGTCCAGCACCTGTTCGCCTTCAGTGAGCGTGATGCCGAATACCTCCAGCGCCTCCAATAGCTTCAGTTCGGCGCGGCTGATCTGCTCCGGTACCTGTGCGAAGTGGCGAGCTCCGCCGGGCCAGTTGCTTAGATTATCTTCAGCCGTTGAGATGCCCAGATACCCTTTATGCATCGTGCAGAGAACGGAGACAACGATCTGGGGCTTCTTAATCGACTCGACGGCCCCGGTCTCTTCCGCGAACGCCTCTGCGAGGGATCTATTGAGTTGACCGCTGCTATAGGCGCGCTCGCCCTGGCTCTTATCAGTCTGCACCAGGCGCGACTGCACGGCGAAGCGCCTGCCCCGCTCCAGTGCTGTAAATGTGGGCAAGGAAGCAAGGGTTGTAGCGATCTCTCCAACATCCTGCTCAGCATTGTGCAGAGCGACGGTGATCTGCACGGGAGCAAGATGGCGCACAAATATAGGTGGCTCCAGTGCAGCCCGACGCATCAATGCTGGAACATCGGGAGCGCTACAGAGCTGTACCCCAGGTGCCAGCTCCTCGATACTGGTTATACGCTTCTCTATGTGTTTGAGTTCGCTAAGCGCGGCCTGCAAAAATTCGTCTTGCGCGGTGACGATAAATAAATTTTCGATCTTACAATTCTCCCGTCCACGTAAAATAATGCACCCTATAAAGGATGATACCATGCAATGGCGTCCTTGTCAGTATCTTTTGCCTGGATGTAATAAAGCCAGGCAAAGCCGGGCAACGTCGCCTTGTATCGTCTACTCTCGTATCAATGCACCAGCCGCTCCGGCAAGTAGCGGGCGTGCGCCGCTGCCATCGTATCATAGACCTGTTCCGCTTTCTTGTACGAGAGCACCAGAGGGTTGGCTGCCAGCGCCTTGATCGCATCTTTGCGCGTGCCCCAGAGCGCCACCTGGGCTGTTGCACCCTCGTATTCAGCGAGTTGGCAGATCAGACCGCGCTGGTCGAGCTTGATGCCACCGTCGCCCTGCGTAAATGCTACAGCTCCGCGTGCATCGACGCGACAGGGGAGTTCTATGACCCGGTCATCGGCAAGGAAATTGATTGAGCCTTTGTTGGGAACGTTGAGTACCCATTCTTCACCGGTATTGTTAAGGATGGAGTTCAGAATATCCAGCGCGAAATCGCCAAAGCCGCTACCTCCGCGCAACTTCGTCAAATGGGGTACATCTTTGCTTGCCTCCTCCCGGTAGTGTGCCAGAATCTGTGGCAAGCTTGCCATAATATCTTCGGCGCGCGAGGTTGGTTTGTTTTGCAGGAAGCGCAGTACCTGGTCGGAGTAATAATAATAATGCATGTAGTGCGAAGGAATAGCGCCATAGTGCGCCGTCAACGTCGCGAGCATCACCTGGGCGTAGTTGCTTGCCGTCATCTCTGGCTGGCTGGCGATGTAGTTTTCGCACCAGGAGACGATCCTGGGGAGCACATCCACGCCCTCGCGCCAGACCGCCGTCGTCCAATTGCCGTGATTGAGCCCGACCGTGCGATGATAGAGTCGTCGGCCCTGTTCCGCTCCCACGCCAGCCATCTGTGCCATCTCCTGTACCTCGTGTAACGGACCATCGCACATGCCTATGATACGTATGCCACTCGCGTGGGCGACTGCTTCGGTGACAATGTTGCTGGGATTGGTATAATTGAGGAGAAAAGCGTGTGGCGCGATCTTCTCCATCTCTATGGCGATACTGACCACGACCGGGACCGTGCGTAGCGCATAGAAAAAGCCGCCTGCCCCCACGGTTTCCTGACCGATCAGACCATGTTGCAGGGGGAGTTTCTCATCGAGGCGGCGCGCCTGCATGCCCCCGGTACGGAAAGCGGTCAGCACAAAATCGGCGTCGGCGAGCGCCACCTCCCGGTTGGTGGTACGCTCAAGCGTTAAATCGACGCCCGCGTGGCGAAAGAGCTTTGAGCCGAGTGTATAGATAAGCTCAAGGTTCTCTTCGTTGATGTCCATCAGAACGATGTGGCATCCCTTCAACTGATTGCCTATGTGTGCGATCGCTTGCATTAAGCCCGCACAGTAGGGGCTGCCTCCGCCGATAATGGTAATCTTGGCGTTGTGGTCTCGTATGCCAGCGGGCACGCTCTCTATTTCTGTCATAAAAATTCCTTTTCTGCGCTGCAAAACATAGCAGCGATGTTGGCTGCTCTAGATTTATTGTAAACTATCTAACATCTTTCAGCACATCTCAGGTAGGCTTGAAACGTCGCCAGCACAGAAAGAGCACGCCCGCCAGCACAACTGCGAGCGAGGAAAACAGTACTTTGCGCGGCACATCTGCGCTGTTGTCAGCAACGGGCGTGGTCGGCGTCGTGTCTGAAGCTATATCCACAGGCGCTGTGGCTACCGGTGAAGAGACAGTGGCGGATGAGGGCATCTGCAGGCCGCTCCACGCGGGTTGAACGCCGTCGGAGGGCGTGGGCTGCCCGTCTGCATTCTGCGGTGCCGCCTGTGTAGTTCCGCTTGTATTGCTACCAACTCCACCAACTGTACTGCTACCTGTTGCCGATTGCTGTATGCCGCCGCCTGTTTTTGTCGCCGTAGGGCTGCGTGTTGGCGTCGGTGTAACGGCGGGTGGTGTATTGCTGGCGTCGATCGTCGGTGTGCTGGTGACGCGCCAGTCTTTCCCACCGTCGGGTATACGCGCGTATGATTGCTCGTAATTCAACGAGGGAGGAACGAGCACCTGGTCGATAACGATGCCATTAAAGAGCAAACGCAATAAGGATGTCTTTGTGCGTGAGAAGATGGCACCAAGCTCCGGAAAGATGGCGAGAAAACCATGTGCCGCAATAGCCGAGCCCTGCGCTAAATAGTCCCGACCGGTGCCGGCACCAGTATCAAACGCGGCATGGATAGCGAAGAGGTCGAGCGCCTGGTTTTGTGGATTATATAACTCAATCCACATATTATGATCTTTCTTGACCGTGCCCACCTCTGAACAATCCCATGTGTGATTTGATAGCGATAGCACCTCATTGATGAACAGGGTGCCCGCCTTCGTGGGAGGTAGCAGCAATGGGCCAGGAGGGGCCGGGGGAAGCAACGGGGCACATTGGGGAGGCTTTGCCACCGTAGTATTAAATGGAGCCATACTAAACATTGAACATAAGATAGATACAAACAGCAAAAACCTCACGTTACCACCCCTTCAATCTCTGTTCTTATTTACCAGTGATGGGCCTTTATGCTCATGGGTCGTTGCCCATCATTATCGATGAATGCAACGTACCCGTTGTCATAGCTTGATTGTGCGGAAAGCGCCTACTGCGAGAGGTACTGGAACGGGACCTTTGGTGTACCAGAAAATCTCTCTTGCAGAACGCGCCGCATAGCCTCTACACTACTTTCCCCGAGGGTGAAAGCAATAATGGAGCCGATGATAATGCCGCAGATGCCGCCCAGTGCAATTCCTTCCAGGAACATGCGGTTGCGAAAAAATGTCATCGTTGCCACCTTTTCTATACTAAGTATTTATTGTAGATATACAACAGTTTTCGCTTCACTCCATAGGCGCTCGATACGATAGTACTCGCGCTCCGTCGGGCCAAAGATGTGTACTATAATGTCGCCAAAGTCCAGGAGCAGCCAGCCAGTGTCAGCGACGCCCTCGCGATTGAATGGCCTGGCTCCTTGTTCTCTGAGTGCCTCATCGACAGCATCTGCAATGGCCTGGATCTGACGTGCATTATTGCCGCTACAGATGACAAAGTAATCGGCAATAGTGGTGATCTCTCTTACATCCAGTAAGAGGACATCAGAAGCTTTTTTATCAGACGCGGCGTCTGCCGCTGCCCTTGCCATTTGTGCTGGATCTAGCAGAACTTGCTCCACGAATGCTCCCTCTATTAGCTTATCATTAGCTACACGTAAAGTTGCGCGTAGCGGTGCATATACACCATCGTAAGGCATTATAACACGGCAGCGGGGTTTTGTTAAGAGGACATACTAGTATTTTTTGCCCTCTCAACAACGTATTTCCAGGCTAATGCCCTATCTGGCTGCATCGTTCGACGAGTTTAGCCAGGCATCTCTTGTGGTATGAGAGATGTTGCTTGCGTTGCGGAGAATCTCTGCACGCAGCTCGCCGAGCGTCCCCCAGCCCTCTGCCTCTACATCATATTTATGAATGGTCTCTTCGTTGCGCTGGTGAATCCAGACAAAAGTATCGTCGGACAACCCTTGATACCTGTCGACGACGCTAGCCAGCACTTCGCGGACAACATCCTCGACGAAGCGTGGATTGGCGTGGGCTTTATTGACAATGTATAATTCGTCGGGCCGCTTGAGCAGCGCGTAGTTCTCGGAACTCATCGCGCTCTCCACCAGCGCGACGAGGTCGCCCGCATCCACATCCAGGTCGGTCCCGATCATCAGCGTTGCGCGCCCACGCTGGTTGTGCGTAGCGAGGGGGGTGACGCTGAGCATCTTCTCGATATCGTCCTGCTGGAAGCCCTCCTCGTGCAAGCGCACGCGGGCAAAGGAATGAACCATGTCCTGCGCGCAAGGGCAGGCAACCATCCCTTCGACTTCGACTCCGATCATACGGCGGCAGCCTTGCTTTGTTGCTACTGCCAGCGCGAGCAGTCCGTACATCTCTTGTGTGCGGCGGCCCGACATAGGCGTCCACTTCTGTAAGGGGAGCGCTGTATGGATGCGCACTTCTGCGCTGGAGACCTTCTGCCGCTCCATAATAGTGGTAGCCAGGGTCTCTGCCAGCATCTCGATTCTGGGCCACGCGGTCGTCGCGCTCTCCTCCAACACCTCCTCCAACACGTCGCTGAAGCGGGACATATGCACGCCCGCTTGCCCCGTATCAAGATCCGCGTACAGATCGAAGGTGGCGTCGAACC
>JALYTQ010000073.1:5862-18771 GCA_030854195.1 Chloroflexota bacterium
GGTGGCCCTCTTCGCCGATCAGGAGCGACTTCCTGACGCCGACTACTCCTGCGCGTCCCAAGCGTACATGCACGCTGGGAGAACCGCTCTGGATATCGCGGTCGAGCGTGATGCGCAAGCTGGGTGCTAGCTTTGTGACGCCCTCCTGTGAGACCCTTTGTAGAAGCTCCTGCGCGGTTTGACCGCTTACCGGATCAATCGTATCAGGCGAGATCTCCGCCAGGGGTACCAGGACAAAGGCGCGCTCAGCCATACGTGGATGTGGAATCGTGAGCTCCTCCTCTTTCACGCGTAGGTTGTCATATAAAAGTATATCGATATCAATGGGGCGTGGACCATTGCGGAACGATGGTTGGCGGCCCAGAGTGGCTTCGATGGCCTGGGTATAGTGCAGGAGTTCCTGGGCGGAAAGACCAGTTTTGCCACAACAGGCTATATTAAGAAAGCGAGGTTGCTCATGATACCCGACAGGTTCAGTCTCGTAGACAGACGAAACCGCTTCGATATCGACAACATCGCGTAGTCGTTGGAGTGCTGCAGCCAGGTTGCCGCGCCTGTCGCCCAGGTTAGCACCAAGGGCCAGGTGGACGATATGCGTCGCCGTTGGCGTATTCTGCTGCGGGAACAATGGCGAGATCGTGGTGTCAAGACTCATAGTAAAAATTACCCTCTCATAAAACGTTCAGTCCATCATACTATAGAAACAATAAGCGAGGTCAATTTGTTTCCTCGTGACAGGACCGTGCGTATATCTCTGCGTTTTGCTTTATTCTATTCAGGCGAAAGCTGGCAGAAATGTACTGACCTATAATGTCTACATAATAATAGATGAATGCCCTGTGGTTCGCGGGTAGAAAATAGCGCCTCTAGTTCAGAGGCCGCCTGCATCTTGTATGAAGGCACATTCAGGCGGGCGTCCAGGCTTCCTCATTTCTGAAAGACCCAGATATTGCTAAAGGTCGCCTCGGTGCCCCCATTGCTATCGCCACCGGCGAGAAAGCCTATCATGCCTGATGTATAGGTACTATCGGAGAACGATGAGACGATCAGTTGCTTATTGATATAGAAGCGAAAATGGTTGCCCGTCGCCATGACAAGAAAAGTGTTTGTCTGTCCATAGCCGCTCGTGATGGCGCTGCTGTGCGTCCAATCGATGAGCGTAAGCCAGTTGAGCGGATTGCTGCCCTGAGCCAGCACAAAGCGATAATCGCCCTGACTATTGAGTTCCAGGACGTAGAAAGACTTGCTGAACGGGCTAAGGCGGAAGATCAGGCCGTAGAGATCGCCGCGTATGAGTACGGCCTGGGCGGTGATGATCGTATTAGAGAATGTTTGCTGGCCGGAATAACACCACGCGACGGCATGCGCGAGGGCGCTGTAGACATGGTAGCCGTCGCTAGAGAAGTAGCACTGGTTGCCGTCGTTGACCCAGCCGCCGCCGGGGGTGGTCATCACATCCTCGTAAAGCACATCGCCCGCGCCAATCGCGCTGGTGATGCCCGCCGTCGCCTGCACGCGAGATTGCGCCGCCAACGTTGCCTGCACCTGCTGCGCCTGGGCCGTAGCGGTCGCCTGGTAGCGTGGCGTAGCTGTGGCGTTGCGCGGTCTGGTCTGTAGCGTAGTGCCGTGTGGTTGCCAGAGATGCGCCAGCGCTAGGGCAGAGCCCAGGATAAGGACGAGACAGATGGGCAGCGCGATGAGCAACTTTTTTTCCCTGCCTGAGCGTAGTGGCGGAGCAGGCGCTTTGAGCGGAAAGCGGCGCAACTTCGCTGCGCGTGGCAAGGTTTCTGCTACAGTGACGACCTGCGTCACCGCTGACGGCGTACCCACCGTCTTTTCGTTTTCCTGCAAGCGTAGTTCGGACTCGCTTCCGGTTCGCTGTGCGTTGTCTTTCAGTTCATCTTGCTTTATGCCGAGCGCGTTCCAATACGCCTCTGCCAGCTCCTCCGCTTGTTGATAACGCTCACAGGGATCTTTAGCCAGCGCCTTCAGTATCACCGCTTCTATGGCGGGCGAGATGGCGCTATTCAGTTCTCCTGGTGGCCTGGGGGTGGCTTGAATATGCTTCAAGGAGACCGCCACGGGCGAATCGGCGGTGAATGGAACGCGCCCGGTCAACATCTGGTAGAGGATAATACCAAGCGAGTAGATATCGCTGCGGTAGTCATGCACACCGTTTGATTGTTCGGGGGCCATATATTCGGGGGTGCCCACCATCGAGCCTGAGTGCGTCACCGCCTTTGCGCCCATCGTCGCTTTCGCCAGGCCGAAATCGCCCAGGTAGGCGTGCCCATCCGGACGCAGCAAGATATTGGATGGTTTCACATCGCGATGCACAACTCCGTGATCGTGCGCGAACTGGAGGGCCGCCGCGATCTGTGCGAGGAAGCTGCCTGCTTCTTCCAGGTCGAGGCGCTCCCGCTTGAGCAAATAGTCGCGCAATGTGCCGCCTTCGACATAGGGCATGACCAGATAGTACCATGGACGCTGTTCTCCGAAGTCGTATAATGGCAGAATATGGTCATGCGAAAGTGTCCCTACCGCTTCCGCCTCACGTTCGAAGCGGCGCACAAAGGGTTCGTCACTGCCATAGAGAACCTTTACGGCTACGCGTCTGCGGACACGGCGGTCGTATCCTAGATAGACCTCTGCCATTCCCCCACGGGCGATACGGTGGCGCAGTTCATATCGTCCCAGCGTCGAGCCTTCTATTCCTGGCATCGCGTATCACTCCTACCTTCCACTCTTGCTACGGGGCAGGTTGTCTGCTCTCTATGCACGGTTCCTGCCCCTGTGCGTGTAGCCTGCTTAGCGCGGCGTCCAGTACCTCTCAAGGTGGACCGTCTCCACGGGGCGTATGTTATGAGTATAGCTTGCTATCGAGCGTCCCATGGTCTCCCGATTAGCAAAATTGGAAGTGATCTGCGATGCATAGATCTCGGCGGCGGCTGCGCGTATCTGGACCATCTCCGACATCTCGACGAGCCTGGGTTCGAAGGGAATGCCCAACTCCTGTTTGCGAGCATCGAGCGCGCCTTCCTTGAGGACATAGGGAAAGTCTTCGTAGAAATAGACCTTCGCGCCACGTTGAACGAGACGGTCAGCGGCGGAACAGACGATCTGATGATCTACGTGACGACCAATGCCCAGTGGAGCGTACCACACGGCATCCGGCAAGCGATCGTGGAGCGCAAGCAAGTTCTCTGCAAGTTGGCGGTCTATATCCAGATCGGCGGGGCTGACCTCGCCCCCGATCAACTGCTCCTGCCGCGTGTAGTACGCGGGCGTACCACGGTAGATAGCATCCAGGTAGTCGAGCCAGAGGTAATCGACTTCCAGGTACTCGCAGGCAGTGGCATCTTCCCTGCGCCGCCTTTCAACCATGTCACCAGCGCCCTTCGTGGCATCGGCCCCCATCTCCTGGTGTACGCGTGTTGCCAGGGGACTGAGCGTCAGGTCGGCGGGCGGCACACCACCAAAGACGGTGATAATTAATGGACGTATGCCACAACTGACCTGTACCCCCAAGGTGCCACCACAGGAATAGACAATATCGTCGAAATGGGGCGAGAGGAAGATATGGCGATGCGTGGTTGTAATATCATTAAAACTAGTGAGTTGCAACTCTTCATTCCTCCATACATTGGCTTAGAAAGTAGGTAAAAAATACCATTCTTAGTATAGCACGCGCGGGACAGAATAATCCCGTGTCAGGGAAGGCGCACCCCGTCTTCCGTCGCGTCGAGTAGTCCATCTCTCACCAGACCGCTGACCACCTGCTGCAGCCAGGGAAGCTCGTTTTCGCTAAAATCCGGCTTAATGCGCGGGCCGAGCAGGGCAAGCGAGACGCGCTCATTGGTCGGCAATGAGCGGAGCAGAGCAACAATGCGTCCCCGAAAATAGCGGTTGCTACTGGTAAAAGGTTGCGCCTGATACGGAACTTTCTTCTCCGCAACTTTACGTAGTTGGCGCAGCACGCTTCCTGACGGAAAGAGGCTGTACTGGCGCATCTCTACGTATGCCTGGCAACTTTGCTGTAAGGGGCAGCTCGTGCATTGCGGATTGTTACTGGTACAGATCGTCGCCCCCAGATCCATCAGTGCCTGGTTCCAGTTGAAAGCTTCGTTCGCGGGCAGAACCTGCTCCGCCAGTTCAAGCATCTGAGCGTCGTTGGCTTTGGGGTCGGGATGCTCCAGACCCAGGAAGATGCGATGCAGCACGCGGCGAATGTTCGTATCAACGGTCGCAACGTGCTTCTTATAAGCGAAGCAGGCGATCGCCCCCGCTGTATAACGACCGATCCCCTTCAATTTGAGTAGTTCGTCGATGGTATCGGGAATGCGTCCGTTATAGTCGCTAATGACCTGGCGCGCAATCGACTGAAGACGCACGGCGCGCGTATTGTAGCCTAGAGGCACCCAGGCAGAGATCACATCCGCCGTTGGAGCCGCTGCAAGGTCTGTCAGGGTGGGGAACGCGGCGAGAAACTGACGGTACTTGGGCAATACGCGATCGACTTGCGTCTGTTGGAGCATGATCTCCGATACCAAAATAGCATACGGATCGCTGGTGACACGCCACGGCAGATCGCGCTGTTCCGCAGCATACCATGCGAGTAGGGACGTATGAACCTTTGCGATGAGATCGGGCGCGAAAGAAAAAGGCGCGAACGCTTTACTCATGCTGCCTCATAGGCTGGTCTGTGACGGTGTGGCGTCCTGCTCCACCTCTTGCTTGTCTGGTTGGATGGCGGAGGCTCCATTGCGCCTGCGCTCTAGTAAAGAAAATATGGTCTCCCCGCCCTCTTTCCAGCACTTTGCATCCGGTGCTGGCAAGTTTTCACATTGAATCCAGTCGCTGGCATCTCTGAGCGAGTGGCCCTTTATGCACTTTGCGTACATAATGTGATCGTTCAGCCCTGGATCACCCGCCTTGATTGCCGGTGAGGCAATCTTGGGAATAAAAAATCTGCACCACGGCACGGTTGTGTACCTTCCTTATCCTGAGTGATTGATAATGCCTGTTACGCATGCCACCGTCGTATGGCTTGCTCGCTGCTTCACTTCCGGTGGCTTTGATATTATAGCGCATTCTGTTCCTATGAGTCTATAGGTTCAGTGCCAATTGTGGAGGCTAATAGGTGCGTAATGCATATAGATCTATCTGGTGGTACTTTGCCAGTGCTGCAACCTATGCGCTTTTTTGTCCAAGCACCACCAGGCGGCTATCCAGGGTCAGGGAGCTGCCATCCAGGTCGCCATAATATCCCTGCAACTGCATACCGGCCTCTGCGAGCATACGCGCCAGTTCGGTTAAGGTGTAGATGCGTATCGATTGTCTGTGCTCGGTACGGCGACCGTCGGGGGAGAGCATGGTGATGGCGATCTCGTTGCGGCTGCCTCGCAGATCCAGGTGTCGCTCTTCCAAAACGATCAGTCCGTCGTTGTAGCGGATAATGCCGTGTGGCGAGTGGTTACGGAGCACGCGTGGCTGGTAGACCGTTTCCAGCAGGAAGCGTCCATTAGGCTTTAGTGCCTGCTGCACCTGTTGCAGGACGCGCAGGTCCTCGTCTTCATCTTCCAGATATCCAAACGACGTAAAGATGTTGATGATGGCATCGAACTCATTTTGAAAGGGGATCGTGCGCATATCGCTCTGCACCCAGCGCGCCTCGATGCCCTTTGCCTCGGCTGCGGCCTGTGCCTGCTGTAAGAAGTTTTCGTTCTGATCCAGGCCCGTTACACTATAGCCCTGCTGCACCAGTGGGAGCGCGTGGCGTCCGGGTCCGCAGCACAGGTCCAGTATCGAACTGTCAGGCGGAAGATTCAGGAGCTTGATGATGCCCGCCACCTCGCGCTCCGTTCTTTCGGGCGGCAGGAACGGCGAGTAGATGCGCAGATAGTCTGTGCCAAAGAATGTTTTATACCACGGTACACCACTCATACGCTTCTCCCTTAGCCGACTTTCCGTCCTGATGATGATAAAAATGAGCTTTGTAAATATAAACGACCTCGCCTCCGCTTTTCTTGCTTCTGTGCATACGGAAGAGGATCAGGAAAGCCGCTTTCTGGCCTTGCGAAGAACTAGCTAGAGTCTCTGGGTTATGTTGAGGCGAAACCACCACGTGCCGATCTTAAACGCGGCGATGAGATAGAGAAATGCCCACGCCTCCTGCAATACTCCATAGCTGGCGGCCATCGCCATACAGAACAGGCAGGCGAGCGCGGAGACCTGCTTTAAACGGATGGTGCGCATATTCCAGCGGAAGCTGCCCATGCCCCTGTATTGGTGTGCCACTGCCCCAGCCATAATCAGCAAGGTGAAAAGCCCCAGCGGCCCGAAAAGGCCCAGGCCAAACGAAAGCGCGTGCGTGTCCACGGTCTCTTCCTCGCGTGTCTCCTTATAAACAAGTTGAAATATATGATTATTATACAACAAAGAGCTCTCCGGTAATGTATACTGATGGAGGGTGAGAGGATAGCCCGCCCACCTCATTCCAGGCTTTTGTAGGGAGGATATTTTGTGTTAGCCGAAGAATTATCGGTACTGGATGCCGACGCGCCTCTGTGGCAATCTGTGCGACCTCTGCTGGACGCCGCTCTCCGCCTCGATCAAAATGATGACACTTACTCGTGGCATGGTTGGAACCGCCAACAGATCGCCGCATTTCTGAAGAGCCTGCCCGACCCTTGCACCCTCCTGGTGGGTGTGTGGGAAGCACCAGCAAACGCACAACCGGGTGCCGTTCTTGAACACGAGTCCCTGGCCACGGGCTTTATCTGCGAGGTGAGTGGTGCTGAGGTGCATACATTACGCACATTCGAGGCGCTCGACGACGCCGATTTGCCTTCTATACAGGAGCTTGAGCCAGGCTTCGAGGACGCGCAGAAGCTGATGCGCGCCGTCAAAAAGCAGCTTGCTCCGGTCGCCTGGGCGCTCTTTACTGATACAGCCACGTGGAACGAGTGGTTGTTCGCAGAGGGGAAGCATGGCGAGGTCATCGATAAAGGCGAGCTGCTCGCGTCCTTCGCTCGTCAGGGCCGCTGTGTGCTGTTTCAGTATCCTCATTTTCAGTATCCTCAAGCGGATCGAGAAAGGATATGAGCTCCTGACGCTTGCAGCGAGGAAAGTATACTCATGAACACCTACAACGTCAAGTGGAAATGCAATAGGGAGAGAGCTTTGCTATGGAACAACAACGTTCAACGCCTTTAATCTGGAACCCTATTTTGCGGCAGTATCTGGTCAACGCGCCGCACCGTATGAATCGCCGCGAGGGTACCAATGAGTGCCCCTTCTGCGCCGATATCACCAGCGGTCGCGTTGGTCCCGATACACAGGTCTGGCTGCACCCCAACGACTTTCCGCCGCTACAGCCACCGGTCGGCGAGGCGTTCGTGGTCATCTACAGTCGCGACCATCATCGCACCTTTACGCAACTCTCCGTCGACGAGGTGCATGCCGTGACCCGTCAGTGGCGTGAACTTTACCTGGATGTCTCTTCGCGCTATCCCGCCGTTATGATCTTCGAGAACAGCGGCGAAGCGATCGGACAGACGCAGCACCATCCACACGGCCAGGCCTATGGTGTCTCCGTGCTACCGCCCACGCTTGAGCGCGAGCTGGAGACGGTTGTGGAGGACGAGCAGGCCGGGCGGCAGTGTTCCTTCTGTCGCGTGCTTGCCGAACTGGGCGATAGCGAGTACCAGGTCGCGGATAACGCAAATTGGCAGGCGTTCCTGCCGCCCTATGTGCGCTATCCCTATGAAACGCACCTCTACCCTCGTCGTCATGTTGCCAATCTGGCGCTGATGCAGGATGATGAACTGCGCGACCTCGCGGCGATGCTGCTGCGCGTAATTAATGGCTACAATGCCCTTTCCGATGGCGCAATGGCCCCTATGCCCTATCTGTTGGGATTGCACCAGGTCGCCGACGAGCGCTTCCACTTCCATATCGAGATTCAGGCCATAGGTCGCGCGCCCGGCAAATTGAAATTCGCCGCGTCGTCGGAGGCGCTCTGGAATCTGTGGACGAACGATTCTTCGCCCGTGCAGAAGGCGCAGGAGCTGCGCGCAGCAATTGCGCAGAAAGAGGTATAGAGAGCATGGCTACTACAAAGTTTCCACAACCGGCAAGCGAGGCGCTTGAAATATTTCCTGAAGTTTTTCACGATGGGGTAACGTATGCTGGACCGCTGGGGGCCGCGTGGGCTCCTGGACGCGTGAATATTATCGGCGAGCACACTGACTACAACGATGGCTTCGTGCTCCCTGCCGCCGTCGATCGCGTAGCATCCTTCGCCGGGCGCGCGCGTGGAGACCAGATGGTGCGCCTCTGGTCATCGCATTTCCAGGAGCAGGCGCAGTTCTCCCTTGAGGGTCTGCCAGATACGTTTGACCAGCAGCGTGCCGATCTTCCAGGCTGGGCGCGCTACATCCTGGGCGTGGTGAGCGAGCTGAGACGAGATGGCGCGCAACTGCGAGGCTTCGATGCTGTTGTTGGTGGCGACGTGCCGCTGGGCAGCGGGATGAGTTCGTCGGCATCGTTGGAGATCGGGACCGCCGTGGCATGTGCGCTTTTCTCCGACGGCAAGTTTACTATCGGCGCTAAGGACGCGACCCTGACGCCAATGCAGGTGGCCCAGGCCTGCCAGCGTGCCGAGCACGCCGCTTCGGGACTGCGCTCGGGCATCCTCGATCAGGCTGCATCGGTACTCGGTCGACCGGGGAAAGCCGTTCTGCTCGATTGCCGCTCCTACGAGTACCGTTACATCCCCTTTGAAGCACCGGATATCTCGCTTGTGGTCATTGATACCAATGTGCGCCGCGAACTGGCCTCCTCAGCCTACAACGAGCGACGCCAGCAATGTGAAGAGGCGACAAAGATTCTGCGCGAGGTCATTGCCCAGCACGAGCCGGATAAAGCCCAGGCCCAACAGATCAAAGCTCTGCGGGATATCTCGCCTGAACAGTTCCAGCGCTATCGGCACCACCTGCCCGAGATTTTGCGTAAACGCGCGGGTTATATCATCGCCGAGAATGAGCGTGTCTTCCAGGCCGCGGCAGCTCTGGAGCGTGGCGATGTTGAGGATGTCGGACCCATCCTCTGGCGCGGCCACGAAGGTCTGCGCGACGAGTACGAGGTGAGTTGTTCTGAACTGGACGTACTGGTCGAGATCGCGCATCAGGTGGAGGGTGTGCTGGGTGCGCGTATGATCGGAGGTGGCTTCGGTGGCTGCACCATTACGTTGGTGCGTAACGAGGCAATCGAGAATCTGCGTCAGGTCGTGGAGAAGTTCTATCCCGAACGCACGGGCCGCCAGGCGACCATCGATATCTGCCGGGCTGCCGGCGGACCGGGTCACGCTACTGTTGATTAGCTGCTTCTAGACGCTAGAAAGTAGAAACATTCCCATGAAACTCTATCTCTCGACGGATATTGAAGGCAGCAGCGGCATCGTCGCCTGGGAGCAGATACTCGAAGGGGGTGCTGAGTACGAGCAGGGGCGACGCCTGCTCACCGCCGAGGTCAACGCGGTGATTAACGGCGCTATAGTGGGTGGCGCAACGGAGATCGTAGTCAACGACTCGCACTCTACGATGCGCAACCTGCACCCCCAGGACCTTGCCGGGCGCGCCACGCTCATCACTGGTGCCCACAAACCCCTGTACATGATGGAGGGACTGGACGCCAGCTTCTCCGGTGCCTGCTTCGTTAGCTATCATGGCTCTATCGGGGCCGAACACGCGGTGCTCTCCCACACCTACAATCCCAGAGCGATCTGGGAGGTGCGCATCAATGGCGAGATCGTCGGTGAATCGGGCATTAACGCGCTGGTCGCCGCCCATTATCGCGTGCCGATTATCCTTGTAAGCGGCGATGCGGCAACCATCCAGGAGGCGCAACTGATCGCTCCCCAGGCCGAGCATGTTGTCGTCAAGCAATCCATCGGACGCTTCGCCGCCTCGCACCTGCATCCAGAGCTTGCGTGCGAATTGCTCCAGGCCGCTGCTACGCGTGCCGCCCGTGGCTACACAGAGATGCAGTTTCCACAATTCAAGCTGCCTGTGACATTGGAGATCACTTTCCTGGTCGCGGATATGGCGGAGATGGCCCTGTGGATACGGGGCGTCGAGCGCGTCGCGTCCCGCACGGTTAAGGTCACAGGCGAGAACCTGCTCGACCTGTACCGCACATTTGTAACCATTGTGACCCTTACGCGCTCGCTCGTAGATCGTTAAGTCCAACGCGCGCTACAATGCTTGATATATCGCCTGCCCGCTTTGGGTAGATTGGCTCAACGGATCGAGGTGAAAGATAAGCTCATATTCACCAATAGTGATATAGTCACCGTCTTTGATCTCATACGCCGTTTCGCTGACGATCTTCTCGCCGTTCACCATCACGCCATTAGCGCTGCGCCGATCATAGATAAAGTAGCGGTCGCTATCCCGTTTGAGCAGCGCGTGATGGCGCGATGTAAGGGTATCCAGATCCAACAGGATATCGCTTGAGCCTGCCCGGCCAAGCGTTGTCTCTTCGCGCTCTATAACAACTTCCTGTGCACTCTCGTTATAGGGCGAGGTGATGACGAAGCTGGCTTGCAGCGGACCTGTGGCATCCTCTCCTATGCTCTCCGCACCATTCTGGTCTATGTTCTCGCGAAGCGGCAAAGCACTGTTTTGAGCTGGCTCGATAGGCGGTATCGGTTGAGGCTCTGGAATGGGTTGAGGGATATCCGGCGCGGGTGGCAGCACGATATCAGGCTCAGGCGCTGGCTCGGTCGGCGGCTCGGGTTGCTGTGGAGTCTCGGGCAAGGGATCAGGCGTCGGCGTTGGTTCCGGCAATGGCTGTGGCACGTCGGGCACGATCTGTGGGAGCGGAGCGGGCTCGGTCGGCTGCTCAGGCTGTGCGGGCTCGGTCGGCGTCTCAGGCTGTGCGGGTTGCGTGGGTTGTTCTGGTGTAGCAGGCTGTACTGGTAGTTCAGGCAGTGCTGGCTGTCCAGGTTGCTCCGGCGCAGTTGGCTGTGAGGGCATCTCTGGATATGCAGGCAGTGCTGGCGTTTCTGGCTGCATGGGTTGCTCTGGCATAGCAGGCTGCACTGGTAGTTCAGGAGATATGGGTTGCGATGGTTGTAGCGGTCGATCAACTTGCAGGGTCGGCTCAGGCGGGAGCGCGCCTTTTGAGAGTAGCTCAAGAATGGATGGCATCTTTTCGGTTTCCTCACTTCTGGTCGCATCTTCGGCAGACATAGCAAGTTCCGGTGTGGCCTCATCATAGCTACCGTCGTTCTGCGCCTTCGTGCTGGGCGATGTTGGTATAAGGTGCGCGATCGCCGCCTGCAGCGCGTCGGCGAATGCCAGGATGGAAGGGTAGCGCTCTTCAGGATAGACGCGTAGTGCGCGCCGGATCACACCTTCCAGTTCAAGCGGAACCTTGAGATTCAAGGCGGTGGGCGTGCTGAGCGTCTCCGTCAGTTTGAGCTGCTCAATCTCTTCCGGCGTTCCCATGAAAGGCAGGCGTCCCGTTAGCCAGAAATAGAGCATGACCGCCAGCGCGTATTGGTCGCTGGCGGGCGTCACGCGCTGGCCGAACTGTTCGGGTGCAGCAGTGATGGGCAGTATTGAGCTCTGAGGCTGACCGAAGCGGCGCACAAAGTGGGTCGTGCCAACGTCGGCAATCAGGAACGGGTTGCTGTCCGCGTCGCTGCCATGCAGCACCAGGATGTTCGCGAAAGTCAACGATCCATGCAGAAATCCGTTGTTATGGATATGCTGAAGCGCCTCTGCAAGTTGACGGGTGTAGTGAACGGCAAGCGCAATATCCAGCGGCGGCTGAAACCAGTATCTTCCCTCGCTGCCCAATAGCGAGCCGGGTGTAACATAACGGCGTGCAATATAGAGTCGCCCATCAACCTCGCCATAATCAAGCACAGCGGCTAGCGCGGGATGGGTCAGTTCACCGATGCCTTGCATCTCGCGAAAGAACTGACGACGTGCTGCATCCTGTAACGTCGCCCATGAATGGATCAGTTTGAGTGTTACTTTGCGCTGCGAAAATGTATCTTCGGCCTCGTAGCTTATTCCTGACACACTGCTTCCTAAGCGGCGCAGTACGCGATAGCGCTCGAACCTCTGGCCTTCTTCCAATGCTTGCATACTCTACCTCGTGTTCCGTACAAGTACTGTTGTGCTGCATGCTATTGTAGCATATCGGCCCGCACCGGACTACTATGCAGGACCAGTGGACATAATGAAATAGTCATTCATCTGTGTGTGCCTTGGTATGTGCCTTTAGTCTTTCTTTAGAGAGTATATAGAACACGCTAAAAAAGGGCTATTTTACCAGTCGTAATAGCTTTTTTCTTATGATATGATTGTTGCGTCAATAAATGTACATGCGTCGATCTACTGCTGCGATAGCTGTAGAGCCTTTACATCCTCTCTTTAGAATTAGAAAGATGATGCGTGAGGAGTTGTCACATGAAAATATCGGTCTTTCTAAGTTACCCTAGACCAATCACGTTGCAGCAAGAAATGTTTTTACAAAAGACATTATCCTATCTGGACAGCCGGGGATTAGCTCCAAGGACGCTTGGCGTTACTGACTATGACATGGAAGCCCCATTGAAAGCAATTCGAAGGATGTTATTGGAATGTAATGGCCTCATTTCAATCGCTTTCCGCCGCTCTCTCATCGTTCGGGGGGCATTCAGGTCTGGAACAGATTTGCCTGCTCTGGTCGAACAACCCCTCGATAATACATGGTTAACCAGTCCGTGGTCACAGATTGAAGGAGCTATGGCCTATCAACTAGGCTTGCCAATCCTCTTATTTCGGGAAACAGGAGTTCGCGCGGAAGGAATTTTCGAAAAAGGGGTCGTAGCACACATTCCGCAGTTTACGG
>JALYTQ010000326.1 GCA_030854195.1 Chloroflexota bacterium
CGTCACGCGCTGCGTTGGGTGCCGGCGGCCGAGGTGCGCGGCGAAGGCATCTTCATCCAGTTTCGCGAGGAGGCCATGCAGGCCTGGCTCCAGAGGCGCGCCGTCGAGCGATACGGCGTCGTCTTTCGCGAGGCGCATGTCAGGTGGCGCACCTCACGGCACATCCCCATGCCCGAAGCCAATTATCCCGGCACACGCTACGTGCTGCTGCACACCTTCGCCCATGCCCTGATGCGCCAGTTGACGCTCGAATGCGGCTACGCGGCGGCCAGCATTCGCGAGCGCATCTACGCCCTGCCCCCCGAAAGCGAGGGCGGTCCCATGGCCGGCATCCTGCTCTACACCGCCGCCTCCGACAGCGAAGGCACGCTGGGAGGCCTGGTCAGCCTGGGCGAGCCGCACCTGCTGGGCTTCCACATCGCCGGCGCCCTGGAAGAGATGCAACTCTGCGCCTCCGACCCGCTCTGCGCCGAACACGACAGCCGCGAGGACCGCTCGCTGCACCAGGCCGCCTGCCACGCCTGCCTGTTCGCCCCCGAAACCTCGTGCGAGCGCGGCAACAAATACCTGGACCGCGCAGTGCTGGTCCCCACCGTCGAGCGAGACGAGCTGGCGTTTTTCGCGCGCAGGTGAGGAGATATTCCAACCATAAAAATTATAAAGGAGAGCAAACAAAACATGGCAGTCACATTAGATGAGGTTGTAAGGGCATATCTAGCGGATACGGAATGGCAAAAACAGATGAAAGAAAGAGCAGCCCAGCATGATGCCTCTATCCCTATCATGCAATCAATTACTCAACAATTCATCTCTCAAGAGATCAATTTGCAGGAGTTCACGACAAAACTGGGTAAAGCTTTAAGTACGCATGCTCCCTGGGGCGCAAGAAACTTTAGCTTTATTACTGAACTTCATAAACTCTGCAAATATCATGATGAAAAAGAGCCGATCGCAGAAACACGTTTACGAGCCATCTTAACTGGTCTCGAAGCCAATAATCTTGGCGCGCGCATTGAGTTATTCTACGACTTTCTTCTTCATGAGCGTGAACGTCTGCGTCTGCAAGGAAAAACAAGCGGAATGACCGCAGCTGCTGGAAAAAGCGCCTTTATTATTTCGCTGTTCGCCTTCTGGCTTGACTCAATCCATCAGCCAATCATTTATCACGAAAGTGTACGCAAAGGACTCTGCCTGTCGCTTCAAGCTGGCATTCTCCCCAATTCATTTGCACTAAGAATAAATCTTAACATCGTCGAAGTCACAAGCGAGGCTGATCACCTGGCCTGCCTCAATGCAATCGAATATCTCACCAGTCGTACTCCCCAGCTCATTTCTAGCGCCTATTGGACTGAGTACTTCTTTTATTGGCTAGTAGACCACTTCCAGTTGCTTTCAGAGCCACCCATCACTCTCATTAAAGAGACCGACGAAGCGGGTTTGCTGGCGGAAACGGCTAGCAGCGGCCCTGTGATCAAAGAGACGCCCCCGACGTATGCGCTCACAGCCCCTGATACTATGCGCACCGACAGCATATCCCTGATTCCCAACGAGCCACTGCATCCAACGCCAGAGCCGCTGCTCGCGGAACTCATTCATGAAGTTCAGCGCTCCATCCTGATTGACGAGGCCACGGTGCGGCGCATCTATCATGCCTTGCTCGCCGGGCATAGCATTCTCACAGGGCCGCCAGGAACCGGGAAGACAGAGCTGGCACGCATCATTCCTGAGATCCTCTGGCGGAGCGAGACCAGGGGCGCCTACACCACACGTCTGGTCACCGCCACCGGCGAATGGAGCGTGCGCACGCTCATCGGAGGGATCACGCCTCAAAGCAAGGATGGGGCCATCTCCTATGGCATCCAGTACGGCTATCTCACCACCACCATTCTCAAGAACTGGTCGTTCGATTCCCACAAACCGGAGGAATGGAACACGCTGCGCCGTACCACCATCGCCGCCCCCAGCGGCATCGAGCGCGGGATGCAGCAGACCTTTCGCGGCCAATGGCTGGTAATCGACGAGTTCAACCGCGCCCCCATCGATGTGGCGCTGGGCGACGCGCTGACGGCATTGAGCGGGGGCGACAACGAGGCCCTGCGCGTGCCCATCAAAGACGGCAGCGCCGAACTGCCCATTCCGCGCGACTTTCGCATCATCGGCACCCTCAATAGCTTTGACCGCACCTTCCTCAACCAGATCAGCGAAGCCCTCAAACGTCGCTTCGCCTTCATCGAGATCCTGCCTCCCACGCGAGCGCAACGCCTGGAGGAACAGGGCATTGTCCTGTACAAAGCACTGAAAAAGATCACCCACCTGAGCGATACCATCAATATGGATGAGGAGGAGACACTGACCTGGCAAGGAGGCATCATATCGGCCGATATATCAGGCTTCTATACCATCCTTTGGGAAGACGAACAGCACCCCTTCCGCGAAGCCTTCGAACTGGCCTGGCGCATCTTCGAGGTCATTCGCATCTATCGCCAGCTAGGGACAGCGCAGGCTATCAGCCTGGTCCGGCATATGCTCATCGCGGGCATCATGCAGGCCTATACGACGCGCCAGCAATGGATCGAGGAGGCACTGGACCAGGCGCTCTGCGATACACTTGCCGATCAACTTCAGGTGCTGCTGCCCGATGAAATCGAGACGCTCCTGCTGTATCTCACGCGCGACCATGCCAGCTTCAGCGAGGCATACACCAGCCTGCTCGGCCGGCTCTCGCGCGACCGCATCTATGGGCAGCTCCTCGCGCTGGGCAGCGTGACGGATGACAGCGGGCAGGCGCTGTTATCAGCCAGCGAGATCGAGCGTATCGCGGCGCAGGATACACCGCTGGTCCCGGCCACCCTGCTCGCGGACCTCTTCCACGCTGGCCAGCCACGCTATAGCCTGCCGCAATTCACGCGCCGGCTGCACACCTTCAAGGCCGAGCGCGGACTGTAGCAGAACGGGGTACACACCATGATCGAGACTCAGCAAACCACCATAGGTGACGAAGCTCAGGCACAGCACTGGTCGCAGCACCTGCAACGGCGCATCATGCGGCTACTGCTCCAGCACGACGAGCCGCTCTTCCGCAACCAGTTCCGGCGCTTCTTCGTGAAGAGCGAGCTGCCACGGATCCCTCTGTTGCAACAATATGACCGCTACCTGCGACTGCACTCGCTGAGCAACGAACTGCTGGATGCCATCCTGCCCAGGATCAGGCGGCAATTGAGCCTGAAGATCAGCCACGCGCGCCTGCAAGAGGAGGCTCCAACGCGAGGCGACATCGATTGGCAGCGCACCATCGAACGAAGTTGGTCCCTCGCGCCGGGTCAGCCGCCGCTTCAGTTCGAGACCCAACTGCGCCAGCAGAGCATGGAGACCCCTGAAAACCTGCTGGTGGTCGCGATCCTGCTGCTCTACCGTCAGGAACTGCACCGTTTCGCGGGCGCTGGAGGCTTTGAGGACGAAGAGCTAAGCGTCCAGGAGAGACACGTCTTCACCAGCGCCGCTGAGCAAGCCGAGCGCGAACTGGCCGCCCCCTACGCGCGTGCGCTGGCGGAGCAGGCCCGCAAAGCCGATATCCATGCGCTCGCCCGCCACGTCAGCAAGCACCTGCGGCCCGGCCCCAATCCCTATCGCGACCTGCTGGCATGGTGGGAGCGCTTCACGCAATTCCGCGTCGGGCGTGCCAGCCATGAAAGGGTGCTCACGCTCGCCAGCAAGCGTACCGATGAGAAGACGGACGCCTGGTTATACGAGATCTGGATCGCGCTGGAATGGCTGCACTTGCTGGCTGGCGAAGGCGCGGTGCAGCCCCAGGATATGCAGGTGGCGACGGATGTGTTGCAATATACATTTCGTTGGGGGCAACGACGCTTCCGCTTCCTCTACAACCGCCAACTAGACACCTCCACCAGTTTCGAGCCGGACTGGGAGCACGGTCCCCACACTCGCCCCGATTACATCATCGAACGCGAAACGCCGCTGGAGATCCGGCACAACGGCGACCTGATCTGGCGGGAGCCACCCTGTGTGCTGGACGCCAAGTACTATCTCGAAGGCAGTGACCCCAGCAATACACATGGTCCCATCAAAAAGCTGCTGGGCGATATGACCCTGCTCGATGCGCACACGGGCGCGCTCTTCTTCCCCCGGCTACCCAAAGCGCCAGCAGAGCAAGAGATGACGCGTACCCTGCAGAGAACCGGTAGACAATACGCGCGTGCTGGCGAGAGATCACAGCAGATACACCTCTATCACCTGGAGCCTGCCATGCCCCTGCCTGATCTGCACAGGCGGCTGCGCGCGATCCTGGACCTTGCCACGCGCGAACTCCCGGAGCGACCAGAGCCAGTCTGCCAGGGCATCTGGCTGGACCCGGATACCATCAATGCCAGCCATCATCCCGTGCCAGCGCGCTGTATCCTGTGTCCCAAGCCACACATGGGGCCTGATGTCTTCGACGTGGTGAATGTTGACACCGATTGTCTGAAGAACCCGCGCCTCTGCCATGTAATCGAGCAGGCCATCACCGCGCCGTTTGTCATCAGGGTGATAACGCAGGAACAGTTGGCCCAGCAGAGCGGCGACCTGCGCAGTCGGAGCGATGAACAACTTCAACAGGCGGAGCATGTGGGCGACGAAGCGCGAGCCGAGCAGATCCGCGGGCATATTTTCACCGGCATTGGCAAGGCAGTGGAGCAGTATGTCAGACTTTTTGGCACTCCCAAAGCTATCGAGGAGAACTTCGAGCGCTGGGTCTTCGGCCAGTACTGGCAGCGCCACCCTCGTAGCCTCGCGGAAACAACGCGGAACGCGCTCATCAGCGGCGAGCAGGTCTGGCAAAACTACCAGGAGACCGCCCTGGAGGACTGGGCCGCGCCTGCCATCCAGTATTGCCGCGCCCTGGAGTTCGAGTTGAAGCGGAGATTGTACGCGCCAAAAGCGCATGAATTCGTGCTGAGCAAAGCCGGATTTACCCTGGGTACCATTACCACGGCGTACAGTGCGCCTGGCGGGAAGAACTGGCAGCTAGTCATTCAATGTGTCAACGACTCAGGCAGTAGTAGAGATGAGTTTGAACGTATTATGCAGCGGCTGGTCAACGAGCGGATTCGCGAGAAACGCAATCAACTCGCGCACGGAGACGTGATCACACGAGAGGTGGCAGCAACGCTGCGCGAGTGTGTGATCGGGGATCGTAGCAGGCCGGGGGTGTTGTGCTGGCTGGCGGAGGGGATGGAGCCGGCGTAAAAGATAGCTCCTCGCTTTGGAAAAACTACAATTTAATATAAATTATAGGTAAGGCCCACAT
>JALYTQ010000327.1 GCA_030854195.1 Chloroflexota bacterium
GGCCTGGAGCTTGAGTTGAGCACGCCACCAGAGGTGACTAATCGGCAGATCGCTGAGGTGCTCTCGGGTATCGCCGACCTGTTGGAGTCGCAAAATAGCAATCCATATCGCATCCAGGCCTATCGCAATGCCGCGCGCGGCGTTCTGGACCTTCCCGAGGCGGCAGCGGCCATCCTGGCACGCGGCGAGGAGCTGCTCATTGCAGGCATAGGTACGCGCCTGCGCGCTCACATCACCGAACTCGTCGAGCTTGGTACCGTCACGTTCCAGAACGGCCTGTTGACACAGACGTTGCCGCCGGGTGTGCGCTCCCTGATGGCTGTTGAGCACGTCGGACCCTATACCGCGATCCGCCTGCACGAGGAGCTGGATATCGATTCGGTCGAGAAGCTGTTGTGGGCGGCACAGCAGCAGCGCATCCGCCACCTTCCCGGCTTCGGTCCGCGCAGCGAGACACGCCTGAAAGAGGCGGCACAGCAACTGCTCAAGGGCAGGCGTCGCCCCCTCAGCGGCGTCGCATAGCTGTCCTACAATAACATCCAAAAGCAACTCCTCGGAAAATTCGAGGAGTTGCTTTTTATTACGAGGGTCTCGGCTGAAACCGCGCAGTGAGCGCCGCTCTTACAGTTTCCATACAAACTCTTTACATATATTTGTAAGCTCTCCAATCCCATTTTCATGTTCTCGCACTATCATTGCTACGAGAACAAAAACATAGCAATATCACCAGGAGATATAAAAAAATATGGAAAGAGATCGGTACGATACATCTATTAAAAAGAAGCCAAACATGCCGAAGCAGAGAGCATTAGCGCTGGTAGGCGCATTGAAGAAAGGTATTATCGTCTCGTCTGTCGTGAGCTTCGGCTTCCTGGGCCTGCTGTCTGTCAACCACCTTGTGAGCACGACGAGCAGCAACATGGTGTCGTCGCCATCTTCAAGCAGCAGTTCATCCACTACGAAGTCGAGCGGATCTTCTTCCACTACAAGTTCGAGTACATCGTCTTCTACGACGCAATCGAGTGGATCTTCTTCCACTACAAGTTCGAGCAGTGGGAGTTCCCTCAATCAGCAAAGTGGAGGATACGGCTTCGGGTCCGGCAGTTCATCGCAAGGCTCTGCATCTGGCACCAGCGTTTCTTGAGGCATACTACTTTACAATACAAAACTACGGAGGTTTTATGACTATATGGCAAGCTGTCACCTGGGATATCGCCCGCGCAGGTGGCTTTACCGCGTATATACTACTGGCATTAGCGGTGGCATTGGGCCTGGCGCTCTCGATGAAGTTGCAGTCGCCGAGCAAGTGGCCGCGCATCATCAATAGCGAACTACACAACTTTCTCACTTTGCTCGCCCTGATCTTTACCGGCATACATGTTCTGGCGGTGTGGGTCGATCCCTTCACGCGCTTCGGCTGGAGCGAGGTCTTTATTCCATTCGTCAGTCATTACCGCACTGTATGGATGGCGCTCGGCATTATCAGTCTGTACCTCGGCCTCGCTATCGGTCTGAGCACCTGGCTACGACCGTTTATCGGCTACAAGTGGTGGCGGCGTCTCCACTACCTGACGCTCGGCAGCTACCTGCTCGTGACTGTACACGGCATCATGACGGGCAGCGACACGCAAACGTTCTGGGGACTGGCTATCTACGCGGGCAGCATTGTCCTTATCGGCTCTTTGTTCTGCGGGCGCGTCATCCTCGCAAACAGACAGCGCAAGCAGCCTCACGCGGTCCCCGCTGCACGAAAAGCAGCGCCGAGACCATCAATGCCGCAAGCGGCGCAGGCACGTCCACAGCAGGCAGCGCCAACCTGGAACAACCAGGCAGGCAATTTCTATGAAGAAGAGACGCATAAAATTCCACTGTACCGTCAACCGTCCGAAAGAGCGTTGCGTTGATGGATAGAGGGTCCGGGACATGGCCGCGATGAAGCAGCGCACTGTCTCGTACCCCCTGGCAGCGTTTAGCTAGCCGACAGATTTGGAGGATGTGGGTGCGTTCTAGGCTCCCATCTGATTGTATACCCCCAGCCAGTTCGTGGCGATCTCAGCCTGGGCCTTCTGCAGCGAGATGGCTCCCGAACAGACCTGGTCGTGCAGGTAGTTTTCCACCTTGTCCTTCTCATGAAAACCCGGTTTGGGGCTTGCCAGTTCAGGCCACAGGTTGGCTATATCATTCGAGCCTCCAAGCTCTAACGATACAAGATGGTCAACCTCGTATTGACCAGTGCTATGATGGGTAATACCGTACTCAGCGTATGCTTGGTCCTTTACGCTTGTCGGGACATTGCGCACAGTGCGCGCATAGCCAGATACACATATCTTCGCTTTTGTGGCGGTCGAAAAAATAGCCCCTGGCGTACAGGCCGAGTCGGGAAGAGCGTTATGCGCCTGGCAGCCCGAGGTCTTCGTCTGCACGCCAAACCGGGGCGTGGTTGTATTTCCCCCCTGGCTACTTCCCTGGTTGCTACCTGAATTCCCTGTTGAGATAGTGACGCTAGAGCATCCACTGATGGCCAGCGCGATTGTCAGAATTATGATGAGCTGGAATAAATATTTCATGGGCATCCTCCTTTGTGCCGCGCATCCTCGCAGCACGAAAACTACAATTTTCGCGTATTGTTAACGCGGTCTCTTAGAATTCTATGTTCCTCAAAACTGGGTCTAGTCTGATTGCAGCACCAGCCAGCTCGCATCGAAGCGGCGGGCCTGTAGATCGGCACGCGTTATCCAGTAGTAGAGCAGTCCAGCATCGGACCAACGCATGCCAGCGTGCTCGTCGGAGTCCACCTGCAGGAGCAATTGCCACTCCAGCGCTCCCTTCGCCAGTTCAGCCGCCTTTGGATCGCTATCATCCGTGACGCCATGCGAGACCAGTTGACATTGCTGGCGCATATCGTCTTGAATGGTGTCAGGATTGCCCAACAAACGATTGTGAATGGCTGCATGATCGGCTTTTGTGGGATATGTCGCCAGCAACTGCTCGTATTTTTTCTGCTCGGCATCCGTCCAATCGAAGTGCGCTATATCTATCTCGGGATGCGCCGACAGGGTAAGCTTGCTTGAGAAACTGACGGAGCAGGCTTTGAACTGGCTTTCAGCGGGTAATCCAGCGGGAACGGATTGTCGCTGTAGCCCGCTGAGATGATCATTATAGAGCACTGACCAGCCACCGCGATCCGCCGGGTCTGCGCCGTATGTCTCCTGCTGCGCGTCGTAGAAGAACCAGAGCATCCCGCTCTGTGGCAAAACATTATCCGTATCGTACGCGTGCGCATCGGCGAGGGCGATCTGCGCGATGAAGGATTGCGGTGCGTTGTGCCACGTCGGCCAGGCTACTCCTGTCGGCAGATCGGGCAGTCCGCCAATCTTCGATGCGCCCATCTTCAACTGCGACTCATCAACGGCGCTGCTCGTCAGCCGGATCGACGAGCGAGCAAGCGCGTCGATATCCTTTTTCAGCCGCGCCAGCCCCGCCGCGTCGAATGCAGCCTCGATACCTTTTTTGTCCATAGCAAGTTCCTCCATTTTCTTCTAGATACGCGCTGGGCTGAACATACGATCCAGCGCGATCCCATCACAGATCAGCACAAGTTCTATAAGAGCTGAAGAGAGCAATGCGCCCTTCTTGCCTGATTGGTCGTGGCTTAGTGTAGCATCATACGAGCTATAGAGCAAGAATGCATAGTAAATAATGACGAGAGTCTCCATTTTGCCGGGCGCGTTCGTCTTACCAGTGGGATGCAAAAATGCTACAATAGTGCATCTCACACTACGCATGGATAGGAAGTATGGAATGGCTATTACGACTACACCAGCAGCCCACCTGGCGCGCGTCTACGAACTGCTCGTCGCCACCTACGGCGAACCAAAGAACGATCCCGACTACGATCCGCTCGGAGGACTGGTAGGCACCATTCTTTCGCAGCACACCTCCGATATCAATTCCGGGCGCGCCTACCGCCAGCTGATCGCGACCTTCCCGACCTGGGAAGAGGTGCGCGATGCGCCGACGCACGAGGTTGCCACGGCGATCAAATCGGGTGGCCTCGCCAACATCAAAGCTCCACGTATCCAGGACGCCCTGCTCACGCTCACCGAACGCCAGCAGGAGCAAGGCGGCACAAAATCGCTCGCCCAGTTCCTCTACGACGAACTAGCGAACCGCAGTTCCGAAGAGAGCTGGCGCTACTTGAGGAGCATCCCAGGCGTGGGTCCAAAGACGGCGGCCTGCGTGCTTATGTTCGACATGGACCGACCTGTGATGCCGGTTGATACGCATGTTCACCGTGTAAGCAGGCGGCTGGGCCTGATCGGCGCGAACGTCAACGCCGACAAAGCGCACGATCTCTTCGCGAAGGCAGCACCAGCGGAATGGGTCTATCCACTGCACGTCAATCTGATCACACACGGACGCAAGGTCTGCCATGCCCAGCGACCCGATTGCCTGAACTGCTCGCTCTATCAGGAGTGCGCGTTTGTGGGGAGCGTGAATGCGCAGGAGACAGCTATTTTGTAAAAATAGAAGGGATAACGATGGCAACTCCACTTCCATACCCAATACATTCCATAGCTGATGCAGTTGCATCCATAGATCAGGGAGAAGATCCCTGGTTCGCTTTTGGATGCTTCCTCCATGACTGGTGGCACTACGCAGTAGATCGTCGCCAGGATCTGATTAGCATACCACCCGCACCAACTACAACTGAAGATGGAAAACGTTGGGCTGCTTTTTTTGCTGCCGCTGTGGAGGAACTTTGTTCCAGAGCTTTTTTTCCCTATCCTGCATGGATATATAAGCAGAATTACAAGCTCGAACATCCCTGGTTCCACTCTCTCAAGTTGTCCCAGCGTGACTGGTTACTTTCAACCACCCCGGAGCCGTTTAAAAGGCGCAACATTTTTGTTGGTGGCAGCATATTGGATAACAAGTATGAATTACAACGAACTTTGCCCTCGACGCCAAGGTGGTCCATCTGGTCAGACGAGGATCTCCAAAATTTGGCGGCGTCAGAAGAGATATCTTCTCATTCTCTATGACGAAGGATATTACTTCTATCTTTGTTCAGCCAGAATACGGTATAACATCGTTATCCTCTGCAGCCCTATAGCCCACGCTTCTCGCCTTCTTGGAAAGCGCATACTCGCGCTTTGCGTCCCTTCCACGAGCATGATACACTATCTTCATGAGCGGAACCAACGATTTCAGCACGCACGAAACGAAAGGCCATACGACCATGCTTGTCGATCTCAGAAG
>JALYTQ010000328.1 GCA_030854195.1 Chloroflexota bacterium
CTGGGAAGGGTGTCGGGACCTTTTGGGGGTTGTCGCGAGGCAGCGAGCGTGGCGTTACCACCACTCGCTGCCTCGCGCTATTGTCCCGCTTATAAAAGGTAGACGCTTTCTTCGCGTGGGCTGTCTCCACGACCGAGCACTTCGACTTTCGGTTTACAGGCGGCGCAGAGTCCGTAGATACGGATGGTGTCTTCTCGTTGATGTATCTCTCTGAGGAGACGCGCCTCTAACATTATACGCTGCCGACGGTTGAGAAAGCATTCGAAGACGCTGTATTGAACCCAGGTTCCGAAACCCGTTAATGCGCTGTGTACGCGCGTGCGCCGCTGGTCGTTGGGTATGTCGTAGCTTACGACGTAGAGCGTGCTCTCTTCGCTGTGTCTTTGCTCGTTCATGCTGTTACCTCACGCTCATGGGAGGGTAGGCGGCGATTTCACCTGTGAGCCATTTGCTTAGCAGGCGCGTCTGAAGCTCGATGCAGCGCTGGTAGCTGGTGCGGTAGCCGAATTGTGGGTGCTGAATCTCTTCTTGCAGCCGCTCTTCGAATTTGGCGTAGAATTTTTTGCGCGCGTCAGGTTTCAGATGGACTACGCCGAGTTCTTCATGGAAATCCTGGACCGAAAGAAGGCGATGGTTGCAGATGTTGAGTACGACCGAGTCGGTTATCAGTGGGCGAAACTCTTCCATCAGGTCCAGGGCGAGGGCGGGTCGACCATGACGGGGCTGGTGGAGGAAGCCGAGGTATGGGTCGAGTCCGACGACCTGGATGGCCGATGAGACCTGGTGTTGTAGAAGAGTGTAGCCCAGGCTGAGCATGGCGTTGACGGGATCGGTTGGAGGCCGTCTGCGCCGCCGATTAAAGGTCATTGAGCTGCGCAGGAGCTTGCCGAAGACGCTGAAGTACGCGGCGGAACCCTGGCCTTCAACTCCAAGCAATGAGCCGACCTTTAGTGTGGAGGGGATCTGGAGCATGCTGCTCTGAATTGCATCGGCGGCTGCGCCCACTTCGTCGTCCTGCAACTGGCGATTGGCGCGCAACAACATGGTGCGCATATTGCCAAGTTTGCCTTTGACGAATGCCTGCGCGGCGAGCAGTCCTCGCTGCGGATCGGCGCAGGTGGAGTATTGTTCGCGCCGCACGAAGGCGTTTTTGGCGATCGGCGGCGACAATCTGCCGCGAAATTGGCCGTACATCGAGAGGAAGCAGACCTCAATCCCCATCTCTAGCAACAGGTGCAGCGCCGGTGTGGTCAGTGTGATGTCGCCGCATACGATGACCTGCGAAACTTTGATTAAGGGAACTTCTACTTTACGTTTGTCCTGGTACTGGACGATCAGGTACCCGTCGCGCTTCTTTACAATTGCTTGCTGTTCGGTTAAGTATAGCGTTGCCATCCCTACCATCTCCTTTCATATACGGGACATTTTCTATACAGTTTTGAGGGTCGTTAATGAGAGCACTTCGCGTGGCAGACATAACGGCTCCAGGCTACAGTCTTTGCACTTTGGATGCAGCGCAGGTAAGGAGCTGTGTTTTGTCTGCTTGCCGCAGAGCGGCGGAGGAAGTTGCTCTTGCTCCAATAAGTGAAATGCGTAGCGAATCGTCTGCTCGGTACGCTGGCGCAGTTCTCCGGTAAACATAACCTCTTCGCGCTGGGCCGAGCCGAAGTAGAAGACATATCCCCGCTCGATCGTGCAGTCGAGCATCTCTTCGAGGCAGAGGGCCTGGGCACAGAGCTGCACGTGGTCGTTGAGCCATTCGCCCATCTTCCCCTTTTTATACTCGATAGGAACGATCTGGCCCTCCTGCTCCTCCACAACGTCGGCGAAGCCGCTCAGTTGCAGGCGGTCCGACCAGACCCAGACGCGTCTGAGTGTTGTGGTACCGTCCTCTGTCGTGGTGACGCCGCTATCGCTGCGTGCGTGGCGCAACGTGCCTTCAGCGACGTGCGCGTTCTCTATAAATTCGCTCAGGGCGCATTCGTAGTAGAAGCGGCGCGGACAGTATTCAAGGGCGTTCAGATACGAGATGGATAGTGCCTCTTGCTCTGTTTCATTTGCATACGACCCTTGATCATTCATAGATTCCCTCCAATTTTTATCCCGTACACTGGCTCTCTATCCTTTCTTCTCTCCATGACGCATCTCAGGCGAGAGATTTTAGTCGGACCTGGCCCATGCCCATGGCGGGCTTGTAGCCTACGCCTGTATAGAAGGCCAGTTGACTCAAGAGAACGATCTGCTGGCGTACGGTGAGCGGCGCGTTGGCATCCGTTGGCTCGTCGGGGCCGCGCAACAGGTAGGTGCAGGCTCCCACAAAGCCTTTCTGCGGATGCTCCGCGAAGCGGACATAGTGCGGTTGCAGGTTGTAGTCCTCGATCACCATGCCTTCCGCCTCTATATATGCTTCAATGCGTTCCTTCTGTACGATGTGCGCGAACTCCGGCGGCGCTATCTCCTGCCAGCGTTTCGCCAGGCCGGGAAAGAGGTAGTGCGGCAGAGGCAGACGCGCATAGTGGTTTCCATAGATCTTGTTAGCGAGGTAGAGCCTGTTAAAGGTGGTGAGCGAGACGAATTCCAGTTCCAGCGCGAGTGCGCGACCCATCGCGCGAGCCTTTGCCTGCTCTACCAGAGCGGCAAACGACGTAAAGCCGGTCCAGCCCGAGGGATCGTCGGGCGATGAGATGACCTCTTCGAGCAAAAAGGTCCGTTTCCCGATGACCACAAACGGCTGCCACTTCACGCCGGAGGTGCTGATGCGCATCAGCGTGGAGTAAAACAGTTGATATAATTCGCCCAGAAGCAGGGTGATGCGCAAGGTATAGGTTTTCTCCGGCTCCAGGGGCAGGTGGATATTCTCCTGTTCGGCCTGTCGCATCCTGCCCTGTGGGATAGGGAATTGCAGGCTCGAACAGGTGAAGAGGCGTCGCTGATTGCCCTCGTGCAGCATCGTCGCCACATCTGGCGCGGCCTCACGTACCCATTTAAGCCAGGCTCCGTGCACCAGTTCTCCTGAAAATGGCATCAGCGTCCCCCGTTCGAGCGGGCGCAGTTTTAGCTGGAGCGAGTAAAGCTTTGCCGATGTAGCGGCGGTTGTGCTCATTCTATGTAATCTCTTTTCCTTGACTAGTAGGGATGGGGCTGGCCCCCCTTCTCATTGACACTTTTTTGAGCGATGTTATATCGGGGCAGGGACCAGGCTTGCCCGAAAGCCCTTTAACCGGGCATGATTCCGCTTGTCGAGCCGGATGGGGCCAGCCCCATCCCTACAGGGATGGTCGATAGCTCATCTCGGTGGGCAGACGCACGGTGCGCATGTGAGCCTGAGCGCCATAGGTCATTTCGTAAAAGTCGCCCGAGCCGTACACATTGGTGATCAGGCTCGCGGGTGCCATCGCGATGATATTGCAATTGTCGGGCACCAGTGCAACATCGAGCGGATTGAGCGCGCCGTCGGCATGGTAGTCTCCCTGCCTGCTGCGCGCCTCGCCCTGACCCTGAATCTCGACGCGGGCCTTTGCCATCCACTTGCCCAGGCGTATCCAGCGCGGCAACACAATCGCGCCCGCGCTGAGTACGAAGAATTCGAAGACGCTCTCCGGTGCCAACTCTTTCGCGCGCCCAAACACAACCTGGTTCGTGCTGATCTGCGGCGTATAGTTGTAGTAGTTGACATTCGCCATCTTGAACGTGTGGAAGGCGAAGTTGTAGCGCAAGGGATGCGCGGGCGTTACATAAACGCCGCGCGCATTGACCTCGCTCAGATCTTCTCGATACCTCGGCGTCTGGACGAGGTTGGAGAAGGGCGCACGGGCAAGACCAAGCGCGTAGGTAAGCCCGTAGTTGTGCAGATACTTCTCCGTCTCGTAGATCCGTCCCATCTCGCGCGAGGCGTAGTAGAGATAATCGTGCAGAACCAATCGGCAGACCGTGATCAACATGGCACGCTCCTACTTCTTGCCCTTTGTTTCCTTCGCTCCGACGCCGTATGCCTGGGCGTAGCGATTCGACTCCGCGTGCGCCTGGGTCAGTAGCGCCTGCAACTTTTGCTCGTTACTGGTAATCTGCAGCACATCCTGCAAGAGCGCCTGCAGGTCGTCGCCAGCAAGATGGCGGTAGACCACGCCATCTTCCCACAGCAGCGCCGGTACCACTGTCTCCAGCGCGTCCAGCACGGCCTCCTGCGCCAATGGCATCTTTGCTCGCTGCTCGGGTGAGAGAGTATCGTAGATTGCCTGTGTCAATTGCAGGTTGGAAAAGATCTCGCCATCGGAGAAGACGACGCCCACGACGACGTTCGCGACAGTGCCCGTGCGTGTGTTCTGCGCGCCGTAGCGCTTCGTACGCAGGATGTTATTCAAGACGTAGATGAACTCGGCTTCGGTAGGATCTTTTACTGTGACGACTGATGGGAAGTAGACCTGGGGCAGAACGTAATCCTGCTCGCCCAGCGCGTTGCGCATCTTTCCATCCTCGCTCATCGTGCCGTTTTCGGATGGCGCGTTGAAGGTAAACTGCTGGTGCGACAGGTCGTAGCCCGTGATGGAGAAGGCCGAGTCAACGAGAACTTTGGAGCGCTCGGACCCCGAGTCTCCAATGGCGAAGCCGTAGTAGATGCAGTCGGGACAGCGCTTGCAGAACGCGCTGGAGTTGTATTGGCAGTTCTCCACCAGTCCATAGCGGCGCAAGAGTTCGCGCCCGGTCAAGCGTTCCGGCGTCGATTGTTTGCGTTTGAAAAGAACAATGCGCGTGCCGGGAGTCGCGTCCTTACGCCCCAGGCTGACGCGGCTAATATTGAGTTCGCCGTCGGTCTGGAAGAGCGCGAACGAGTTGGTCTCGCGCAGCACAACGATATGCGCGTATTTGCCCATCGAAAACTTGGGAATGTCGTGGTGGAAGGCATCAAATGCCTCTAAGCTATTCAAAAACATGTAGTTTACTCCTTCTATTCTCAAAAACAATGTTGTTAATCGGCGTGAGCCGTCTCGATCTCTGGCGCGCCAACGGGCTTGTGAACCGCGCCCCTATCACATAGGGTTCGTGGGTGCGTTGGTATAGCGCGTGTGATGTGTGGACACAACGGGCTTGTGAACCGCGCCCCTACATGAATATTGCTAATCTGCATGTAGCGGCTCGATCTCGGATGTAATTTCCTCTTCTGCCTCTTGTAAGCGTTGGATATTGCGCTGGTGGACATAGTATGCCTCGCAGCCATCTTTAAAGCGGTTGATGTGGC
>JALYTQ010000329.1 GCA_030854195.1 Chloroflexota bacterium
AATTGGTCACATAAACTCTTCTTTATTCCCCCTAAAATAACCTCTTTTTCGGAGCCCCTCGCAAACTATTGCATAAAACGGCCTCCTATGCTATATTAGAAGGGTAGCGGGCTAAATGCCCGAAGAAGCCCGTTTGGGATGGAGACTCCACAAGGCATTCCAAGTGGCTTGAACAAGGGGGCGGCTAAATGCCCGAAGATGCCCGTTTGGGATGGAGACTCGCGCTGGGCGCAGGGCTCGTCAGCAAACATTGTGTTCGGCTAAAAGCCCGAAGCTGCCCGTTTGGGATGGAGACCACTTGTCCCTGAAAGAGAATCTGAGCCTGTCCACGGCTAAAAGCCCGAAGCTGCCCGTTTGGGATGGAGACTTTCCATGGATCATCTGTGTCCGATGAGGGACTTCCAGGCTAAAAGCCCGAAGAAGCCCGTTTGGGATGGAGACCGTTTCCTCGATATATGACAAGTAACTTTGCGGTAGAGGCTAAAAGCCCGAAGAAGCCCGTTTGGGATGGAGACCAATGTATGAACTAGGTAACAACCATAAAACTGTAACGGCTAACTGCCCGAAGCTGCCCGTTTGGGATTGGAAGTCAAACATAGGTGCAGTATTTGTTGCAAAAACATGCTTCAGTTGAGAGGGCAGGCGAAGCTCCTTTGTGGAGAGCGTTTCGTCGTTCGAGCCTTCTTTGCGCTTAATCTCCTCCTGGTCCACATCTCTTTTCTGCGAGAGGCTTATTGGTCGTTTGGAAATAGGCGATAGTAAGCCCCCGTCCAGCCGTTGAAAAGGGATGCAACAAGCATGGCAGGAAGAAATATGGTATATTACACCATGACATAGCGCGTACCATTGATGCCGAACTTCTGTACTGCGAAAGGAGCCCCTTGCCTTATGGATACCTCTGTGCATACTATTGTTGGCGTTTTTAGAGATCACGCCGGGGCGGATCTTGCCGTAGAGCAACTGAAACAGGCCGGTTTTAGCGCGGAGCAGATACAAACGACCGCCTACCATCCTGCGGGAGAAGAGACGACTGAAGCGCTCAAGCAGGACGACGCGCCGATCGTGCCGGGCACGGGCGGCGGGAGCCGTTTTGTCGTGGCGGTCAACGCCGAGGGTAGGGAGCAGGAAGCGGTCGGCGTTATGGTGCAGAATGGGGCGAACAATTCCGACCTTCCTCCAGGAATGGTGCTTGAGCATGGTGCGCTCGTCAGCGGCCAGGGGGAAAGCACAGATTACATGGCAAGGCACGACACTGAGAACGATCCAAGTACCAACACCTTCTTCGGCGAGGTAAAGGATGAGCGGCATCCAGGCGAAATTGACATGATGGATAACTCGAACTTCCCGCATGGGTGATGAGTTGCCTGAATTACCCCAGGCAAGCAGCACTTCACTAAAGAGTAGAAGTGCTGCAATAAGCCCTCAAGTATGCACAGACTGGCATACTTGAGGGCTTCTCTCATTTTCGGCGGATGGTGGCCATCCCTACTGTCGCAGAGATTTCACATAGTCTCGCGCAGCGTCGTCAGGCGGCGCATCTCGGGCCAGAGCCAGGCGACGAGGATCACAACGAGGATGGTCCCGATGCCGCCCGCGACAACGGCGATCACCGGACCGAAGAGCTGCGCTGCCAGACCCGATTCGAAGCCGCCCAGCTGGTTGGAGGTGCCGATGAAGAGCGAACTGACCGCGCTGACACGTCCGCGCATCTCGTCGGGCGTGCGGATGAGCACAAGCGTACTGCGAATGACCACGCTGATATTGTCGAAGGCACCGAGCAGGAAGAGCATCAGGAACGAGAGCCAGAACGCCGACGAGAGGCCGAAGATAATTGTACATACGCCGAAGACGGCCACGGCGATCAGCAGCGTGCGACCGGCGTGCGTGAAGACAGGACGGTGCGCGAGGAAGAGCGCCATGCACACAGCACCAAGCGACGAAGCGGCCTGTAGCCAACCCAGGCCGATCGGGCCAACGTGCAGAATGTCCCTGGCGAAGATCGGCAGCAGCGTCACGGCCCCTCCGAGCAGGACCGCGAAGAGATCCAGCGTGATGGCCGCGAGCATAACCTGCGTCTTGCCGAGGAAGCGCAGACCCTCCACCAGCGAGCTCAGCGTGCGCCCGTTCGCTATGGGGCGTTTCTGCGGATGGACGCGCATCAGGAGAAGCAAGAAGACAAAGGCGAGGGAAGCCGCCGCGTCCAGCACGTAGACCCAGGTCGCGCCGTGCAAGATGCCGATCAAGAAGCCACCCGCCGTCGGCCCCAGCACCGACGACAATTGCACGATGCTGCTCCTCCACGTCATGGCCTTCTCGTATGCCTGCTCTGGAATGACCTGTGGGACAAGCGCTGAACCGGCGGGGCCACTGAATGATTGGGCGCTGCCGATGACTACCAGGCAGGCGTAGATCAGGAGGAGCGAACCGCGCTCGTACGAGAGTAGCGCCAGGCCCAGCGTGCCCAATGCCGCCGCGATCTGGGCAAGCGTCATAATATATTTGCGACTATAGCGGTCTAGAATATAGCCAGCGGGCAGAAAGAGCAGGATGACTGGAATAACCTGGGCCAGGCCCACGCCGCCGAGCACCAGCGCGGAGTTAGTGCGCTCGTATAGTTCCCACCCGATCGCCACCGTGATCATTTGCTGCCCGAACATAGCAATGAAGAGGCCAATCACGAGCAAGCGGAAGTCGCGGTAACGCAAGGGGCCGTAGGCATCCTCAGAGGGTTCTATCACCTTTCGGGAACCAGCGCGATCTGGAGCAATTCGTCCTCTACCTCTTGTAGCACCTCTTGCTCCGCCTGCATCCTGTTCAGCTGCCGCCCCTCCCGCATGGCCTGAATGAGCCGCTCAGTGATGCGCTGCTGGAATGTCTCCAGGATTGGTCTCTGCATAGGAGGAGGAGGCATCACGCCTAACTCGATGGTGCTGATCTCGTAGAACTCGTCCTGCTCGAAGGAGATTGTGAGCAGGTTCACATAGCGTTGAATAAAGTCCAGGCGTTCAGGCGTGAAAAAGTCTTCCTGCCGACTGCTGAAACAGAGGCAGCCAGCAATGGCATTATGTTGCACGATAGGCAGCGCGGCGGTACTACCCAGCCCGAATGACTGCTGCTGAGGAAACGTGCGCTGCTTCATTTCCTGGTTCTGTATGACGAGCGCATGGACCGTCGCCGCTGCCACCCCGGCCTGCGACTCCGTGCCGAAGAAGAACGTCTGGTGCTCAAAGACGGTAGCAGGCGGTGTGTTCCCCTTTCCCGTCACCACGCGCAAGCTGCGTACCTTATGTCCAGGCCGGGGGGGAATAAATTGTGTGATAAAGATCGAGAGGTTCTGGCTCCCGGCATCGAGCTGTGCGAGAAGCTGTTGCAGGATCTCTTCATGTACCGTGGCTTTACGTTGCAAAGGGATGCTCGTCGCGTACGCGCTGATGATCTGAGCGTAGAACTCCGAGGGCGCTATCAGTTCAGAGCGAGTCGGCGGTGTTTCGGAGAAGATAAGCGGATACTCTTTGCGGAGCGCTGCAATAAGCTCTTCCCGATAGTGTGGAAGCGCGTCTGGCAGCAGGCGCAGGCTATCCATGCGCGGCTGCGTCGTCTGATGGGTCCAACGTGTGATAGTTACGGTGCTCACATCGAGCGCGAGGGCAACTCTCCTGCGCTCAGCAGGGTTGGCAGTGGCAATCTCCAGAATCTGACGCCATGCCAATTCCTTCTTTCCGCTCTCTTCCATCATTCTCTCTTGCATGCAAACATATAAATGGACAGATCAACAGGCAACGTAAAAAGGAGCTTAAATCAGGTTGGTCTATGGAAATAAGCATACCCCAAAGTGCTTGCTATTGTCAAATGGAATGTGTGCCCGCGCGCCCCTGTCAGGGCGATGCAGGAGAGATTTTGGGACAGAATTGAGCAAAGGCAGGGAAAACACGCAAGCGCGTGGCGAAAAAAGCGACTTTGATACAGGTTGAAGCGAACTTTGTTACAACGTCGCGTGTAGAAACGTCATCATCTATGTGAGTTAATAGACTCATCAAAAACGTATTCTAGCCCGTGGAGGAAAATACATGACCATCAACTGGGTAGATATTCTCTTTCTCATCACCGTTATATTGCTGGTTTTAAGTGGACTGCGCAATGGATTTCTGTTTAGCCTGATCAATCTTATCAGTATCCCAATTGGTTTTGCCGTTGCCACTTACTATGGTCCGCGCCTGACCTCGCTTCTGGCGGCGAACAACCTGTCCGCCACACCACTTATCGCGTACATCGTGCTCTTCTTCGGCACCATCCTGATCCTGCATATCATCGGAACCTCGGTGCGCGGCGTCGTGAAAAATGTTCCTGTGATTGGATGCGCCGATGGGTTGCTGGGCGGAGTGATTGGCTTTGTGGAGGCGTGGCTGATCTGGCTGATCCTGCTCATCGTGCTGCACAACTTCCTTGGCGGTCTGCAGAGCGGCCTACCGGCGGGCGCGTCGAACGTCCCCGGTATGAATGTTCCGGTTGACCAGTTGCGCGCGTGGCACGACTTTTACAACCAGGCCGTGACCAACAGCCTCTTTGCGCGCGTCAACAGCTTCTTCGTGCAGCAGCTGCCAGGTCTGCCGAAGCTCTCGTTTCTGCGCTAGGAGATCGTTTCCCCCTTGCGTTCTTTCCGTTGTCTTCATACAATAGAAGGAGAGAAACTATTGCACGGAAAAAGGTAACAGGAGGGAAGATACGACAAAGCGACTCATTGAAACCGGCGCGCAGCGTGGGCCTGAGCTTGCGTACCTGGTTGCCGTCGAAGCGGGCAACCAGGATAGCATGTGGAGCACTGAGGACTCGGTGCACGAATTGGGAACGTTGGCGCGCACAGCAGGTGCAAAAGTAATTGGCACCATGATTCAACGCCTCCCGCACCCAGATGGAGTGACGTACGTAGGAAAGGGTCGCGCCCAGGAGCTGAGCGATTTAAAGAAGCAGCTCGGCCTTGACCTGATCATCTTTGATGATGAACTGACCCCCACCCAGCAACGCAACCTGGAGAAGCTGCTCGATGCCCGCATTGTTGATCGTACCGCCCTCATTCTCGACATCTTCGCTCAGCACGCCCGTACGCGCGAGGGCCGTCTACAGGTCGAACTTGCCCAGTTAGAATACCGTCTGCCACGCCTCACCGGTCACGGCGGCGATCTTTCGCGCCAGGGCGGTGGCTCGCGAGGAGCAGGCAGCGGC
>JALYTQ010000330.1 GCA_030854195.1 Chloroflexota bacterium
CTATCACCACACGTCAAGCTCAAAAACACGCTGCACCCAACCTGATCGGCATATATACATCCGTCTTTTTGCGCACTACATATATTACACAAAGAGAATGAACGTTCTTCTCTACAGAATATTGTGTCTTAGTGTTTCGTGATAAGGAGATGTAATGACAAGGAAATCTATTCGTCCGATGCTAGTCTGTGCAACCCTCGCTTTTGTCCTGGCGGTTGGGCTATTTGTAACCAACAGTAATAGTATTTTTGCCCGCAGTATCGCAGCGACCAGTGGCCCGACGAAGCTTCATGTTATTGAGCATGACACAAACGATACGACCGTTGATATCGGTCCCAATGGCGACTCGCCCGGAGACCTCGCCGTTTTTTCTAGTTCCATTTACAACGCGGCTAATACAAAGCAGATAGGTCATGATAGTGGAACCTGTGTGCGCACAGTTATTGGGAAAGCCTATGAGTGCAGTTTTACAGTCTTTCTCCCCAAAGGTCAGATCTCTTTAGAGGGACCATTTTACGATAACGCTGACTCGATGCTCTCTATCATCGGTGGCACAGGTCACTATAGTAATGTGCGCGGAGAGATGAAACTTCATGATCGTGGTCAATCGGAGTACGATTACATATTCTATTTGAGCTAAGGAAACCGAAGTACACGAATAAAGGAGGATGTGGCCCTTGGGGCTGCATCCTCCTTTATTCGTTAATGCCTCTGGAAGCGTTTCTGCACGTAGGCAGGAGCTTGCAAGCGCTAGCCGCGTGAGCGGGCCAGTTCGCGCTCGCGCTCGACCCGGCGCACAGGCTCGCGGTTGCCGCCCAGGTGATCGAAGCCCAGCTCACCCTTATCCCAGATCACCAGCAGCATACTGGCGTTGAAGATCGAAGAGTAGGTGCCGCTGAAGATACCGATCAGCAGGGCCAGCGTGAAATTGTGTACACTACCAGCGCCTGTGAAGAGTGTCAGCGTCAGCAGGGTAAAGAGCACCGTCAGCGAAGTATTTAGCGAACGGGCCATCGTCTGCACCAGACTCGCGTTTACTACCTCTTCGAAGGACTCCGAAGTGCGGCGCTGCAGATTCTCGCGGATGCGGTCAAAGACCACAATCGTATCGTGGACCGAGAAGCCGACGACCGTCAGCAGGGCCGTAATGAACAGCGCGTCGATCTGGATACCGAGCAACCAGCCCAGGATCGAGAAGACGCCGACCACCACCAGCACGTCGTGGAGCATCGCAATAATCGCGCAAGCACCGTAGCGATAAGCCTTTGGAATCTTGCGGAACGAGAACCAGATGTACGCCAGGATAAAGAGCGAAGCCGCCAGAACGGCCAGGATAGCGTACGTCGTTGTCTGTTGCGCAACCGACGGACCAACTTCAGAATTGGAGATCAACTGTATGTAGGGTCCGTCGTTTTGCAGCAGATTCGCCTGCACCGTCGCGAAATCGCTGGTCTTCAGTGGCGTCGTCGTTGTAATGCTAAGTGTCTGTGTCGTTGTGCCCTGCTGGACATCCACAACGCTGACCGGGATAGTCGCGCTCGAATTGCTCGTCGTCGGAGTCGTCGTCACCTTCGCCGAAGGTGTTGCCGCGGGAGTAGGCGTTGCCGTCACCGGATTGCTGCCGGGCGCAGTCGTATTAGGCAACTTGCTCAGCGTCGTCTTGACATCGCTCACCGTTGGAACCGATGGGAAGCCGCTGAGGACAACCATCGTAAACGTCTTGCCATCCGCACCGGTGATGTCGGTAGCAATGGCGGTCGTCTGCGTGCCATACTTCTGTTGAATGGTTTTAGTGATAGAGTCAGTCACATTCTTATCCACCTGAGTATTCAGGCGGACCCAGACGGTCTTCTGGGCGGTGAGCGTCGTATTGGAGCCTGTGACGACCTGCAGGTCGTTCAGCTTCATAGGTTGTAACGCGCGCGTCAGCGCATCCTGACTGAGCGTTTGCTGCGGACGTAGTTCTATGTTCGCGCCGCCCTTGAAGTCGATACCGACATCCAGGCCATGAACCACAAACGATATGAAGCCCGGAACGATGATTATCAGCGAGATAATCAGGAACCAGTAGCGATATTTAACCAGATTAAACACTACAATCCTCCTCTATACCGTGCGGCGTCCCAGGGACGTGCTAGCAATCGAACCGGCGGGCAGTCCAAAGAACGCGGGATGGTTGATCGCACCTGTCGGTATAAGCAGATTCAGGAAGGTACGTGTGACGAAGACGGCGGTAAACATACTGATCACGACGCCGATAAACAGGGTGGTCGCGAAACCAACGATAATCGTCGCGCCGAAGTTGCTGCCAAAGCCGTAGAGCACCGCGCAGGTGATGAGCGTCGAGATGTTCGAATCGCGAATAGAGGGCCATGCGCGCTTCCAGCCCACATCAATCGCCGACGAGAGCAGGCGTCCTGCGCGTAGTTCTTCTTTGACGCGTTCGAAGATCAGCACGTTGGCGTCCACCGCCATACCGATCGAGAGAATGAAACCTGTGATGCCCGCGAGGGTCAGCGTGACGCCGATCAATTTAAAGACGGCGAAAGTGAACATCGCGTAAAGGAGGAGCGCGCAGTCGGCCAGGAAGCCGGGCAGGCGATAGTACAGCAGCATAAACAGAATAACGATGGCGATACCGATCTCACCGGCCATCAGGCTACGATTGATGGAATCCTGTCCAAGCGTGGCCCCGACCGTTTCCTCGCTCTCGATGCGTAGCGTTACCGGCAGCGAACCGTATTTCAGAACGTTTACGAGCTGTGTTGCTGTGTCCAGCGTAAACTGCCCGGTGATCTGTCCCGAGCCGGGGAGCTGCGACTGAATGACCGGTGATGAAACCACGACCCGGTCGAGCGTGATGGTCAGGTAGTTGCCAATATGGTTGGCCGTGTAGCTGCTCAACTTGCCAAAGGCAGCGCCCTTCATAGAGAAGTTGATCACGTAGGCCGCCGTCTGCTGGTCCTGGCCCACGCTCAGGCTATTTGGATCGAGATCGGCACCGGTGAAGAGCGGCTTGCCGCCCGGATTGGTGGATGTGAACTGGCTGGGGTCGAACGGAGAGTTCTGCGGCACGCTGGTCGAGCCGGTATCCCAGAATTCGAGCTTGCCCGTTTTCAGCAGCGTGTTGATGGCCTGTTGCTCGTTGCCGCTATTAAAACCTGGCAGCTCAACGGAGATGCTCGGTGTTCCGCCGGTGCTCTGTACGCGGATGCTTGGCTCATTTACGGCGAGGCCGCTATTGACGCGCTGCTCGATCTGGTTGCGCGCGGCCTGCATAACCGCGTCGGACGTATCCTGTCCCTTTTCGGGAACGAGCAAGACGCTGATGCCGCCCTGGAGGTCGAGGCCCTTGCGGATGGTAAAATTATTGGGGATGCCGAGAAATGGCTTCCCGTCTTTACCCGCGCTGGGCCAGAAGACGACGTATGCTGCCCCCAGACCCAGCAGGATAATTAATAGGAGGAATGGGAGTGTTCCTCGACGCATAATTTGCTGTCCTTCTCACTAGATAGTGTTCATAATACGTTTGTATACGCTTGAAGAATGCCCTTTGACTGCTAATTTGGGTGAGCACGATTTTGTCAAATCGATCACTGTTTTGAGAATCCTCATTATTTTGTTAAACGACAATATTCGCAAAACAGCATAGCAGCGTCTCACAAACGGGACGCACCCGGCACCAGTATGATTTCGAGTGCAGTATAGCATAGTTGGCGCGCCTTGCATATCCCGATAGGTATTCGGTCATCCAGAGGGTCCACCCGAACCTTTTGCTTTCTATAATCGTAGCAGAGATACGAATGGCCACATTATTTTGTTGCAGAGAGAGCGTAGTGCATGGAGATGCTGAGCGATGAACAGTTGATGGTGGGTGTGCTGAGTGGCGAGACACGGGCATTGTCACTGCTCGTGGAGCGCCACTATGGCCCGCTGCTCGGCTATCTGTACCGCTTCCTGGGCGGGAATCGTCAGCTGGCCGAGGATATCGTTCAGGAGACCTTTCTGCGCGTTCTGCAGCGTGGCAGCTATCAGCCGGGAAGGCCATTCAAACCGTGGCTGTACGCCATCGCGATCAACCAGGGGCGGGATTATTTCAAATCGGCCCGTGTGCGCCGCGATGTCGCGCAGGACGAAGAGATCATGGAGGGCATCTACGATACGACTCCTGGTCCCGAGGAGGCCGCACTGTTGGGCGAGCAGGGGCACATGGTCGCCGCCGCGCTGGGACAGCTCGGTGAGGAGTATCGCGTGACCCTTATTTTGCGTTTTTATAATGGTCTGAGCCTGCAAGAGATCGCCGAGACGCTGCACATACCGCTGGGCACGGTGAAGTCGCGCCTCTCGATCGGCACCCGCCGTTTGCGCGCCCTGCTGAGCACAACCAAAGAAGGATGGGTGAGGTAATGAGTCTACACAATTCCTGGCCGCTCGATAGTTCAGAGCATCTGGAGCAGGCGCTGCGCGAACAGGGCGAGACGCCTGATGAGATCGCTGAGCTGGCACCGGCGCTGCTCGCCTTGCGCGCCTGGAACGCGCCCGCGCCTACGGCAGCCAATAAACAGCGCCTGCTCGCTTGCCTGACGCCGCTGTTGGCCGAGCTCTCGCCTGTTCGTCAGGTGCTGCGTGCTCAGAGGCGCGATGCCTGGGGTCGGCTGCTCACCTTTTTAGAGGTTGCACGTGCTCAGGTCAGCATCCTCCAGCCATCCTTCTGGCTCTTGAGCGCGTTCCTGGTGCTGCTCGGCTTTCTCGCCCATTTCGTGATTCCCGGTTCCTACGCCCTCATCTTGCAGATCGTCGGTCCCTTTCTCGCGTACCTGGGCACACAGGCCATTTTTCGCGGCGTGCGGCTGCACATGCTCGAATTCGAACTCTCGTGCCCACCGTCTCCGCAGCAGCTTACCATTGCGCGCCTGCTTGTGGTGCTCCTCTACGATATTGGCCTGGGCCTGCTCCTGAGCCTGCTGCTGCTGACACGCGGAGGCGAAAGCTTCCTGACACTGACGCTCGACTGGTTGATGCCTCTGCTGCTGATTATGGGCCTGACGCTGCTACTCTCGCTGCGCTTCTCGATCTATCTCGCGGCAGCCATCGCCTACGTTGGTTGGCTGATGCTCCTGATGCTGACGTTGCCGATCTACGGTGGGGCGCTATCGTTTTCGCTGCTGAGCTTGCTGGCAATGGGGCTTGTCGGCATCGT
>JALYTQ010000074.1 GCA_030854195.1 Chloroflexota bacterium
ACCGCCTTTAAGCGTCCGCTAGACGCGCGCGTTCCCGTCCGCGCGTAGGTGCGAGGTGCCACTGGTACCATCTCCTGGTATATTGGCCTGGAACTAGCCCGCCGCCGCCTCTCCTGGCGCTGCGCGAACGTATTCCACGCGGATGATGGATCAGCCTCGGGAATCGTTACTACGCGCTGCAAGGTGTGTTGAGCCTCGCGTCTCTCTCCCCTGTTTACCTCCCTGCCGACAGGTTGCCTGGTGGCAGGATGTGCCAATGCCTGTTTTCTATATGTGTGCGAAGCCACCTGCTCCGGTAGTCGTTTCTTCTCTGTCATGATGCTACAACCTTCCACTCGCCGCGTAGCTCAACTTCCAGTTCGAGGTTGATGCCGAACTGTGCGCTGACGCGGTTATGCGCCTCCCTGACAAGCGCCGCAACATCGGCGGCACTTGCACCTCCTACATTCACAATAAAGTTAGCGTGGCGCTCCGAAATCTGCGCCCGACCGTGCCACATCCCTTTCATACCGACAGCCTCGATGAGACGCCCGGCATAATCCCCCTCTGGATTTTTGAAGATCGAGCCAGCACTCTGCTGCGGCGGCTGCGTCCTCTTACGATGTTGCTTGTGATCGGCGATCACGGCCCGCAAGCGCTGCGGATCTTCTTTATGCAGATGCACGCCCAGTTGCACGATAATCTCAGCCGGTTCTATCAGCTGGCGCGGGGCCGCTAGCGGGTAGCCCTGCTCGTCGAACTGCACGCGTCGGCGGGCGCGAAAGCGGCTATGCCGGTAGCTCAGGGCGAGTTCAGCGTGTTGATAACGCTGTAGCACTGGTTGCGCGGCTGCACTCTCAGCTGTGCGTGCATCCAGCACATCGACCCACTCAAGCACACTTCCCAGGTCGCTTCCATGCGCACCGGCGTTGCTAATGACGCCACCACCAAGCGTCCCCGGAATGCCGGGTCCGAATTCCAGCCCTCCCCAACCCAGAGGAGCCAGTTCGTTCAGCAGACGCGGCCAGCTTATACCCGCCTCTGCCGTTAAGAATGCTGTACCATCACCGTGATCCTCAATCGAATAGTTGCTAAGGGCCAGACGCGCTACAATGCCGCGCACGCCCGCATCAGCATACAAGACATTCGTGCCATTGCCCATGAGCAGCAAGGGCCAGCGCTGCTCGCTACACAGTGTCACAAGACCAATCAAATCATCTTTTGTATCGAGCGAGACCCACACATCCGCCGGACCACCCACGCCAAAGGTCGAATGGCGCGCGAGCGGCTCGTTACGACGCACCTTGAAGTGTGTCTGTAGTTCGCGATATGTTGTCTCAACATCGAAAGTCATATAGATTTCCTCTATGCCGCTTCTCGCAGCAACAACGCGGTCACTTTATAGATATCTCCCGCTCCCATTATTACAGCGAGATCGTTTGCTTGTAATGTTTTACTTAACAATTCGAACGTGTCCTGTACGTCGCCACCGTATAGTACGCGCGCGCCCCCCTGCGCAAAGCGGGGCCGCTGCGCAATGGCGTCTACCAGTTCGCGCGCGTGTACCAGACCAGTGTCGCGCTCACGAGCGGGGAAGATATCGCTGATAATTACGACATCCGCCGCGTCAAAAGCTGACAGGAACTGCTTAAAAAAGGTCTTTGTTCTACTGTACATGTGCGGCTGGTAGACCGCGACTAACCGCCGTGCTGGATAGCGCCTGCGCGCCGCCTCCAGTGTCGCGGCGATCGCGGTGGGATGATGCGCGTAGTCGTCTACTAGCATGACATCCAGGTCGCGTCCATTGATCGCTAGCAGACCCTGATAGCGTGTCTCAAAACGCCTGCGCGTGCCGCTAAAGCCTTCCAGCGTTCGCGCAATGGTCTCGACATCCACACCGACTACACGCGCCACACAGAGGGCTGCCAGCGCATTTTCTATATTGTGTACACCCGGCAACTGTAGATGGAAAACGCGATCCGCAAGCAAGGCGTCGTCATTGCGCGCCCTCACGCGAAAGCTCGTTTCGCCATCCGTATCTATATCGTACGCCTCGAACATTGCCTGCTCGTCTGGTGCCGCTTGCTTCGCTCCATGGGTTGAATAGGTAATCACAGAACCGGGCCAATCAGCGAGTCGCGCGCGCAGCTCCAGGCAGCCGGGACTATCCGCGTTGAGAACCAGCAACGGCGGGATGGGCCAATCGCCATGCAGATCCATGCCGCGAATAAAGTGCTCGAAAGCAGCGAGAAATGCTTCATAGTCGGCAAAGAACTCTGGGTGCTCGAACTCTATCGAGGTCACGACCGCCACACGCGGATGATAATGCCAGAAATTATGGTTGAACTCGTCGGCTTCGTTGACAAAGTACTGGCCCTTGCCCAGACGATAGTTCGCGCCAAAGCCCGGCACGACCGCGCCGATCTCGCAGGTCGGGTCCAATCCAGCAGCGACCAGCATCAACGAGAGCATCGCCGTCACAGTGCCCTTGCCATGCACACCGGAGACCGAGAGCACGCATTTCTGCTGCATCAAAGAGCCAAGCAGCTCCTGCCAGGTACAGACGCGCATACCACGCCGCTGCGCTTCGAGCAACTCTGGATTCTGCGGATTGAGCGAGGTAACAGCCGGACTGATTACCAGGGCGTCGACCCCCGCCAGGTGGTCCGCGCTGTGCCCGAGCTGCACTTCAATCCCTGCCTGTTTCAGGGCATGGGTGGTCGCTGACGGCTGGCGATCGCAGCCTGTCACCATATCTCCGTTCAGTCGCGCCATCTGCGCCACAGCGGAGATACCTTGTCCGCCTATTCCCATGAAATGCAAGTGGGACTTCTTCAAATGCTTATCACCTCTCGCTTTGCTTCTTTGACGCCTCGCGCCATCTTGACGACCGCTGCTACGATATCCTGCGTTGCCGTTGGCCGCGCCAGCTTCCCGACAGCCTCCTCCATAGCCTGCAACTTTACATAAGATGTAATATTATTTTTAACACGTTCTACAAGTGATTCAGGGTTCAAATCGTCGTTGCGCACAACCACCGCCGCCTGTGCGCGTTCGAACATAGCGGCATTGGTCTCTTGCGGCGAGCCACCCAGCGCGGGCGGTAAAGGGACCAGGATGCTGGGCTTGCCCAACACTGCCAGTTCGCTCAAGGTCGCGGCGCCCGCGCGACAGACCACCAGCTCGGCGGCCTGCAGGGCCAGGGGCATCTCCGCGTCCATATACGGTTCCAGCCGATAGCGCTGCCTTGTCTCGGCTGGTAGAGCCGCCAGCGTGCTTTCAGAGAGCGTGCGCGTCTCGTCGAACAGGTTTTTGCCGCTGATCTGCAAGACCTGGCAATACGTCAGCAGGTCGGGCAGGGCGCGACACACCGTTTGATTGAGGTGGCGCGCTCCCTGGCTCCCGCCCGTGACTAACAGGAGCGGCAGATCGGGTGCAAGGCCAAGCATCGTACGCGCCTGCCGCGGCGGCGTCTGGCGCGCATCCAGAATCGCCTGCCGTACAGGGTTGCCGAGATGCAGCGTCTTTCCTGCCGGAAAGTAGTGCAGCGAGTCGGCAAAGGCCACCGAGATACGCGTCGCCAGCGGCGCGAGCAGGCGGTTCGAAAGATTTGGCTGCACATCCTGCTGATGCATCAGCAGCGGGACGCCATTGAGTCTGGCGGCAAAGCCAGCCGGAACCGCCACGTAGCCGCCACTGGTAAAGGCTGCATCGGCATGAAAGTTCCGTACTATGCCTAGCGCCTGCACCATACCAACGGGAACACGCGCAACACCAGTGACGGTCCGCCAGGAGACAAAACGCTGCAGCTTGCCAGCCTTGATCCGCGCAAGACGGAGACCGGCGGCAGGTATCAACTCTGTTTCCAGGCCATCGTCGCTCCCTAGATAGAGAATGTCGGCTTTATATTCATTTTGTAGCTGCAGCGCCACCGAGAGGGCCGGATAGATATGGCCTCCCGTGCCGCCGCCTGAGATCAAAATTCGCATTATTTATCTTTTCGTCTTATGGTTCTCGTCACTGTGCGCTTCGACAGGGCTGGATTTTCCGGCTCCTGAATATAGCGCGAGATATTCAGGAGCACCCCTACAGCCGCCATAGTAATGACTAGCGAAGAGCCGCCATAGGTAATAAACGGCAGCGGCACTCCTGTATAAGGGATCGTCCCAGTCGTCGATCCGATATTGAGCATTGCCTGCAAGATCAGCCAGGTCGTGATGCCGGTCGCCAGCAAGGCACCATAGATGTCCTGCGTGCGCCGCGCCAGGCGAAAGCCACGAAACGCCAGGAACAGAAACAGCATCACGATCAGCGCGCAGCCGATAAAGCCCAGCTCCTCGCCGATAATGGCGAAGATCGAGTCGACTTGTGGGAAGGGCAGATACCCCGTCTTCTGACGGCTTGCTCCCAGTCCGACGCCAAGCCAGCCGCCCGAGCCCAGTGCCAACAATGACTGATAGAGCTGCAGGTTGATGCTGGTAACATTTTTGAACGGGTCCAAAAAGCCCATCAACCGGAAGTAGCGGTAGCCATGCAACGCCTGCGTCAAGAAAATCAGTCCGCCGCAGCCCAGTGCCAGCAGGAACTGCACGAGATTGGCCCCCGCCGTAAAAAACATCACCGTGGCAAGTCCCGCGATAATGATCGTCGTGCCCATGTCGTTCTCTAGCAACACCAGCCCCAGGATCAAGCCTACTAGCAGCACGAACGGAGCGAGCCCGTACAGAAACGTCTCTACCTGCTTGCCCTTGCGAGCCAGCCAGTCCGCCACATAGAGCGCCAGCACCAGCTTGGTCAATTCGCTCGGTTGAAATGAGAAGAAAGAGCCAAAGCCTATCCAGCGCGCAGCACCATAGGCCGTCGTGCCCACTAATAAAACGATCACCAGCAATGGGAGCATAATAACCATGCCCAGCAAAGAGAAGCGCCGCCACTGCCGGTAGTCTATACGCATGGTTACGAGCATAACGACCACGCCGAGCAGCGCCCAGACGAACTGCTTCTGAAAGAAGTAAGAAGCGTCACCGTAGTCGCGCGCCGCCAAGAACGAACTCGCACTATATACCATCACCAGGCCGCTACAGAGCAGCGCTAGCACAGAAGCAAGCAGCCACGCATCGATCTTGCCTGCCACGCGTGGGAGGCGCATCTCAAGTTCGGAGAGCTTCTTCTGCTCATCGTCGCTGATCACCTGCACCGGCGTACTGGGCGGCGCGGCAACCTCTGCTGAACGCAGACGCCAGCTCGCCGTCAATCCAGTCCGTTGCCTCACAGCAGGCGTCGCGGCGATCTTCGCGCGACTCGCGAGAGGTGGCAGGCTCTTGCGCGGGGCCGGACGCACCAGCGTATCCTCTACAGCGTAGCTCATCTTTACGTTACGAGAAGGCTTTTTCTGCACAGGTCGCCGGGCACCACTTGCGGGCACCTGGTTCTCCTGCTGGCGATGCTGGCGTTCCGCCGCTTCAAGGGCAGGAGAACGCATCACGGGAGGAGAGAGCTCGCTCCTGTGCTTTCCTTTAGCGACAGCATTCTTTTCTTGTCTTAGCCTATCTCGTAGCATGAACGCCTGTTTTCCTCACTTGACATAGAACATTTTTTCGAGTATACTCACTACGAGCCATGTAAATCAGATGTATCGTTCTTAGCTTGCGTGGGCTGCTCTTGCATAACTTGCAGCGCCTGCTCAACGTCCTGATCGCTCAGGTGCATCTGTACCTGTTGCAAGTCGATGGCCTCAATATCTTTTGCTCGCAATAACGCACTCCAGGGATCGCTCTTAAGTGTCGGCACAGGCGCTTCAGGAGAGGTCTGCGAGACTTCTGTCTCTCTGCCTCCTAGAAGCTCGCGCCATACGTCACTCAGAGATGCGTGGTCAACATCTTTATTTTCATTTTGCATAGCATACCTTCTCGTCGTGAAACGCCCCATACACCTCCTACTCCCCGCACGTCTACTGCTCCATCATTATTGATCAGGCGTAACGTTATAGTGCCACATGAGTTGCTGAGCGATAGTCTTCCACAAAGGGCCAGCCGCCGTGCCACCGAATATAGTGGCCTGGGGCCGATCCAACTTGACCAGAACCACGTATTGCGGATTTGACGCGGGCAGGAAGCCAGCCATCGACGCCACCGTCTGATCGTCCGAGATGCCCTGGGTAGTGGCCGTCCCCGTTTTCACCGCAACGCTATAGCCTGGAAACGTCGCCTGTTTATTAAAGTTCGCCGCATTGACCAGCATACCTTTCAGCAATTCGGCGGCGCTCGCACTGATTACGCGGCGCTTGACCTGCGGCTGCGTCGTCGTTATATGCCCGTTATTATTGACAGAAGCGACGAGATAGGGCTGCATCATCACGCCATCGTTGGCGATCGTCTGATACACCATCGCCATCTGCAGCGGCGTTACCAGGATACTCTGCCCAAATGACTGCCGTGTCAGATCACTTGGTGTCCAGTCGGCAGACGACGGATCGCGATACGTACCAGCAGTCTCGGGGTCTTCCAGTCCGGTGCTCTTGCCAAAGCCGAAGCGCTGCAAGTAAGGATAGAAGCGACCTGGACCCAAAATGTTATGTGCTACATACGCCGCGCCGACATTGGCCGAATGCTCCAACACCTGCGTCATCGTCTCCGTTCCATAGCCCTGGTTGGCCCAGTTCGTCACCGTGGGCGTCCCATCGGTGAAGTTCAGGTAGCCAGGATCATAAAAGGACGTATTGGGCGTGATCAAACCCTGATCGAGCGCCGCGGCCATCGTCACAGATTTCATGGTCGAACCCGGCTCGTACGCGCAGAAGAGGGCCGGATTAAAGTACACGTCCTCGGTCCCGAGGCAGCCCTTCTGATCGCTAGCAGCGCCATAGTTATTGGGATCGAAGCTCGGCGCACCAGCCATCGCGACTACAGCACCAGTACGCGCATTCAGAATTACGACGGTTCCACTCTGCGCCTTCAAGTTCTTTACAGCAGCGGTCAGTTCGCTCTGCACGAGATACTGAATATTGCTATCAATCGTCAGCGTCAGATTCGCGCCTGAAATGGCCTGTTGCTGCGAGCTCACTCCGACCGTCAGGGGGTTGCCCATCAGATCGGTCTCAGCCGTCAGACTACCGGACTTTCCAGCCAGCAGCGTATTATACTTCTGCTCGATGCCATAGACACCGCCCTGATCTTCCTGCACATAGCCCAGCACCTGGGAAGCCAGATCGCCATCGGGATAGACACGCAAGGTACGCGGCTCCAGAAAGGTGTCGGGCAGCTGTAGAGCGCGCAACTGCTGACTCTGCGTCGGCTCGATCGGTCCCGCGATACGCACGGACGCCTGATGCGAGTTGAAGAGCCCTTTCAGCGTGTCCTCCGAGAGCTGTGGCAGCACCCGATGCAACTTACTGCACAGCAAGGCCAGTTCAGCCTGGGCGTTATCGCCTGTATAGTCGGTTGCGAATTGTATAGGTGCTATATACACATCGTCGCGCACAACATTAGTTGCCAGGACATGCCCCTGGATATCGTAGATGTAGCCACGCGGCGCGTTGACCACCTGGCTCTGAATATGTTCATCGTTTGCCAGCTGCGAAAGATAGCTTGAGCGTATAACCTGCCAGTAGTAGAGGCGTCCCAGCAGAATCAGCATAGCAGCACAGACCAGCAGGAAGACGATCATCTGCCGGTTGCGCGCTCGTTGCAGTTCTGCACTCATCTATGGACTCCTCTTTTCAGCAGAAAACTATGGTTGAGAACCTTGTTGATTGTTCGTCAAAGGTAAAAGATGTTTCACGACCAGCACCTGAACTGCGTCGGGACCGGCTGGCACAAGCCCGAGCTTATGCGCGCCAGCCGCGATATACGCGGGCGATTGCTCCTGAGCGATTATATTGACCAGATCCTGATTCTGACGCTTCTGGGCGGCCTGTTGCGCATTGATGGTCTGCAATTGCTGATTGGCAGAGACGGCCTGGCTAACCTGGCTCAGGTAGAGAATCGCCATTAATCCGATTAAAAGCACACTGGTAATGCACAAAGCGACCGGCCCCATATGAAAAAAGAATGGGTAAAGTTGTCGGCGTCGCCTGGCGACCAGCCGTGTTCTTTGTGGCACACTTTGTGCGGTGTCCTCGCGCTCCTTCAGACCATACATACGCGGCGCTCCTCCAGGATGCTGAATTTTTCCCTGCATATCCGCCCCTCCCTACCTGTGACGCACTACGAACCAACAACTATTTCAGCGGCCCGCAGCTTGGCACTACGAGCGCGAGGATTCTGCTCGACCTCCTGATCAGTCGGGGTCACAGGCTTGCGCGTCAGGATGCGCAGGCTGGCTTTATGACCACAGATGCAAACAGGAGCACCCGGCGGACAGATACAATCGGTCGCCTCGCGGCGCAGAAACTCTTTGACAATCCTGTCTTCCAGCGAATGAAAGGCGATAATCACCATTCTCCCGTCGCCCTCTCCATGCTCCTCGCCTGCCGTTCTCCTCGTGCGCAATGTCTCGACCATCTGCGGAAGCACCGTCGTCAGACGCTCTAACTCGGCATTGACCGCGATACGTAGCGCTTGAAAGATCCGCGTCGCCGGATGAATCGCTCCATATTTGTATGGAACACCGGCAGCGGCCAATGCTGCCAGGCGGCCCGTCCGCTCAATTGGACCCTTTGCGCGCTCGCGTACAATGCGCCTGGCGATCTGGCGCGAACGCCTCTCCTCACCGTAGAGCCAGAAAATGTCCGCCAGCTCCCGCTCACTCGCGGTATTGACCAGATCCGCAGCTGAAAGCTCCAGCGAACGGTCGAGCCGCATATCGAGAGGACCGTCGGCACTAAAGGAGAAGCCCCGCTCGGGATCGTCCATCTGGTCCGATGAGAAGCCCAGATCGAGCAGAATTCCCTGTATAGAGCCAGTCCAGGTCTCGTCTACAATGCGCGCGAGATCCGCGAAATTTCCCTGCACCAGTTGCAAGCGTCCGTTGTCTACAAATCCCGAGAGCCGCGCTCCCACGCGCTCCAATGCCTGTGCGTCAGCATCGATACCAAGCACCCGACCATCGGGCTGTGAATGCTCCAGAATGGCCTGAGTATGCCCTCCCCCGCCCACCGTGCCATCTATATAGTGACCACCTGGTCGCGGCTGAAGATACTTCAACACCTCGTCCAGCATGACCGGCACATGTTGTGTATGCTCTGTCGTCATGAGAAATAAACTTTATGTATATTAGAAGGGAATTTTGCTCCCCTCGGCGTCTAGTCGCTCTTGATAGGTCTGCCAGGCCGTGCGATCCCAGATTTCGAAGTGGTCGCGCACGCCTGCTATCGTCACCTCCGTACCCAGGGTGGCATAGGTACGCAGCTTGGCGGGAATAACGATGCGCCCCTGCGCGTCCAGCTCCAACTCACTGGCACTTGGATAGATGCGCCGCTCGAAGTCACGCAGGTCGTCGCTCGTCTTCCCCGCTACCAGTTCGTCGGACTTCTGCTCCCAACGCTGCATAGTATAGACCGAGAGACATGCTCCCATGCCTTTACTGATGACGGCACCGCTGTCCATCTGCGCCCGAAATTTCGCGGGAACAGCCATGCGTCCTTTGGCATCGATTGTATGTTCGTATTCGCCGAGAAACATTGCGTGCCTTTTCTACTATCGCGCCGTGAGCATCCGGTGAAACGATCAAAAACGCTCCCTTTTCCTGGTCCTTTTCACCGATTTTCCCCATCCACTGTTCTGGTTCACCAAAATGCCCCACTTTTCCCCACTTCATTGTAACATTTCTCAAGGCCGGGGAAAAGAGTGTTATCCACCAATTTTTCGCCGGTCGGTGGATAACTTGTGGATAACTTATAATATACAAAAATATGTCGATGCAGAATGAGTTTTACGGGCCTGTAAATTTTTCTTGCAAAGGATTTTCATTCTCTATATAAATCCTGCATACAGCAAACGACAAAGCAAACTGGGCAAGCTTGAAATGCCCTACTAACAAAAACTGCTTTAAATAACTTACACGACTATAAATGATATACAAAACCATCTATCATATAATGCTTATGCGACTTTTATAATATAAGAAGTACTAACGGATTTCGCGGTAAGCCGCCGGTATTGGTTAAGAGGTGGCAAAAGAGCTGTTTCTGATGGAAAATTTGCCGGTTGGCATAGGAGAAGTGTGCTATTGGCGAACGTACAAGGAGACCGCTCCCTTTCCTTTTCATTTGACATATCATCCAACTACACTATACAATCAATACAGAACCATCTGGATATAGATGTAATTTGCATATAGCGGACAAAGAAGGATAGACCCTCATCATGCAACAGGCTTCAGCGGGACAGTCCCCATCAAATGACGCATTGCTACCCGTAACACGTGAAGTGCTCCCGAATCTATGGAAGATCACTGTGCCGATTCCGTTTCCTCTGCGCACGGCAAATATGCACGCGCTGGTAGGCAAGGACGGCTGGGCGCTGATTGATACGGGAATGGGAACACCGGAGGCGCGCGCGGCGTTTGCCGCGTGGTTGAAGCAGGCGGGTCTGAGCCTCGCTAATTTGCAGGCTATCGTTCTGACACATCATCATCCTGACCACGTTGGACTTTCAGGCGACCTTCAGGCACAGAGCGGCGCACCCGTCTACATGCATCCAATCGACGAAGCCAGTCTGCAGATCGTCTGGTCCGGCACCATACCCAGGCGCTTCGAACACGTCTCGGCCTTTTTTCAGCAGCATGGACTCCCACCCACTGAACTATGGTATACCCACGCCGATCAAAAAGCTATGCGCCAGGTGATTAGCGTGCCGCCGCATGACAAGATTACGCTCGTCGAAGATGGACAATCTCTCGATCTGCTGGGCGATAGCTACCGCGTGATCTGGACGCCGGGCCACTCCGACGGCCATATCTGCCTCTTCCGCGAGCGCGACGGTGTCTTTCTGGCGGCTGACCACGTGCTGCCACGGATTACGCCGAACATCGGACTCTATTCCGATAGGGATCGCCCCAATCCTCTGGGCGACTACCTGGCGTCCCTGCGCAAAGTTTCGCAACTGCCCGCGAGCATGGTGTTGCCAGGACACGGCGAACCATTTACCGACCTGGCAGGCCGGACCGCTGAGATCGCCGCCCATCACGACGAGCGCCTGCACTACATTCTGGAGCTACTGGAGGCCGGTCCCCAACACGCGAACCAGCTCACGGGGCAGCTCTTCAAACATCGCACGCTCAATAGCGACGAGGCACGACGCATGGCGGTCGCGGAAGTGATCTCCCACCTGGAGTACCTGCGCTTCCAGGACCAGGTTGAGCAGCAGCGCACAAAGGATGGACTGCTCCTCTATTCAATCACCGCCTAACCGTTCAGTAGGGATGGGGCTGGCCCCCATCTGGCCCAACAGCCACAGCGTGGGAACCGGATGGGGGCCAGCCCCATCCCTACTGAAGAGGTAAATCACCGCGTAGAAGCAACGTCGGTCGATTAGCCTGAGAGGCCATTTTTCGACCTGTGCGATAGATTAGATCGGCCTGTAGAGCGGCTTCATCCCTTAAACCAGCTATTGGAGCATAGTGGGATGCTTGTATTTCTCAAAATCACATGCTATACTCCTATCGGCAGTGAGGTTGTAATGCCGCTCTACAGGCCCAACAGTAGCAACATTGGGACGAAAAAGCGACGTGTGTTGATTGTTGCAAGGAGGATTCCGAACCTATGGCCAAAGAACAGACCGACAAAAATGGCGTCTCTACTATAGGCAGGCAAGAGCTTTCTAAGCGCATTGCCAAACAGGCGAAACTATCCCAAAAGCAGGCATCTGAAGTGCTGGAAGCAACCCTCGACGCGATCCGCGAGGCACTTCAAGATGGCGATGAAGTCCGTCTAGTAGGCTTTGGCTCCTTCAAGGTACGCCAGAGCGCTGCTCGTAAAGGGGTCAACCCACGCGACCGAAAACCAATCGAGGTGCCCGCAAAAGAACGCGTGCGCTTCTTCCCTGGCAAAGAACTCTCGGAAGCTGTTGTCAAGAAGTAGTTCGTAGTGAAGTGTCCCTCATTGCCACATAGCCTCGACGTGCATTGATGCCAGGTAGGTGCGGCCTATCTACCCGCTGATGCCTTCGAGGCTATGCTACCCGTTGTCTACCCCCATGCTTGCTCCTTTTTACATTCAGCGCTTTCCTCTGGCATCTTCTCCTGCTATAGTGTACAATGCTGCAAAATACGCTTTGTCTAGAGCTGCTGAAATGGAAAAATTTATGTCAACATACAAACTGAACAATACAACGCTCGTGCTGTTGCGTGGGAACATCGTCGATGTGCAGGTCGATGCAATCGTTAACGCGGCGAACTCAGGTCTGGCGGGCGGAAGCGGAGTGGATGGCGCTATTCATCGCGCCGGTGGTCCGACGATTATGCAGGAGTGCCGCAAGATCGGCGGCTGTCCCACCGGCAGCGCGGTGGCGACGACGGCGGGCCGCCTCAAGGCACAGTACGTCTTTCACGCGGTCGGCCCCGTTTACCACCAGCGCGGCGATGATGCGCGCCTGCTTGCCAGCGCGTATCAGGCGTGCCTCGATCTGGCCGAGCAATACGCGGTAAAGAGCATCGCCTTCCCTTCGATCAGTACCGGCGTCTATGGCTACCCTGTCGAGGAGGCCGCGCCCATCGCGCTGCGCACGGTGAGCGAGCATATCAAGAAAGCGACCAGTCTGCAACAGGTGATCTTCGTGCTCTTCAGCAATGATGTGTATAGCGTCTATGAAAAGGCGCTCGGCGATCTTTTGCCATAGCTAGTAGGGATGGGCCTTGCGTCCATCCGGCTCACTGGGCCGATTCGCGCTCGCTGGACCGGATGGACGCAAGGCCCATCCCTACTATTTAGCGCTCGTCTTTCCGCGCATCCATGTCTTCTTTATGCTCGGGCGTTGCCTGCATATGCTGCTCCTCCGGCGGCTTAGGATCGCGATCGGTCTTCTGGTGTACCATGCTCGCCAGATTGTCGGGCGTCTTCTGAATGCCTTCCGCGAAGAACGCGTTGACCTGGGCACCCAACAGGAGTATTACCGCGAAGTAGTAGAAAAAGACGATCATAATCAACGCGAAGCCCGCCTGACCACCGTAGCCACCCAGGAAGTGGGCGGTATAGAAGGGGAATAGCGTCAGGTAGATCTGTAGTCCGATGGCGGCCATGATGGCCCCACGCCAGCTGTCGCGGAAGCTTATATGCTGGTTAGGAATAATCATGTAGATGGCCTCGAACAATATCCATGTGATCAGCAGGCTGCCCAGGATACTGATCGCGCTAAAAAGGAACTGCCCCCCTGGAATGCTACTGAGGAACGTGGTCTTCAGAACCGAGATGAGCAGAGCGGGCGCGCTCGACGCCAGAAGCATGAACGGTATCAGTATAGCGAAGATCAGGAGCATGCCTATCGCTATCAGGTTCTGCTTGATCGGAGTACGCGGTGGTTGATGATAGATCAGGGAGAAACAGTTTTCAATCAGGACGAAGAGGCGCGAGCCACCAAAGATAGCGGTGACCAGCACGATAATTCCTAACACTCCAGCAGATTTCTGAATTCTGTTCAACACCTGCTCGATGACACCGTGGCCCAGCCCATTGGGCAAGACATTCGCTACAGCGTTCGTAAACGATTGCTGTACGCTGGGACCCAGGTTGCCCAGAACGATGCCGAAGATTAAAAACAGCGCTACCAGGATGGGGAAGATGGCTACTACGAGGCTGTAGGCCAGCGCGCCAGCCTGCAGGTTCATCGTCCAGTCGTTGGTAAACTTTTTGAAAAAGGCGCGCAGGGGTCCAACGCCTTTTTGCATAACAGCAGACTCCTCAATGTCTTTCGCCGTTGAAGATGATTCCGCTTTCTGCACCTCCGACTTTACCTTTTGCAGAGGTGTATCCTTGTCGTCATTCTGTCGCTTTTGCTGATTTGTTGCCATTTTCATACCTCATTCATCAGAGTTTACTGCTCCCTTGCCATGTTGTGTTACAGACAAGAAGACAGTGCTCAAGGGGATATGCAATACAAACAATTATTCCTCTTAATACACGTAGAGGAGGCTGGAAAAGATACTAACTTTTGTTGCAGCAGAAAGCGGTGGTTCTATGTTGCTATTCTTCGTGGAGTGCTTTTTTAAATTCCTTCACAAAGCCGACGATGCCTTGCGCCCATGTCATCCTCGGTTCCCGCAACGCTTCCTCGTGTTGGCGGCGCAGGAGTTCTTGCAGGGCGGCGTTGCGCAGTTCTTGCAACAGCAGGGCGTCATAGGCGGCGCGCTTCGCCAGGTCGCCGAGCACCTCATAGGCTTCGTTGAGTTGCCGAATGCGGTCTTCGTGCGCCTGCTTGTTTACATCGGGATGGTACAGGCGCACGAGGCGGCGATAGGAGCGCTTAATCTGCGCGAGCGACGCATCGCGCGAAACTTCTAGCAAGGCATAATAATTGATCATCACGCACCTGTACTTCCAAAGCCGCCACGCGCCTGGCCCATTTCGTCGACTTCTTGCCAGGCCACGCGCATGATCGGCACAAAGATGCCCTGGGCCACGCGCTCTCCACGCGCAACTCGGACCGCTTCATCCTTAAAATTATATACCGATACCATTACCTCGTCACCCTCGCCCGAGTAGTCTTGATCAACAACCCCGACGCCATTGGGTATAAGCAGCCCTTTGCGGCGCGCCGTGCTGCTGCGCATAGTCAGCAGCAGCATATAGCCCGGCGGCGTGCGCACGATGACGTTACCAGGAATACGGGCCAGTTGGCGCGGCATGACCTCGGTCTCTTCGCGACAGTACAGATCGAAGCCCACTGAACCCGCTGTGGCATACGCGGGCAGAGGAAGTGTGGCATCGACGCGCTTAATAGCTACCTGCAGAGGTTGCATCTCTCTATATCTCTCCATGTCGTCTTCACTATATGTCACCAGTGTACAGCCACTCACCTCTGCCGTCAATAATGAGGATGTACCTGACACGTCACTTCCGACGTTATAGTTTATAATAGAAGAAATCTTTCCGTGGAGTTTTGTCAGTTGAGTCTACGCATACGCTTCGCCATAACCCTGACCCTGCTCTTGTTGACGCTGTGCTGCGTGGCCTTTGTCGCGAGATCCACGGTAGAAACATGGCAACAATTTCGCCAGCAGAACGCGTGGGCACACTCTGGCGATGTACGCGCAATCGGTCCCTGGATGACCATTCCCGATATCGCCCGCACCTATCACGTTCCCGAAACGTATCTCTATAGCCAGCTCCAACTCCCGGCTTCGCCCGCGCTGCACCATACGACCCTGCACCTGCTCGCCATGAGCTACCATCGCCCGGTCGCTCACTTCGTTAGCCAGGTGCAGAGCGTCGTTATCAAGTATCGCAAACAGCATCCGCTACGCCTTCCAGCCAGCACCAGGGAAGAACCGCGAGGGAGGAGTAAAATATGAGCGCATTCCTTCCTTACCTGATCACCTGGATGCAGCAGTATGGCTATCCGGCCCTGTGGCTCATTATCTTTGTGGCCGCCATCGGTGTTCCGCTGCCTGTCAGCTTTATGCTCCTGGCGGCGGGCGCTTTTTCTGCATTGGGGGATTTCAACGTCTTTCTAGTAGGAGGAATCGCGCTGACGGCTTCGGTATGCGGAGACCAGATCGGATACCTGCTGGGGCGCTCCATCGGCATACGACTACTGGCCTGGCTGGAGCAACCACGGCGCTTCAATCTGATCTCGCAGCAGAGTCTGGAGCGCGCGCATGTTTACTTTACAAAACGTGGAGGGCTGGCTATCTTTCTCAGTCGTTCTGTCGTTTCGGCGCTGGGCGGAACAATTAATCTGCTTTCAGGGGCCGAGGTCTATCCTTATCACCGCTTTTTAGTTTATGATATAAGTGGAGAATTATGTGCCGCCATTCTTCCATTAGCGCTGGGCTATATCTTTGGCGCGAGTTGGGAGGCCATCGGCAACATTCTCGGCATGGTATCGTTGCTCATCCTGAGCTTGCTTGTCGCTGCGTATCTCAGTTATCGCTTACTACGCATGCTCCAACGCATGCCCGTGACAAAGATAGCGAGCTTGCAAGGAGAGAAAAAACGACCATCTCTACGTGATATGAAGGAAAGCACCGATTCTTTGCCACTTTAAGGAGGTGTCAAACGTATAAGACTGAAAAGGTGGTTTGTATTCCAGGATGTTTCTGAAAGCACGCCAAAATCGTGTCCAGGGGACTAGAATGAAAGAGAGAGTTGCGTTATAATTGGAGTAGGAATAATTTCCGACCTGGCTATGTTTCTACTAGTAGAGACAGGATGCACGTCATTGATTTCCTCCCACTCGGCAATCGGACAAATTGGTCCGAACGAAGAAGGCTCGCTTTCCCTGAGTGTAGGACCAGACCGACTAACGACATATCTTGCTGCTTAGGATATTACTTTTCATGGAGGCGCACAATGATAGACTTAGAGCGTGCCATGACGGGAACAACGCTTACCATAAACAAGTCACAAGAAAAGAAAGGTCGCGATGAGGAACCATTCGGCCTTGTTGAAAAGTTCCTTAAGAAAGACCTTGACTATACATCCGAGGATGACGCGGAGGAGTCACCCGAGAAGAATGATCAAGAGCTAGAAGAAGACCTCGCTGGTCTAGAGACGGGACCTCTTGATCTGGAAACTGGACCTCTGGAGATGGAGGAGATGCCCGATCTACACGAGGAACTGGCTCCGCTCTCCCATACACCTGAATTAGAGACCGATGCGACGCTCTCTCTTCCCACAGCTACCACTGAGGAAGAACATCCTGCGCGCCGCCCCGCTGTGCGCCGACGCCGTTCAGAGGATCAAGACGAGAATGCTGTCAATGCCGCAGACGCGGGCGAGTCCGATGCTGTGATGACGTATCTGCGTGAGATCGGGCGCGTTCCGATGATTACGCATGAACGCGAGATCGAGCTTGCCAAACGCATTGAGTCCGGCGATCGCGATGCGATGAAACAGTTTATTCTCGCGAACCTCCGCCTCGTCGTTAGCATCGCCAAACGCTACGTGGGGCGCGGCCTGACCCTCCTCGATCTTATCCAGGAAGGCAATATCGGGCTGATTCGGGCCGTCCAGCGCTACGACTGGCGTAGGGGCCATCGCTTCTCTACACACGCTACCTGGTGGATTCGCCAGGCCATCAGTCGCGCGGTCGCCGATAAAGGTCGCACCATTCGCTTGCCCGTGTATGTGAATACCGCCCTGAACCGCATCCGCCGCGAACGCCAACGCCTCCTACAAGAATTGGGACGCGAACCTACCGAACTTGAACTGGCCGAGGCCACCGGCCTGGACCCCATTCGCATGATCGAGCTACAGGCTGCTCCAGGAGCTCCCGTCTCCCTGGAATTGCCGGTCGGCGAAGATGAAGAGCAGGAACTGGGCGATGTGCTGGCCGATACGGAATCCGCTTCTCCCGAGGATCTCGCAACTACCCAGACGCTGAAGGATGAAGTTCAACATGTGTTGGAGTCGGTTCTGACACCACGCGAGCAGCTCGTTCTGCAGTTGCGCTTCGGCCTCGGCAATAGCCAGGCCCATCCCCTCGAACAGGTCGGACGCGAACTGGGCATCACCCGCGAACGCGTGCGTCAGATCGAGGCGGGCGCGCTGGCAAAGCTGCGCCAACCACCCGTTTTGGATCGCTTGCGCGGCTAGGTTCCAACTGGAAAATTAAGATAAGCAGAGTCCCCAGAGAAGAGGGTTGCAGCATAGAATGTCTGAAACTTTCTTCTCTGGGGATTTTGTGTAGCGAGAAAGATGATGCACGCATGTTCGATCCCCAGATCCTTGCATTTATTGGCGTCGCTCTAGTCCTGACTCTTACTCCTGGCGCGGATACTATGCTGGTTATGCGTAACGTCCTTGCGCGTGGCGCGCGCGCCGGTATTATGACGACGCTGGGCATCTGCTCCGGCCTGTTCGTGCATGCTACACTCTCCGCCCTCGGTCTCTCCTTTATCCTGGTGCGCTCGGCCACCGCTTTCGAGGTGGTGAAGTTCGTGGGCGCGTGCTACCTGATCTTCCTCGGCCTGCGCTCGCTCTGGCAAATGTTACGCGCCCGACACGCGACAGGCGGAGAAGCTGTCATAAACGAGCAGCCTGCTGGACAGCAGAAAGCCGGTGCATTGAGGTCGTTCAGAGAGGGTCTGCTGACGAATATACTCAATCCCAAAGTGGCGATCTTCTACCTCGCCTTCCTCCCACAATTTATGCATAAAAGCGATCCGGTGCTGGCTAAATCATTATTACTTGCGGCCATCCACTTCACGCTGGGCGTGCTCTGGCTCTCGCTGGTGGCGATCTTCCTGGGACGCGTGCGCGTCTTTGTGACGCGCCCATCGGTACGGCGCGGCCTGGAGGCGGTAACAGGCACGGTCCTGATCGCCTTTGGCATCCGCCTGGCCCTGACACAGCGCTAACCACTTCGTCCAGTAGGGAGGGGGCTGGCCC
>JALYTQ010000331.1 GCA_030854195.1 Chloroflexota bacterium
AGATATGGTAGCGTTGAGCCGTTGCCTGGAAGAACATAGCGCTCTTTTGCAGGCCGATGCCGCTATCTGGAGCTATACTGACGATACAGGAATAGGAGAAGATGGCGCGCACCCGCTTCTGGCCCCTGGTACCAAGGGTCTGCTCAGCGTGGAGCTAACGGTACAGACCGGCAGAACGGCGATAGACGTTATGCACAGTGGCATCGTTCCAAACGCGCTCTGGCGGCTGCTCTGGGCACTCAACAGTCTGAAAGATGTGCAGGAGGATGTGAAGATCGAGGGTTTTTACGACGCCCTCACGCCTGCCGAGGACAGCGCCACGGAGCTGCTTTCTACCCTGACGGACAACGCGCTAGAACAGCGTTGGGGCACACCTTTGATGAATCTAAAGGGATTTCAACTGCACTATACCCATTTCTTGATGCCGACATGCACAGTCACGACGATTACGAGCAAGCTCCCAGAGAACGAGGTCGGCACGACGCTCCCGACACAGGCAACGGCACGCGTCGACTTTCAGCTCGTGCCAGAGCAAGATCCCTACGCTATCTTTACCCTGCTCAGGCAACATCTAGACGAGCGGAGCTTTTCCGATGTCCAGGCACGCATACTCTTTGCCAGTCGGCCAACGCTCACCGCCAGCGAGCATCCATTTGTACAGAGCGTTATACACACTACCCAAATGGCTTACGGGCAAACGCCGTATCTCTTGCCGCTCACGGTTGGCAGCTATGCACTACATCCGTTACGGATACAAGCCAATATACCAATTGTTCTTGTCGCGAGGAATGAGCACAATAGTCCTGTCACCTTCGCTGCTATGATTAAACAACTTGCCACTATTATTCTAGAGGGAACATCTTATGCAACTGATACAACTCAATGAGCACACCTGGGTCATTCAGGGGGGTGCGAATATCGGCGTGATTGCGTATGAAGGACGCTGCCTGATTATCGATAGCGGTATGGATAAAGACGTGGGACGCGATATCTTAAACCAGGTCAAAAAATTGGGCCTCACACCGACGGCGCTGCTCGTGACCCACGCGCACGCCGATCACTTTGGCGGTGCCCATTATCTTGTACGACAGACGGGACTGAAGGTCTACGCAACACGCGTCGAAGCGGCGGTTATGTCAGCACCCATTCTGGAGCCATTGTACCTCTTCAGCGGTGCGCAGCCGCCACGCGAGCTGCAACATAAGTTTTTATTGGCGAAACCGTGCCTGGCCGACGTCATACTGGTAGGCAATGAAACTTCGATCGACGAAATTCCCGTACGTGTGATGCCGCTGCCAGGGCATAGCACGGAGCAGGTAGGCGTCGCATTCGGCGAGACGCTCTTCGTGGGAGACGCGTTTCTTACACCAGAGATTGTCGATAAGCACCGCATCCCGTTTTATACGGATATCCAGGTAGGACTTACGACCCTGGCTGCCCTGAAAAGCCAGACGCCCGCGTTTACACACATAGTAGCGGGCCATGGCGAGATCTACAGCGCGGCAGAACAGGCTAATCGGGCTATTGAGTATACGGAGCAACGCCTGGAGAGTATACTGGAAGAGGTACGTGGAGAGCTGGCACATGGCACGCCCCGCGCCCTTGCTGACATATTGGCAGCGGTTGTAAGCGCGCAAGGAGCAACGATCAACGCGCTCTCGCAACACGTTCTGTACCAGACAACCGTGCAATCGGCACTCAGCACGCTCTACACCCGTGGAGAGATCCACCCGCTCTTTCAGAACAATACATTGCTGTGGAGCAGGGGTGAAAAAGTACAGGGATAAAAGAGTAGCAGGAACAGAAATTTGTTACCGCGTGAAAGTCAAAGTCGTTATAGAGCCATAGGAGAATGCTGTTGGTATGCATATAGGTATTAATGCGCAATTGCTATCCTTCGGCCAGAATTATCGCAATGGTGGCGTCAGTCGCTATATCCGTTACCTGCTGACAGAGCTAGCAAAGCATCCAGGAAGCCATGAATACACGGTGTTTGTCAACGGACAGGAGGTAGCCGAGCAGCTGCAAGCGCGGCACCCCCAGATCACCTACGTTTCTGCTTCATGGCCCGAGTCGCAGCCAGCGGCACGCGTTGCATGGGAACAATTTTCTCTCCCGACCTTATTACGTCAAAGACATATAGAGGTGCTACATTCGCCGGTGAATGTGCTTCCAGCCCGCTTGCCACAGAGCTGTGCAACGGTAGTTACACTGCATGATCTGGCATTTTTGCGCTTCCCCGAGGTGCTCACGCGGGCGAAGCGCCTGTATCATCGTACATTCACCATTCGTAGCCTCCGACGCGCTACGATGCTTATCACGGTTTCAGACAGCACAAAGCAAGATGCGCACGAGCTGGTAGGGATACCAACTGAGCAGATGCAAACCGTCTACCCGTGTATCGACGAACGTTTCTCAAACGTTCTTGAAGAAGAACAGATAAAAGAGTTCCGTGCGCAGAAAGGTCTGGCAGAAGGCTATTTTCTGTACCTGGGGACGTTGGAGCCACGCAAGAATATTCCAACGCTCATCGAGGCGTATGCGCGCTTGCGACAAAAGTATAATGTGCGCGAGAAGCTCGTCCTGGCTGGTGGAAAAGGCTGGCTATACGATGAGATTTTCGCCAGGGTGCAGCAGTCCGGCTTGCAGTCAGATGTCGTATTTCCCGGCTTTGTAAGCGATTCCGAGCAGGCACGCTGGTATGCAGCGGCCTCAGCGTTTGTCTATCCGTCTTTGTATGAAGGCTTTGGTATACCAGTTGCAGAAGCACTCGCCTGTGGTACTCCGGTCGTTACCTCGAATAACTCTAGCCTCCCGGAGGCCGGTGCTGGCATAGCGCTGTGCGTTGACCCTCTCGATGCTGAGGCAATCAGTGAGGCAATGCAGCGGACAATCAGTGACCCTGGATTGCGCGAGCGGGGCCGGGTGGCCGCGTCGGCTGTAGCACAGCGCTTCTCGGCGGCGACTATGGCGCGGCAAACGGTAGCCGTGTATGAACAGGCAGCAAACTTACATGCGCAACGGAGGCATTCGCAACGTATATTGTTATAATATTACTATTAAAGAATGTGGCTTGAGTCGTGAAAAGCAGTGAACTATCTCGCACAAATTCAATAGATCTGGAGCAAACGGCCCCCCTCCCGCAAGTAACGGGAAACACTACGGGGGCTATTACCCGCATGCTCTCGAAAAGGCGCTCGTCTCGCCAACAGTGGCGCGTCTTCGAGTATATCGCTATGCTGATCCTCGACATCGTTCTGATTATTGCCGCCTTTCACCTGGCGCACTACATCCGTTATACCATCATTGGACCGAGCGATATTCTCAGCAAGTTTGAGAAGAGCGTGACGGGCAATAACTCTACTAATAGCTTTGTCTATACTCCCATCGACAAGGTTACGTCGCTCGAAATCTATATCGTGATCGGCTTGATCGTCATTTTTGTCTTGCGTGGACTGTACAATATTCGCCTTACTGGCAGCTGGTTCCGGCAGGCATGGACGATTATCAATGCCGCCACGTTAGGCTTGACGCTGTTCATCGCTTACTACTTCGTCTTTCAGGCGGCCTCTCCGTCGCGTCTCCTCGTTCCGTTTGTCTGGGCAACGGTGATTGTTGTCCTGTGCATTGGGCGGCTGATTGTATCGGGCATTATGAGCATTCTCTACCGACTGGGTCTTGGAGAGACGCGCATGCTGATCGTCGGATCGGGTCGGCTGGGCAAGATGGTTATGCAGCATATCACGGCCAATCCCAGCCTGGGCTATTCTATTGTTGGCTTCCTGCACGATACGAGCGAAGCGCCCAACGATTTCGGACGCTTTAAGATGCTGGGCACGTTGGGCGATCTGGGTATGGTGATTCGTTCTATGCAGATAGACGAGGTTATCATCGCGCTCCCCTCGCACCTCAATCAACACGCTATTCGCAGCGTCAAGATGTGCGAGCGGCTGGGAACCTCGTTCAAGCTGATCCCTGATCTGTACGAGATGAGTCTGTCGCGCATTGATATGGAGACCATCGAGGGCATTCCACTGATCGGCATTAAGCAGGTCTCGCTGAACTCGGTCCAGCGCTTGATTACGCGTTCTGTCGATGTCCTCATCTCTATACTGGTGCTGGTTATCGGTTCGCCGCTCTGGTTGCTGATCGCCCTGTTCGTGAAGCTCAGCTCGCCCGGTCCGATTATTTATCGGCAGGAGCGCATTGGCTTTAAGGGCAGACCGTTTATTACCTATAAGTTCCGCTCGATGTACCAGGACGCGGACCAGCGCCTGGCGCTGCTCCTGGCCCAGAACGAGGCACAGGGACCGCTCTTCAAGATGAGAGAGGACCCACGCAAGACGCTGATCGGGCACTTCCTGCGGCGCACGAGCCTTGACGAGATTCCTCAGCTCTTTAACATTTTGAAGGGCGATATGAGTCTGGTGGGGCCGCGACCTCCACTTCGGCGCGAGGTCGAGCAATACGAGGAATGGCAGAAGGGGCGTCTGGAGATGAAGCCTGGCCTGACCGGCCTCTGGCAGGTGCGCGGTCGCAGCGATATCAGCTTTGACGAAGGCGTGCTTATGGACCTGTATTATATCGAAAACTGGTCGCTGCGCCTGTACTTCCAGATTCTCTTCCGCACTATCCCGGCGGTAGCATTCAGTCGAGGAGCGTATTAATCGTATGAAAGTTGCGTTAGTCCACGATTACCTGAACCAGATGGGTGGCGCGGAACGGGTCGTGATGGCTTTGCATGAGATCTTTCCCACTGCCCCTATCTATACCTCTATCTATGATCCAGCGCGGGTCGATCCCGCCTTTCAGAAGATGGATATCCGTACATCGTTTATGCAAAAATTGCCGCTGGTGACGAAACATCATCAGCCCTATTTGCCCTTCTATCCCTTCGCAATGGAGAAGCTCGATCTGCGCGGCTATGATCTTGTTTTGAGCAGTTCCAGCGCCTTCGCAAAGGGCGTGATTACGCGGCCAGAGACGATGCATATCTGCTACTGCCATACGCCGATGCGCTGGTGCTGGAATTATGACGAGTACGTCGAGCGCGAACACCTGAGCAAGGCTGCGCGCAGCCTCCTGCCATTCATGATTACCGGACTACGCGTCTGGGACCAGACGAGCGCGGCGCGGGTCGATCACTTCATCGCCAACTCGCCCGTCGTGGCAGAGCGTATCAAAAAGT
>JALYTQ010000075.1 GCA_030854195.1 Chloroflexota bacterium
AAACGAATTGAGCGATTTCCAGCTTCAACGCTTCATCGCTGCGGGCGTGTGGAATCCCCAGGCGACTGCGCCAAGTAACCCGAACCAGATTCCTATGAGCCAGGACTATGGTGGCGCGCTGGATGCTAATCAGCTCAACTATATGTTTCAGTTTATTCGCTCTGCCGATCCCGCGTACTTGAAGAAGCAGGGCTTCGATACGACCGTTGTGAAAAATGGCTTTGATGGGCTGGTTGATTATCTGCAAAATAGCGATCCCAACGCCTATCAGGCGGCTGTGAATCTAGGGAAGACCGGGCAATTCGGCAAGCCAACGGATGATACGAAGAAGAAGGCTGTAACCTTGAATATCACACAGCCCATCTCGGGTGCATCCTGTACGCCTTCTTGCTTTAACCCGCTGAATGTCAAGGTGAAGGTGGGAACGACGATCACCTGGATCAATCAAACCGATCAGCCTCACACGGTTACGGCCATTGTTGGCAACGATCCTACGGCTTCTCCGAAGCCCGCACCGACGATCTTTGACTCCGGTAATGATCCGTCGAAGTACCTGAAGACCGGTGGCAAATTTACGTACACTATCAAGGCGTCAGATTACAAGGTGAATCCTGATCATACCATTTATTACTTCTGCCGCATCCATCCAACGATGCTGGCCGAGTTGATCATTACACAGTAGTAGCACGTTATGAGCGGCATCCCGTCAGGGATGTCGCTGAGTATTACTGATCGCTGGTCATGTCGTTATAGCAGATGTGAACGGCATGTTGAAAGGGATTGCGATCCATGCAACAAGCACAACAACAAGGAGCACCCGAGCGAATATCATGGGCTCGTGCTCTGGTCTTCGCGGTTGGCTTCTTTTTCCTTTCAGCCCTTCTGGTGGGGCAGATCCCTAGTTATATTAATCTACAAATGACCGCTGCATCCCTTCAGGGGTTAGAGATTGGCATGTTTGGGCTGAGCCTGGTTTTCCTGGGCGGCTTTGCGATCATTCAGGTGATTGTGCTGCTCTTCGATCCGAAGCCGGTGCTCCCTCCAATTCTCTTTACCGGCCTGGGAGCAGTACTTTCGCTCGGTGGCCTGGCGATCGTGCTGGGGTCCAGCCTGACGGGCTGCTCCGCTACCCAGCTGACCTGCAATCAGTATTTTCCCCAGGCAACCACCTCCTGGAATCCAGTGTTGGGTGGCAGGGCGCTCTGGTTTCAGCCGGATGCCCTTGATCTTGTCGCGCTCGGTATTGCGGTCTTCGCGGTTGGCGCGGCTATGATCTTCTATAGCCAGCTCGCTATACGGGAACAGCACAATCCCGATCGCCGCGATCTGGGCACGACTCCTACTATTCGCTGGCTGATTATTCTGGGCTCCCTGCTGCTCGTGGCCTTTATGGTTTTCTACACTTATGCTGATATTAATGGATTAGGCACGCTCCTGTTTCCGCATCGCACCTACTTTGGAACAAGGGTTGTGACGCTGATCGCAGGTTTTATTCTCGGTTCTTCTATCTTTGTGACACTGGGTGCCTTTGCCTTACGCCTGCACTACCTGATGCGGCCCGTGCGTAAGCGCACGATGTCGGGACTTTACCTCTTTGGTGCGCTGGGTCTGGCACAGATTGGGGTCATCACCCTTCTCGCCTGGTTCGCCATCTATCCGCTGATTGCCTGGATACATAGCTGGACTTTCATTGGACTGGGTAGCTATCTGACCATCTGCGCGCGTAAGGCTTTTATACCGGGCAGTTGCGCGTTCTCGCAGCAGGCTGGTTACATCGTGAATGCGATTATTACGACTACTTCGTTCGGCCTGTTGGTAGGCGCTATCTGGGCGTGGAAGTCAAATCGCAATCTGGTGGTGATCGGCTCTGTCGTCACGACGGCGGTGATCGCGGCGGCAACCTTCCTGGTCCATACGGCGTCGACTGCAAATCAGATTTTGACCTCTATGATGCTTTGCGCTGGTATGCTCATTCTGGCCGTCATCTGGACCTCGGTGTCGCGCCGCGAATTCGCGATCGTGGGCGAGAAGAACCTCGGCTGTCTGGGACAATGGCTGGTAGTGGGTACCTGCTTTTTCATTTATGTCGCGGCGTTTGCCTTCTTCTCGATCCCGGTCTTCCCCGAAACCGAGACGAACATTACGTTCCAGGGCGGCACTGCCATCCCCCCTGTCGCGCCTCCGGGTCAGACGCCTGCTATTGTCGCCCTAGATGCGATGGTCGTGGTCTTCGTTATGGCGATCCTGGCGGCCATTCAGTTCTACTTCTTGACGCGTAACCGCTATAAGGTGTAGCTGTAGAATTTATAGCATGCCATCCAATTTTAGGGACGAAAAGGTGAAAAAGACTTCATCGCTTCGTCCCTATTTTTGCGCATGCGCTGGTATGCTATAATGGGCTATGTTTTGCGAGCGAGAGGATGTATGTATGCAGTATGAACAGCCCCTCAATATTCTGATACTTGCCGCTGAGATTGTGCCATTTGCGAAGGTCGGCGGGTTAGCAGATGTGGTGGGAGCATTGCCGAAGGCCCTTAAAGCCCTGGGCCACGATGTCCGCTTGATTATGCCCCGTTACCGGCAGGTTGATCCGGAGCGTTTTCAGTTAAAAACGATATTCGATGCGGTCCCCGTGCAGATGGGACGCTTCAATGTCCAGGTCAGTGTTCGCGAAGGGACAATTGGTGACTCTATACCGGTCTATATGATCGATGCTCCACGCTACTTTGATCGCGAAAATATTTATGGCTATACAGATGATGGAGAACGCTTTATTCTCTTCTGTCGCGCGGCTTTGGAAGCGGTGCGCGCCCTGAACTGGTCCCCCGACATTGTGCACTGCAATGATTGGCATACCGGCATCGTTCCTAACTGGCTGCATACGGTCTATCATACCAATCCACTCTTTACCCATACTGCCACGGTCTACACTATTCACAACCTCGCGTATCAGGGCATTTTTGGCTACCGCATTCTCGAAGTCGCGGGCGTAGCGGCAAATGGTTTTCTCTACCCACAGCTTTCCGAACTGGCGAACGTGGTAGATATTATGGGGCGCGGTATCCTGTTCGCTGACGCCGTTACAACGGTGAGTGAACGCTACGCTCAGGAGATTCTGACGCCGACCTTTGGCGAGAAGTTAGACCATCTACTGCGTTCACGCCGCGATCGTCTGTTCGGCGTTCTCAATGGCGTTGACTATCAGGAATTTAATCCTGCCACAGACCATTATATTCAAACACCCTTTACTGCCGATTCTCTTGAGAAGCGCGCGGAGAACAAGGCGTTTCTGCAGGAGTACGCGCATCTCCCGGTACATCCCGATATCCCTCTGCTGGCGATGATCTCGCGCCTAGCTGACCAAAAAGGGCTTGATCTGGTCGCGCGCGCTATTCAGCCGCTCCTTACCCAGGGCATTCAACTGGTTGTACTGGGCATCGGCGATCAACACTATCATGAGCTGTTGCAAAATCTGGCGGCGCGCTCACCCGATCAGGTTGCCGTCTTCCTGACCTTCAATACAGAACTGGCGCAGCGCATTTACGCGGGAAGCGATATGTTCCTGATGCCCTCGCGTTTCGAACCTTGCGGTTTAAGCCAGATGATCGCTATGCGCTATGGGAGCGTCCCGGTGGTACGCTGCGTCGGCGGACTCGCTGATACTGTGCAGGAATACGATCCGGGCACTGGCGTTGGCAATGGCTTTGTGTTCAATAACTATGATGCCTGGGAACTGTTCGCCGCCATTGTGCGCGCCCTGGAGGTCTATCGTTTCAAGGATGTCTGGCGCGTTATCCAGCAGCATGGGATGGCGGCTGATCACTCCTGGCGCAGTTCTGCGCTGCGCTACGTAGAGATCTATCGCGATGCTCTGGCGTTCCATAGAAGCGGGAAGTAGTAGGAAACAGGATGGACAAGAGGTGAGCTGTAGCTATAATTTCCCTTGCTTGCCCGAAAAGCATCTTTTTATGTATTACAGAGAAAAAGTCCTATTCAGCGCTAAAAATTTGACCTTTTAAATGCAAGGGCTTATACTACTACCAGGATAATTAAAAGATGCAATGATGGAGGTTTGAGGTGACGTGGAAAGTGGTCCTATCCTCAATAATGTATCTGATACTCTGGTACAAGTGGAAAGATGGAGTACGACTCAACATACAGGTGCTCTTCCTCCCTGTACGCTTCTCACATTTCAGCAGCTTAGCGAGCAAACTGAGGTTTCGCTTGAAGCGCTGGTGCGCATGTTCCGCGCCGCTCTGGCTTATGGAGATGAGCAGGGGCGTGATACAGTTTTCTCCGCGCTTCTCTCCCGTATGCAAACAGGCAATGAATACTGGGCCGCCACGGCACTCAGTAGCGTGTGCCTCTCTGAACGGCATGCCCTGGTCTATGATCTGTGCGCCGATCTGCATGAGAGCATTTTTCGCGCTTTGATGGACCCAAAACGTTCATTCTGGGAAGAGAACTTTCTCTATGCACTTCGGTTTGAGCGCAGGCATGTGTATCAGGCATTTATGATGCGGGAAGGGTGCTGGCACGATCGCCGGGTGAAGCGCGCGACGCGCATCCCCCGCTCTCTGGTGGCGAGTCTCGATCGGCTTGCTGTGCCAACGAACGATGGCATTTGTCGCTTAGAGGTTGAGGATGAGCAGGCGCATAGGATGTTGCTCGCGGTTGAAACAAGCGATCTCGCGTGCCAGGTAATGCTCTTGCCGCCCAGGTTGAGGGCTGTGCTTCTCCTGCTCTTCTGGGAAGGATGCTCGGAGAAGGAGGCCGCGCAGTTGCTCAGTGTCACCGAGCGAACGGTGTGTAATCGCAAGCGGAAGGCATTGACGCTGTTGCGCTCGGCATTAAACGTTGAAAAGAATTGTTTCTCTTTATAGAAACTAGAAAGGTACAATGGGAGAGAACCTGTGAGTAAATACGATGGAAAAGATGGAGCGGTCTGCATATGGCACAGAAGATAGCGTACCTGGATTGTCATTCCGGCATCAGTGGTGATATGTTCCTGGGAGCGCTGCTCGATGTCGGCCTCTCGCTGGACGTGTTGAAGCACGGACTGGCGGCCCTGCCTGTGAAGGACTATCAACTGACCCTTGATGCCTACGAGGATAAGGGGATACGTGGCTCGCGTTTCGACGTGCTGCTGGCGGAAAAGGAGCAGCCCGCACGCCACTTCTCTGCGATCGCTGCCCTGCTGGAGTCCTCGACGTTACCAACGCGTGTGCGCGAGATGGCGCTGGCTATCTTTCGCTGCCTGGCGGAGGCGGAGGCAACGGTGCATGGCACCAGTATCGAGGAGGTCCATTTCCACGAGGTTGGTGCCATCGATGCGATTGTTGATATAACTGGCGCGGCCATTGGGATAGAGGCGCTTGGTATAGAGCAGATCTATGCCTCATCTCTGCCTTTGACGAGCGGGCATGTCAAGACGGCGCACGGCCTGCTGCCTGTTCCAGCGCCTGCGACGCTGGAGATTCTACGTCGTGTGGCGGCTCCCTGGCGACCAGCACCCATTGAAGGAGAGCTGGTGACGCCTACAGGAGCGGCGATCCTGGCGACGCTCGCACGCTTTGAGACGCCAACGATCACTATCGAGCAGGTCGGCTATGGCTTTGGGCAGAAGCGTCTTCCTTGGCCGAACTGCCTGCGCCTCTGCCTGGGACATGCTCAATACGCTAGCGATGCAGGCGACGAAGTGCCGGATAGCGACTGGGTAACGGTCATTGAGACGCATATCGACAATATGAGCGGAGAACTGCTGGGTGGCTTGATGGAGCGTCTACTTGCTGAAGGAGTGCTGGATGTAAGCTACTCACCCCTGCAGATGAAGAAGAATCGCCCGGCCACCCTGGTCACTATTCTCTGCCGACCAGAAGACGGTGAGCGCATAGCTGGCATCGTCTTGCGCGAGACCGATACGCTGGGTGTGCGTATGCAGCAGGTGCAGCGGCGTAAAGCCCAGCGCGCGCAACAGAGAATCGTAACACCGCTCGGTCCGCTGCTTGTAAAGGTCAAGCGGCTGGGTACGCGCATTATCAGTGCCGCGCCCGAGTACGAGGAGTGCCGCCGTATCGCCAACGAACGCCACCTGCCCCTGGAACAGGTATACGAGGTGGCACAGGAGGCGGCCAAAGCTCTTATAATAGGACAGTAGGAAAGACTAACAAGCAAGAACCTGGAAATAAAGGGAGCGTATGGAATTCATCGATTGGCGTAAATCACCTGAGAAGATCGAAATAGACCAAAAATCCGAGGATACAGCGGCGGCGCGCAGGAGAAGTAGAAGGTACCGGGACTACGTTGAGGACCAGATTCGCGAGGCGCAGGAGCGCGGCGACTTCTCGAATCTCCCCGGCGAGGGAAAGCCGCTGCACCTTGAAGACGAGACCCATCTGGGCGAAAGAGCCCTGGGCTACCATCTCCTCAAGAGCAACGGCTTCGTGCCCACCGAAGTAGAACTTGCTAAAGAGATCCGCCGCGAAAAGGAACGCGCCGAAGTGAAGCTTGAACGCGTAAAGCACCTGAGCAAGAGACTGCGCGCTCGTCGCGTGCCTCCCTTTCCCAGCGAGAAGCGCGCTTTCAACACGACGGTAACAAACGCGGCCAGCGAGTACGAGCGTACACTGCGCGAACTCAATCGCAGAATCCTGACGCTCAATCTGATCGCGCCCGCGTCAATGCACTTGCCACTGCTAGAGGTCGAGCGCCTCGTGCAACAGTTCCGCGCATCCTGCCCTCTCTTCGAGGACGTTGCGCGTTCGTAAGCTACTGTTACGGGAATGTGATGGGAGAAGGTGAGAAAGCTTGAGAGCATTGATCTGACCTTGAATTTCCTATATTCATATTGCGTGTCGGTAGAATGCTTGTTTATGTAAATATGTGGGCAAAAATAGACATAAGATTTTTGAGGGGTATAATTTGGCATTAGGAGTATAATATTTTATAGAAGAGGTTATTGCTGCGGTCAATGGCATATCCATAGCCTGTATACACCGGTTCGGTTAGATTGCAGAAAATGTGGGAAAGGAAGGATGACGCGATTCTGGCTGCTTGACGAATAACAGATACTAGTGGCTTAGGAGAAACTAATGGGCACTATCAAAGCAAAAATCACACCAAACGATATTGGGGAGAGAGCACAGGGGGTTATCCTTGCCGAGATGATGAAATATGGATACACCGTTCTTATTCCCTTTGGAGAAGGGCGGCGCTATGATATGGTCATTGAGAAAGATGCTCAATTCTTTCGACTGCAATGTAAAGCGGGGCGGTATAAGGAGGGGGTGATCAGATTTAATGCATGTAGTTCTAATTGGTTTAATAAAACTAGAAAACCTTATACGTGCGAAGAAATAGACTATTTTGCTGTCTATTGTGAGTACACAGAAAAAGTCTATCTCATACCAGTAGAAGATATAACAGGTGCGGATGGTACGCTTCGCGTAGAGCCAACTGCCAACAATCAAGCAAAAGGCATCCGTTGGGCGAAGGATTATGAGATATGACGGAGGAGGGTGTGCATGATATATGAAAATAAAAGAGCCGGTGATGGGAATCGAACCCGCGACCCATGCTTTACGAAAGCATTGCTCTACCACTGAGCTACACCGGCTGACGATCTCTCGAAGCCTTTTTAGCGCTTCTTTGGAGATATCCTTCAGACACAGCAGATTATAACCATAAAGCGCGCTGGTGTCAAGCACTTTTCGTGGTTTTTTGAAAAAAAAGAACTGCTTAGCTGGATGCGGCGGTGGCTGGTTGTGGGTGGTGGAGAGGTATGGAATTGGTAAGGGAGGAGGAAGGGAAAAGAAAGTATAGCATCTGTCGAGTTTTTATGTTAGAAAAACACATCGCGCTTGCTTGAAGCGTGTACTGCGTATACCGCGAGTGCGTCTCTTTCTGCTACTCGATAAATATCATAATGGTGCTATCAATTAGTTTAAATCCGAACAATTAATCTCGACAACTATACTGTGATATGGTAAGATATGGGACAATGTTCAAATTTTGTCTAGTTTGGAGACTTGTATGCGTGCCCTGTTGTTGGCTACGACCAACCGTCATAAGTTAGATGAGTACCGCGCGATCTTCTCGACTCTACCTTTTACTTTGCTTTCACTCGCTGATATCCAGCTAGACATGGATGTGGAGGAGACGGGGACCACCCTTCTGGAAAATGCAGAACTGAAGGCCCATACTTACGCGCAGGCTTCAGGTCTGCTCTCTCTTGCTGATGATTCTGGCTTAGAGATTGATGCCCTGGGGGGCGCGCCGGGCGTGTATTCCGCCCGCTTTGCCGGGGTGAATACGCCGTATGAGGAGCGCTTTCGCCTGATTTTCGAGCGCATGCAGGGCATTCCGCAAAGCCAGCGCACCGCTCGCTTTCGCTGCGTAATCTCAGTGGCCGAGCCGTCTGGATATTGCCGTAGTGTGGAAGGGGTGATGGAAGGCGTAGTTGCTGATGCTGCCCGTGGCGAGCATGGTTTTGGCTATGACCCTATTTTTTTGTTGCCCGAATTGGGAAAAACGAACGCCGAGTTGCCGTCGGAGCAGAAGAACAGTATCAGCCACCGTGGACGAGCTGCGCGTAAGGCGCGTGAGCTGCTTGAGAACTGGCCGCCATCTCCCGCTTCTGGGGAATAGCGTGGATATAAAAGGTGTTGTGTAACGAGAATCGAGAGAGACATGAGGAACATGTGACATGGCGAAAAAACCGGCAGCTATACGGGTGGCTCTTGACCTGGAAACCACAGGGCTGCATGTGGAGCAAGATGCTATCCTTGAGGTCGCGGCTATCAAGTTTCAGGGGAAAGAGGTGCTTGAGACGTTCGAGACGTTTGTGTCTCCGGGGCGTTCTATCCCCTATCGTGTGCAACGTCTGACCGGAATCAAACCAGAACTGCTGGCAGGGGCACCGCTCTTTGACGAGATTAAGAAGAAGCTGCAAAATTTTCTGGGCGATCTGCCAATCGTAGGCCATAGCATCCCTTTTGACGTGGGCTTTCTGCGCCGCTGGGGTCTTGCGCGCAACAATCCCCTGGTCGATACGTTCGAACTGGCGACGGTGATGCTGCCCTCTTTGACCAGTTATAATCTGGGACAGGTGGCTGAGTCTCTGGGCATTAAAGTGCCTGAAGATAGACATCGGGCAATGGTGGATACGGTGCTGGCGATGGAGGTCTTTCTGGTCCTGCACGAACGCTTGCAGTCCGTCGATCTCGCGCTGTTGCAAGATCTGGCGCACCTGGATGCACCCCGCACGTGGCCGCTGCTGCATTTCTTTCGCCAGGAGGTGCGGGACCGGCAGGAGCATGATGGTGTGCGCAGTGGTCCCGCGCGCGGGAGCCTGGGCGATCAGTTCGCCGCTCAATTGGGAATGGATCCCCGCGTGCTTACCTTCGCGATCGCTCGCCAACAAGATGCTGAACAAGAGAATGCGCCAGGCGTGTCTGCTATCCAGGCGGCTCCTCCAAATACCCTTGAGCAGATGCAGGCTCTGGCAGTGCTCCCCGAGCAGGACGAACAGTCAACCGACAGGAGCTTTCAAAGCGCGCGAACGGCTGTGCGCAAGTCGTTAGAAGAGCACACACCCCTTCTCATGGAGATTACCGTTGGTGGCAGCGAATTTACGCCCGCGCTCCTCCCTGCCCTGGAATGGCTGATCGAATCCGCCAACAGTGGTGAGACGCCTGCCCCCAGGCTCGTCATCGCCTGTTCGAGTCAACAGCATGCACGTCGCCTTGTAGAGAGTGTTCTCCCTCGCTTGCAGGCGTTTTTGAAAAGCGAGCTCCCGGTGGCCTATCTGGCTGAGCGAGGTGGCTATTTATGCACGCATCGCTGGTTTGGTGCTGCGCTGCGTCGCACCAGCGGCGAACTGACGGCTGAACAGGCGCGTGGCCTGGCGAAGCTCGGCCTCTGGGCGCAACAGACACTCACGGGCGAACGCAGCGAATTGACGCTTCTGCCCCAGGAAATGTCGGCATGGGAGCGCATCTCTTCGGGTATTGAACGCGTTCCATCTGCCGATTCCCGCTCGAAGACGATCTATGAGCGCTGCACGTATCGCCGCAAGGGCTATTGCTTTGTGAGCCTTGCCGAGGAGCGGGTGAAGGCAGCCCGCATAGTGGTGACGACGCACGCTGGCCTGTTCGACGATCTTTCACAATCTCCCTCGCTACTCTCCGGCATCGAGCGCCGCCTTATCCTCGACGCGGACCTGCTAGAGGAGGAGAATGCGCGCTGGAGCAATACTGAACTGGATCAGACGCGCCTCTTCAGGCTGCTCAACACGGTTGGGACCGAGCTGCCGGATGGTCGTTTCCAGGGTTTGCTGGCCCTTGCCGCTCCCTCTTTGCGCGAGAATGGACCCGGCGGGCTCTCGACGACGCAGACGGTGCCCAGGGCCGAGATCGATGCGCGTATGCTCACCTGGTTTCAAGCCCTGCGCCAGGCCAGAGTTTCCGTGGAGAAGCTATTCAGCGACTTCAATCGCCTGCTTGAGGAGTTTTTACAGCAGGGCAATGGCGGCAAAGATAAGGGGCGGTCGCAGCATAACTGGCGCGGCAATGAGCAGCGCACGGATCAGCCTGTACGCTTGAGTGGAAATATTCGCCAACTCAGCACCTGGACGGATGTGGAACGCTCGTGGCAACAGGTGGCACAACGCTTGCAGGCGGTGATTGATCTGGCACACGAGGCTGAGAAATTGATCCTTGCGCCGCAGCACAATCGCCATCGCCTCGATATTGGCAGCGGAGAGGATAGCTCAGTTGCCTCCGAGATAGCCGCCGCCGCCCGGCAGCTGCGCGAGCAGAAGCAACTTGGACAGCAAGCTATGGCACTGTCCGATAGCGATATGGTGTACTGGCTGCGCATGCCGCCAGCGCCGCCACCATTTGCACAGCAGGGGGCACGCTCTAACGATAGCTCAGCGACGCCAGCGCCGCCTGCTGCCCCTGTTCTCTATGCTCAGCTCGTCCAGACATCGACGCTGCTGCGCCGTCTGTTACTCTCGAACAACACAAGCACCATTTTTGTCGGGGCCGCGCTTTCCGTGGACAGTTCCTTTGCTTTCATACGCGGACGCTTTGGATTAGATAACGATACCTGCCCCGCATTGTCTGTCGTGACCGAACATCACAAGCAGACGCTGCTCTATCTTCCTAACGACGTGCCAGAGCCGAACGCGCCCCAGTACCAGCGCCATCTGGATGAAGCCCTGACCCAACTGGCAACCGCGCTGGAAGGACAACTGGTGGCACTTTTCACTTCGCACGCGGCCCTCCGTAGTTCTTATGCGGCAATCAAGCCACTGCTGGAGACGCGGGGCATTCTTGTTCTGGGCCAGGGCATCGATGGCTCGCCGCGTCAACTCTGGCAGGTCTTCCAGTCGCAGGAGCGCGTGGTGCTGCTCGGCACCGGAAGCTTCTGGGATGGCGCGGAAGACCTTACGCGTTCTCCTACCTGCCTGGTCATCACGCGCCTGCCTATGCCTGTGCTCAACGACCCACCAATTGCTGCGCGCGCGGAACATTACTCCGATCAGCTGCACCAGTTGACGGTTCCGGTTGCCTCGTTGCGTGTGCGCCGGGCGCTTAATCGCCTGGTATGGAGCGATACAAAGCGCAACATCGTGGTGCTCTTTGATCGCCGCGTCATCTCGAAGGAGTACGGCTCGATGGTGCTGCATAGCCTGCCTCGCTGCTCGCAACGCCAGGCCGCGCTTTCGCATATATCTGAAACGTCGCTCGATTGGCTTACCGATACTGATGCCTGGGAGTAAAAAGGCTGCTTGCTGGGAAGCGAAATTGTCGAAAGGATTGCCGAGAGAGTATGGCCCCGAAAATGTCTGCACCGAGCGAAGGAAGCCGCGCTATACGCGTTGTCTATGGCGCGTGTCCGCATGATTGCCCTGATACCTGTGCTTTAGAGACACACGTAGATGCGGAGGGTAGGGCGGTCAGCATTCACGGTCGCGCGGACCATCCAGTGACGCGTGGTTGGCTCTGTGCGAAGGTGAACCGCTACCTGGAACGTGTCTATCATCCTGAACGGCTCCTCTACCCTTTGCGCCGCGTTGGCCCGAAAGGGAGTTCCGAGTTTGTACGCATCTCCTGGGATGAGGCTATCGCTGAGATCGCCAGCCGTTGGCAGGAGATTATTGAACGTAGCGGCGCGCAGTGTGTTTTGCCCTATAGCTACGCCGGTACGTTGGGACTGGTGCAGGGATCAGTTACCGATAGCCGCTTCTGGAATCGCATGGGGGCGTGCCGCCTGCAACGGGCGATCTGTGGCTATGCTGCCGAGGAGGCCGTTCGGTTGACGATCGGCGGCTCCCTGGCGCGTTCACCAGAGACGCTGCCTGAGAGCAAGCTTATTGTGATCTGGGGCAGCAATCCAGCCAGTACAGCACCCCATATCATGCCATTTCTGCGTCAGGCCCAGCGCGCCGGTGCGCGTGTCATCGTCATCGATCCTATTCGTACCCTGACCGCTCGCTCCGCCGATCAGCACATTCAGCCCTTTCCCGGTACGGACGCCGCGCTGGCCCTCGCCATGATGCATGTAATCGTGAGCGAGGGACTGCATGACCCCGCATGGATTGCCCGCAATACCCTGGGCTGGGAACACTTGCTTGAGCGCATTCTGCAATTTCCACCCGAGCGCGGCGCGCAGATTACGGGCCTCGCGGTCGAGATTATTATTGATCTTGCACGCACGTATGCTACCACAACGCCAGCCCTGCTACGTGTCACCGATGGCATCAATCGGCATACCAATGGCGGACAGACAGTGCGCACCCTGCTCTGCCTGCCCGCGCTTACAGGACAATATGGTCAGCCCGGTGGCGGCGTAATGTATAGCACCAGCGATTGGCTGCAGTGGAATGAGGACGTACTGGCACGTGAGCGAGAAGATACCTGCCCGCCTGCGCCGCGCACGCTGAATATGAACCGCCTGGGTTCGCTTCTCACAGGTGAGGCCGATCCTCCCATTTACTCGCTCTATGTCTACAACGCGAATCCGGCTGCCTCCGCTCCGAATGCGGGCAAGGTCGCAGCTGGCCTGCTCCGCGACGATCTCTTTACGGTCGTGCATGAGCTCTTTTTGACCGAGACTGCGCGCTACGCCGATATTGTCTTACCCGCGACCAGTCAGCTGGAGCATGTCGATCTGCATAAGCCCTATGGGCACACGACGCTGCAATATAACACGCCCGCCATTGCCCCGCTTGGGGAGGCGCGCAGCAACTGGGATGTGATGCGCGCCCTGGCGCGGGCTATGGGCTTCCAGGAACACTGGCTGCAAGATGATGCGGAGACCGTCATTCACGAGATAGTCGAGGCGACTGCTGCGCAGAGCTCGCGCCTCGCTGGCATCACGCTCGAACGCCTGCAAGGAGAAGGGTCGCTGCCACTGAATATTGCAGATGATGAGAGGATTCCATTCGCCAATGGCGTTTTTGGTACGCCTTCGGGGAAGGTGGAGTTCTATTCCGCGCAGGCTGCCGCGAAGGGCTACGACCCTGTGCCCGATTGGCAGTCAGAAGCAGAGACGACGCTGAAGAGAAGGAAACCGTTGTCGGTGAGTAAAGAACCATTGCCGCTGCTGAGTCCTGCTGCCCATCACTTTATCAGTTCGACTTTCGGCAATCAGGAGCGTATGATGGCGAAGGAACAGGCACCAACCTTGCAGATCAACCCGCTCGACGCCGAGGCGCGCAATATTCGCGGCGGACAGCTGGTGCGCGTGAGTAACGAGCGCGGCTGGTGCTGTCTGGTGGCGGAAGTGACCGAGGATGTGCGCCCCGGCGTCCTGGCGACAACGACGGTCTGGTGGCCGCAGTTCAGCCCAGACCAGCATAATGTCAACTGGACCACCTCAGATTGCCTGGCGGACTTCAATGGTGGGAGCACCTTCTACACCAACCTTGTGTCGGTTGAGGCATGCATCCCTTGAACTTTTTTGGAGGAGAGAGCTTCTTTCTTTCTGCCTGACAGATGAAGAAGGGCCGTTAGCATTTGCGCTAACGGCCCTTCTTGTAAGGAGGACACGAGGTGGACACGGATCGAATTAGTCTTGTGTTCCGTTACCATTCATCTCTGATGTGAACAGAATACCCTTAAAGAGTCACGGTGGCATCATAGAGTGGCAGATGAAAATTACAAAGAGGTTACAACAGAGAGAAAAATGAGATGTTTTGTAATGCAGAATTACTTCTTTGTGAGAGATAGTGTAGTGGTAGCCGTGCTCTGAATTTGACGTGTCACACGCTCTATGCTACCATATGGCAAGTCGATAACTTTGTCTGGTGAGCGTCCGTCCACGTTTTTTGTGGAGTATGACCGTTCCCATCCACATATCACCCCAGCAGGGGTAGCGCCAGAAAGGAGAAACGGCGCGCTCTCCGACGAGCGAGAGGAGCGCCGTAAAGTCCAATGAACTTATACGAGCAATTGCTAGTGGTGCATGGTCGCCTCGAAAATATTGGGGCGCACGATGATAGTATGGATCTTGTTGATAGCCTATTAAAGCGGGCCGAGCCTGCGAGAAATGATCAGACGAGCATCACGCAGGTACAGGTGCTGCGTCACATGCTACGCATGCGCGAAGCCAGCGATAACTACAATATCTACAATGATTTGCAAGAGCTGATCAGCGAGCGCGATGAGATAGAGGTGGCGGCTCACGAGGACGCGGCCCCGGCTGCGTATGAGGATACTGAGCGTCGCCCAAAGCCGAAGTCGTATTACAAGGCTCAGAAAGAGAGATCGAAAAAGAAGGACTAATCCCAGGCCGATTAGTCCTTCTTTCTTATTTGCAGGCGCGCCAGCTCTTTATAAAGGATGGGCGGCTAGACACCGGGTCCCTCGATGCGAGGTTGCTGGGCATCTGGTCCGCCCAATTGTAATTGCTGTTTTAATGCCTGCAACTGCATTTCGACGTTTTGTTGCGCCGAGATCTGCTGCAACTCGCGGTCGAGGGTGTCTCCGTTAGAAGCAAGTAGCCCCTGCTCCCCTAACGTGCCCTGCTCGATCAGCGTCTCCATGGCGTTGGCGCGTGCCTGCATTGTCAGCACTTTATCCTGGGCGCGTTGCATAGCCATGTTCATCTCGCTCATCTCTTTGGAGATGCCCGTGAGATTTTCGTTGATCTTGACCTGCGCCTGGGCCGCGCTATACTGGGCCTTCACCATCTCCTTCTGTGTGCGGAAGGCTTCTACCCGCGCCGAGACGTTGCGTTCCATGGCGACCAGCTTCTCCTCCTGACTCCGCAACTGCGCGAGCTGCTGCTCATAGCCATTGAGCTGGATCAGGATCGTCTCCTTCTTTTGTAGGGCCATACGCGCCAGATCCTCGCGATTGGCCTGTAGCGCCTGTCTTGCCTGCATCGTCAACGTGTTGACCTTTTCAATGAGCTGTGATTGCAAGAGCTCCAGGCGTTTTTCACTTGTGACAACATCGGCGACCGAGCGCCGGACCTGCTGAAGCTGTTCGATCTGTTTGTTGTAGGAGTAATCCATGACCTGGCCAGGGTCTTCCGCCTTATCTAAGGCGGCATTGGCGCGAATGCCCAGGAAGTTTGCCAGCCGAGAGAATATGCCCATACAGCCTCCTCGTGCGCTGAGTGCTAAGTGCGATTGCGTATTTACTGTGTATATGTTCTATACGTTCAAGTGGTATGCGTTGTTGTTTTGCCTGTCAGTATCATATCATAGGATCAAGCGCTGCTGTGCGTGGTTGCCAGACTATCGTGTCCGCCTCGTTTACAGCCAGGTGTTCTCCCAAAAAACGGTACTAAATGCTTGACTTTTCGCTGGGCATCGGATATAATTCCCTTCGTCAGATGCCGCTAGCGGGTTTGGTGTAGTGGTAACATGAAACTTTCCCAAAGTTTAGACCACGGGTTCGAATCCCGTAACCCGCTCTTAAAAAGAGACCGCCTATTCCAACGATAGGCGGTCTCTTTTTGCTTTCCAGCTCACTCCTCGACTTATCCCCGGCCAGATTGTCTCTGCTGAGCGCGCATATCGTTGGCAACTGTGCGCAGCCCAATCAGGCAAATGATGCCCGCCAGGAAAAGGCAGGTCGGCGCGGTGACGAGCAGCGCGAAGCCCAATGAAGAGCGATCCGCGATGGCACCGACAATCAATGGCGATGCCGCGTCACCAAGCAGGTGGGCGAGCAGTAGTACCAGGCCAGCGGCGGTGGCACGGATCTCAGGCGCAACAACATCCTGAATCACCGCGTTCAGCGGCCCCAGCGACAGGCTGAGACAGAGAATGGCCCCTACGAAGAAGCCGAGGAATGGTCCTATTGTGTGCAAGGTCAGGGCGATCATGGTAAGGGGCGCGCCGACGAGGAAGGCGAAGGTAGCGACAAGCATACGGCCCTGCGGGATGCGCCGCTGCAGAAAGTCGGCCACGAAGCCACCGATGAGCGTTCCGACGAGGCTACCGCTTGCCAGCACGACACCCGAATAGATGCCCGCCCTGGCGACCGAGAGTCCAAAGTCGCGTACCATGTAGGTCGTTATCCATGTTTGCGCGCTGCCGATAGTGAAGAAGCTGAAGACGAAGGCACCGATCAATATCCAGTAGGTAGGAATGCGTAGGATTCTTCTGGCGATCTTCCAGAAATCCTTGTCCACATGCAGATGAACCGCATCGTCTGCACTGTCTTCCTCCTCGCTTGCCTCATGCTCGAATGCGCCCCGTCTGGGTTCTATGGTGCGCCAGATCAGGAATGCCGCGAGTAGGCCCGGAATGCCGACGACGTAAAAGGCCCAGCGCCAGCCGAAGGCGTCGGCGATGATGCCGCCCAGAATCAGTCCCAGAGCCGTGCCGATAAGATTGCCAATCGACCAGAGGGACAGGACGCGCCCGCGCCGCTCTTTTGAGAAGTAGTCGCCGATGAGCGAGAGCGACGCCGGAGCGTAGCCCGCCTCGCCAACCCCCAGGAAGGAGCGGGCAATGAAAATCTGGATGAAATTTTGTGTAAAGCCAGTGAGCGCCGTCGCGACGCTCCAAACTCCGACGCAGAGCGCGACGATATTTTTGCGCACGCTGCGGTCGGCCCAGATGCCCAATGGCAGTGTGCCAAGCGCGTAGATTAAGAGAAAAGACGAGGAGAGCAGGCCCAATTCTGTATTGGTGAGATGAAAGTCTATCTGCAGTTTGGGCTGTATTGCCGCGAGAACAGAACGATCAGCGTAGTTAAGTACGTTTATCGTGAGCAGAATAGAGAAGGCAAAACGAGCCTGCCTTCTGGGCTGCTGGCTCGCTCTTTTCTCTATCGGCGCGGGAGTTGTCACAGTTTTCATCTATTGGTTTCCTTGTCCCTTTCCTGCGCTGAGCAGGTCACAGAAGGAGAGGCGTAGTACTTTATTCTAATGTACGCTCTACGTTCAGATATTTAGATGCCCCATAAAATCTTTACATAAACGTAAAGGTATTGGTGGCACATCTCTATTGAGGTCATCAGGTATTGGTTTTGGAACAATTCAGGTAGCATAGTGCATCCATTAAGCAATACGCACCTGAGCAAAAAGAGTTGCTATCTGTACAACGAGAGGAGTACTGGCTCCGTCACTCGTAACTATGTCGTACCGTTGTTCGTCGTAATATGCGAGACAGAAAATTAAAAAAAGCTGCTCTGGTACGAGCGGCGCAATTCTTAAATGGAATGTTGTCTGTGAGGGGGAAAGGATGAGAAACGTGCATACGATAATGCACCTTTTACTGCATACAAGCCCACTGCTGATCTACCTGGTCGTTGCTGTTCTGCTAGCGCTGGAGAGTACGGGCATCCCAATTGTCAACAGTACGCTCCTGCTATTAATGGGCGCTCTGGCTGCAGCGGGACATTTCAATATCGTGAGCCTGGCCATTGTGTCTATTGCAGGTAGTGTCGGTGGCGCGTGTATTGCGTATACGATTGGCGCGCGCACTGGTCGGCGTATTATGCTGCGTCTCGCGCTCTTCTTCCACCTGGATCGGCACAGAATAAGCCTGTTTGAACGCTGGTTTCAGCGTTATGGCATCTGGATGGTTTTTGCTTCACGCATCATTCCCTATATTCGTCCCTTCGCATGTTTTCCAGCGGGTTTCTCGCGTACGAACTTTGCGCGTTTCGTTGTGGGCGTCACGGTCGGCTCGGTCATCTGGTGTACGGGGATGCTCGCCATTGGTTGGTCGCTGGGACGCCACTGGGTGCTGGCGCTGCCCTTTATACAACGTTACACGGTGCCCGCTCTGGGTGTTATAGCGTTGCTGCTTGTCCTTTACTACTTTGGGTCACGCATGTTCAAGCAGCGCATTGAAGATCGTTTGCAACAGGTGCCGGTTGATAATACGATGGTATCCAGGCGCTCCAGCCACGACCTGGTTGAGATCTGAGTTTTTGTCACAGTTCTCCCGCCAATAGTAGGGATGGGGCTTGCCTCCATCC
>JALYTQ010000332.1 GCA_030854195.1 Chloroflexota bacterium
AAAAGATATCACTGCAATGATTCAAGAGCGCCTGGCGGCTGCTCAAGGGTATCTTTTACAGCATCAGTCCGGCATGGCACGTGTGCAGTGTGAAGAGGTGCTACGTGCCGATGCCAACAATGTACAGGCACAACAACTGCTCTCACAGATCTTTGGCACGTCGGAACGGACCTCGGGTCCGCTTCAACCAGGGATGGGGGCAGCGTTTTCAACAGGGTCGGGCAGCGGGTATGCAGGGAATGTACCGCCAGACGGTATGCCCTCCGGCCCCAGCGCGTATACTGGCAATCCTGGAGCCATGTCATCGGGAAATACAAGCGGAGGTAATACTAGCATCATGGGTAATATGGGTAGCGCAGGCAATTTCAGCGGGATGGGCAATTCTGGATCATCCCTGGCCATGAGCGGGCCTAACAACGGTGGGATGAACCCCGCTCCTCGCAAACGGCTTACTGCCAGTCAGGTCACAGGGGTACTGAAGCAGGCGCAGACATTTCAGGCCCAGAATCGTTTTAATGATGCTATCGATCTCTGTGAGCAGATTCTGGAGAGTGGCTTCGATCGACCGGATGCCCGTTACTTTCTAGGCTGGCTCTACCAGGAGCAGCAGCGCTGGGACGAGGCGATTCGCCAGTTTCAGATGCTCTTGAACGATCCTGACTACGCTCTGTCCTGCTACTACGCGCTGGGTCAATGCTACCGTGCGCGGGGCGACCTGCGTACCGCGACCGTTCACTTTGACGAAGCCGTTGACCGCGTCAATCTGGACGCGCTGACCGTCGAGGAGTCCGATCAGCTCGTTCAACTGTGCCAGGAGGCGGCTGAAGCTCATCGCCTGCTCGGCGAACAGGAACAGGCGCTCACCGTATATAACGCGCTGCTGGGCTTCTTGCGTAGTCGCGGCTGGGCTGAAAAGGTTGCCCAGGTCGAGTTTATGCTGCAACAGGCCCAGAACGCGTCTGCACCAGCCCGTCCTATGACGCCGCCCGTAGGCAATCCAGGGGTCGAGCAGATGAACTCTATGCCACCTATGACGCAGCAGCCACAGGCGCTGTCCGACGCGGCGACCATGGCGTTCAATACTAGTAATATCGTCAATAATCCTGCGCCCATGCCGCCCGCGCAACAATCGCCAGCGGCGGCGGGAAACTCTTCTGTAAATGATTTACCCGATTGGTTGACCGGTATTCTGAGCGATGCGGATAAGACGCAGATTGCCAATAAGCCCGCCTCGCAGCCGTTGCCGCCGCCACAGCAGCAGCAGCAGCCGTCGGCACCGCAGTCTCCTATTGTAGAGCAGTCAGGCACCGAGCGACGCAGTGCATCCGCGTCCCTTGAGCCTTCCGCGCAACCGGCATCACCATCCTGGTTGACCGACGAAGTAAAGCCCGCGAACGCGACGCGCGTGCTGCCACCAGATCAGATACCGCCGGTGCCACCGATGCCACCAGCGCCGTCCGCGCCGTCAGTTCAGGCATTCCCTGAACCCGTCGCGCCGCCGCCCACACCGCCGATGCAACCAGTGCAGCCAGTGCAACAGGCTCAGCCACCCGTAGTGCAACCAGCGCAGCCGACGCTAGCAGAGCCAACGGGACTGGTAATGCCTTCATCGGGACCGTTGCAGTCGTTGGATGCTCTTTATCCAACCGTCCCCGCTGCTCCGGCAAAGCCTGCCGAGACGAAGACAGGGGTCGAGGATCTATTGAGCCAGATGGCGGGCGGGCCAGAAGAGAGCCTTAAGCAGGTCGCTGAGTCCGTCCTGGCGAGTACAGCCTCTCTGCCCGAGAATGTGCGCCTGCAAGTCTTGCGTTCGATGCAGGATATACAGAACTATATCAACCACGGCCTGCTGACATCGGCGACCGAGGAATGCCTGCGCGTCATCGATATTGCGCCGCAGTACCTGGATGTGCATCAGGTGCTCTGCGAGATCTATGTGCGCCAGGGCAAGATCGAACAGGCGATCACCAAGTACGCGATCCTCGTCGACACGTATGTCGTCAACGGGCGGACCGACGACGCGATCACTATCTACCGACGCATCCTGCAACTGGAGCCAAACAACCTGACCTACCGCATGCGCCTGATCAGCTTGCTCTCCAACCAGGGGAACAAGGAAGATCTGTTGCGCGAACGCACGCTGGCCGCTGAGTCGTATCTCCGTCTGGGCTACATGGATCGCGCTCTGACTGAGCTTGAGCAGGCGCTGCAGGAGAGTCCGACCAGTGTTTCGACGCGCCTGAACTACGCGTTGGCCTTACAGAAGCTGGGCAGGACACAGCAGGCGGTGGCGGAGTACCAGCGCGTGCTACAGGTTGATCCGCGCAGTATCACGGCGCTCGTCCGCTGGCATATCGCGATGATTACGAGCATCGGATCGGCGCGCACGACAACGCTGGAACTGCTCTCGCGTATCCGCTGGCAACTGCGCGGCGAAGGTCAGAAGCACGCGGACGCGGTGATCCGCGAGTATTTGCAGAGCGCCGATATCTATCCCAATAACGCCGAGGTTCATTTCGCGCTGGGACAGATCTATCACCAGTCGGGCCAGTTTGATAAAGCGATCGACTCATACATCCTGGCGATGCGCGATAGCGCGGTCGAAGTGCTGGCACGCGTCAGCGCCGCGCAATCTCTGTTGACGCAGGGCAAACCCGAAGCCGCGATTCAGCAGTTGGAGCAGGCGCTGCAGAGCGTGCGTCGCTCGCCAACATTGATCGACCCGGCGATCTGGGCCGCGCGTCCACGCGAAGAGGGCGAGCAGCACCAGGCACCGGATGTCGAGATCTCGCTGCTATTGGCTAAGGCCTATGGGCGTACGGGTCGGCAGGAGCAGATGGAGGCTATTCTGCGCCAGGTGAAACAGGCGCGGCCCGCGCAGGGTGAGATCGCCTCTACCCTGGCCGAGATCTCGGCACGCCAGGGCGATGTCGCTAGCGCCTTGCAGGAGTATGACGAGCTGGTACGTCACTATCGCAATAATCGTCAGACAGACAACGCGCTGAACGTGCTGAGTGAGATGGTGCGTCTTGCCCCTCAAGATCCGCGCGCGCACGACGAACTGGCCGATATCTATGTCAATCGCGGCCTGCTGGACGAGGGCGTTGCGGAACTGCGCCTGCTGGCCGACATCTACCTGCGCCGCAATGAACTGGAGAAGGCTGCAGCGGCAATTCAGCGCATCGGCAGCATCTATGCCGAGATGGGCAATAACGACGAGGCATTGTCCAATCTACGCCGCGCCGCCGAACTCGATCCCGAGTCAATGGACCTGATGCGCGAGGTGGTGAGCTTCTGCCTGCAGCTTGCGCGGCAGATCGAACGCCGCGACGAGGATGAGGCCGAGCGTTACCAATCTATCGCGGCGCAGTACCAGCTCATCATCGCCCGCCACTACTTCGAGACGCAGCAGGTGAAGGAGGCGGTCGCGGCCTTGCAACAATTGATCACGATAGACCGCGGCAACTTCGATGCCTACGATATGCTTGGTCAGACGTACCAGTCGGTCGGCGAATACGAGCAGGCCAGCCGCGTCTACCGCAACCTCGGCAAGGTCAATCCCGGCAGCTCCATCGCCCGCGAGCGCCTGGCCGCCCTGCAGGAGCTGCGCACGCGCTAACTATTATGACAAGCAGCCAGATAGGAGAGGACACCTGGCGCCCTCTCCTATCTGGCTGCTTGTCTCTTTTATCTGGCTGAAAAGGCTTTCCGGCAATCACTTTCTGCTCGTGATGATCTGGTTGCTGATTGCTGCAATAAGTGCGAAGAGCCAGAAAGGAAGCGCGAGAACGTACCATGTATTGATGTAGTACAGGTTGATGCAGAGAAATCCCAACGCCCCGCTGAGGAACATGACGATAGCCGCCGCGACTGGACGCCTGGCGATGAGAATGGCTGCGCTTTCCGCCAGTAGCGACAATGCAAGGGCTAGCCATGCCACCCAGAGACGACTTTGATATACTGGATTGCCTCCAACTGTGAGCAGGGCAGAGACGACGCTCACTATAGCTATTACGCCGCCTGCGACCCCTGAAATAAGGGCACTTCTCTTCATGTTCGACGCCTTTCCGCTGTTGGGTCTATGAACGGTTGCAGACTTATAAAGCGCGTCTCTACATTATATTCATGCAGGAACGAAGAAGGAAAGGCGCTTTGCCGCTTGCTGCAAAGTCTGCCGCGTACCTACATATCGCCAGCTTGCCTGGATTTCTCACATTCTTTATGCTATACTTTCTGAGCAACTGAGAGAAGACCCCAAGCACCGAATGGAGGTCAAACATGCGCGCGGATCGACTCCTCTCAATCTTAATGCTTCTACAAACAAAAGGCCGTATGACCGCTCATGACCTGGCCGCACAGCTCGAAGTCTCCGAAAGAACAGTGTATCGTGACCTGGAAGCGCTGGGCATAGCTGGCGTGCCCATCTATACCGAACGTGGTCCCAACGGCGGCTATTCGCTGATGGGCGGCTACCAGACGCGGCTCACTGGACTGAATGAGGCCGAGGTGCGAGCACTGTTCTTGCTCAACATTACCGGCCCCCTGACCGATCTTGGTCTGGCGGGCGCGCTGGATGACGCGATGTTGAAGCTTACCGCTGCCCTGCCTGCTCCCTCTCGCGAACACGCAGCGCTCGTGCGTAAACGTTTCCACATGGACACGACGTGGTGGTATCATAGCGACGATGCCACGCCCTGGCTGCCGACGATTCAGGAGGCGCTGTGGCAGGACCGGCGCTTGCGCCTCTTCTATCACGAGGACGATGGCATATGGAGCGAGCGCCTGATCGAGCCGTACGGGCTGGTCTCGAAGGCCAGCGACTGGTACCTGGTTGCGGGCTGCTATAACGAGAAGTGCGTCTTCCGCGTGTCGCGTATCCATACGGCGACGATCACAGAAGAACGCTTTGTCCGTCAAGAAGACTTCGACCTTGCGGCCTACTGGACCGACTACTGCACACAGGTAGAGGCCAACCATCCTGCCTATTCCTTGCCGCTACGCCTGGCACCCGACGAGGCGCAACGGCTCCCGCAGCTCCTGCGCGACAGCGGCTATAGGCTCGTCGAGAACGAAGATACTCCTGATGGAAGCGAGCGGACAACCCCTTTGACCGCTTGAAACGTACTAAAAAAGAATAGGTATCCAGTAGGGATGGGCCTTGCGTCCATCCTGTTGCCATCCAC
>JALYTQ010000333.1 GCA_030854195.1 Chloroflexota bacterium
CTCGTCCTGCTCTCAAAGCAAAAGAATCGCGATGCCAACAACTACGACTTCGCCACGAAGAAAGACGTCTACTTTTTAAATCGGCAAGGCATTTCTCCCTTCGCCCTGACCTCGCAGGTGTTACGCGAGCCCGAATGGACGCCCGCCGTCATCCAGAAGCGCCAGCACGAACTGGTAAGCAAGCTGGCGCATTACTGGAACTTGAAGGTTCCCACTATACAGAAAAGCCCCTCTCTACATGTGGTGAAAGGGGCGTAAGGCAATATCGACACTTACAACTACAGCACGTCTGTTAAAGATGTATGAACCAGACAAGCAATACTGTCTACAATTTGACCTGCTCGAAGTGCTCCACAGTGGGGAAGGGATCATAAAAGTGGTGTAGGAGGCTTCTCCACTGCTGATACTTGGGAGAGCCTCTAAAGCCGATCGTGTGGTCCTCCAACTGCTCCCACCTGACGAGCAAGAGATACTTCCCGTCCGCTTCGATGCACCTGTGCAATTCGTGCGAGATATAGCCGGGCATCGAAGAAATGATACGCGAAGCACCTCTGAATGCGCCTTCGAAGTCGCGCTCCTGACCTGGCTTTATCTGTAGCGTGGCTGCTTCGAGGATCATGATACTGCTCCTTCGATGAAAAAATAGAGTATAGTAGAGTAAAAAAAGGAGATCATCATGGAAGTTGCAACCTTTGCCGAGATCGAACCTATTTTCACTCAACGCATTCAGCAAATGGTCTGGTGCAATGTCGCGACAGTTGACATGCGCAATCGTCCGCGTTCTCGTATCTTGCACCCGCTCTGGGAAGGAATGAGCGGCTGGATTACGACACGCCGTAACATGCATAAGGCGAAGCATCTTGCCCACAATCCCTTTGTCTCATTAGCCTATATCGCCGATGTTGCTAAACCAGTCTACGTTGACTGCAAAACAGAATGGATTGAGGGTCTCGCTCAAAAGCAACATGTCTGGAATCTATGCTTAGAAACTGCTCCCCCCTTAGGATTTGATCCAGCACTTATCTATCAGCGTGCAGATCATCCCGATTTCGCAGTGTTAAAGCTGATGCCCTGGCGCATCGACCTTGTAAATCCACCCGCAGAGCATATCATCTGGCGCGCACCTCTTGAAACGCCCTGATACCAGGCAATCACCTGGAAAAATGTAAATTGCTGAATGTAGAGAACGTAGAGAGGGTAGCTGAATTGCTACCCCCGTTCAGTACAGTCAACTACACAAACTTCATCTCAACATACCGCGAACGTAGTGCGTTCACCTGCGCCTTGACGTTTTTGCCGCGCACGCCGTCGTGCAGCAACTGCGCCAGTTCGCCCATGGCGCGCTCGTCCATGCCGAAGCGCGTCATCTCGGGGACGCCGATGCGCAGGCCGGAGGGGTTGCGCGGGTCGGCGTCGCCTGGGAGCATGTTGTAGTTCAGGATGATGTCGTTCTCCTCCAGGCGCTTCGCGACCTCTACGCCACCGCCCCACTGCGCGACGTTGACGGCGATCATGTGGCTGCGCGTGTAGCCGAATTCGCGCGCCTCCACCGGAGTTCCAAGCTCGTCGAGGCTGCGACCGAGCGCCTGGGCATTGCGCACAATCTGGCTGGCATAATCACGACCGTACTGCTTCATCTCGCGTGTGGCGACCAGCAGGGCGGGCAGTGTGTGCAGATGGTGGTTGCTGGAGGAGCCGGGGAAGACACCGCGATCTGCCGCGCCCCAGTATTTCTTTTCGCCCTCTTCGTCCAGATTGCCCAGAATGACACCGCGCTGTGGTCCAGGGAAGGTCTTATGCGTGCTGCCGGTCATCCAGGTCGCGCCCTCATGTAGGGGATCTTGAAACTGGCCTCCGGCGATCAGGCCAAGCACATGCGCGCCATCGTAGAGCAGCGGAATGCCCTTCGTCTTGCAGTACGCGGCCACCTCGGAGACCGGCTCGGGGAAGAGGAAGAGGCTCTTGCCCATAATGATAAGCTGCGGCGCGACCTGATCGACCAGTTCGATCGTCTTCTGCGCATCCACGTGATAGGAATCCTCGGTCAAGGGCAGAAAGTGAAGATTGATCGAATTCTTCGTTCCCAGTTTTAAGGATTGGCCGCGATTCTGGATGCGCCGTCCGAAGACTCCCACGGTGCCGTGGCTGATGTGCCCACCGGCATCGGTCGAGTTCGCGATAATGGTATCGCCGCCGCGCAGGTAGGCCAGGGCCAGCGCGGTATTCGACGCATTGCCGCTGATCGGGCGCACGTCGGCCTGCTTTGCCTCGAAGAGTTCGAGGATCTCGTTGCGGGCCATGCGCTCGATCTGGTCGATGTAGCGCGTGCCCTGGTAATACCGATTGACCTGCCCATTCTCGTTGGGATGGCCCTCGGCGTAACGGCCCATGAAGTCGGAGTTCTGCACGCGCCGTACCGCGTCGCTGGGCGTATTCTCGCTGGCTATCAGGTTGATCGCCTGCGTCTGCCGCCACGTCTCCTCCTCGGCCAGAAGCTTTTCAATGTCGCTTATATCTACTGTCATATCTGCTGCCTTTCAAAATATTAGAAGAGAGTCCCTTTATTTGTTGCGCTTTTGTTGTCACACACGGCGGTAGACCTGGCTCAGGCACCACCCGTACCGACGCGATCCCTTCTGACAGTGATCCCGTTTGGAGCGGATCGCATCCAGTTGTCTATTATACCACCGATGCCCTTTGAAGCCGCCAATTAGGAGTGGGGGGCCACAAAATCACTCTAAAGTGGGAACAAGAGATGTCAGCCTATTTTGACTCTCTCTACTGGCTACTACTTCTTTGCAACTACCCAGAACAGGGTAAAATATCGTATCCATATTCCTGCTACAGACGTGTACTACTATGGAGAACGAAATGAGCCTGGTCCGGTGTGATGTTGCTCAACTTTCAGGAGCAGCTCACTTGACTACGTTCACAGCGTTTCTATGGTACGTTGAAGAGAGTGCGAAAGATGACTCCAATCGTGTAATAATGCACGATATATGTAAAGAACCTTAGTACATAAAGGAGAAGCATATTATGACAACACAGCAAAGATCAAAAACGCAGAGCCACAAGCAGGTGAAATCATATCCAGCCCCGTCGCAGCTGGCAACGGTCACGGATCTGTCGCCAAAGGGCGTCCAGGAGATTACCGAGGCGCTGAACCCTCTGGTGGCGGACTTGTTTGCCCTGTACGTAAAAACGAAGAACTTCCACTGGCATCTGAGCGGGTCTCACTTTCGCGACTACCACCTGCTCTTCGACGAGCACGCCGACCAGATCTTCGCGGGGATCGACATCATAGCTGAGCGCGTCCGGCGCATAGGCGGCACGACGATCCACTCTATCAGCCATATCGGCCAGTTGCAGACGATCGAAGATAACAACGAAGATTTTGTCTCCCCGGCGGAGATGGTGAAGCAGTTGATGGAGGACAACGGACACCTGGCGCAGGCTCAAAGGGCCGCACACGAAGTCTGCGACAAGAATCAAGATGTGGCGACCGCCAGTCTGCTCGAAGTGACCATCGACGAGGCCGAGCGCCGCAAGTGGTTCCTGTTCGAGGTGCTGCAGGGCGCAGGTAACGCCGAATAAAGATTTCGCGCCTCAGAGTAACGAAATAATAAAGGGCGGCAGCTTTTCAAGTTGCTGCCCTTTCTATTTATAACACTGTCTAATGATGCCAGAATAGAGCCAGAACTATAACATGCGACGTAGAGAAAAAGCGTGACACAAAGAAAGATCACGAAACACTCACATTCCTCCTATACGAAGACCTTTTCGCCTGCCACGTGAGTTGAACAAAGTGCCCAATGCTGCTATACTACACCTACCGAACTAGAAGAGTGTCTCGCACAGTTTTTCTCTGTACTGGAACAACCATCCCAAGTGGTCGTGTTGCATAGGCGGTCTACGACAGACCCCCGCACAGTCTGAACAGACCACCTCTTGCTTTGAAAATTCAGGAGGAAACGGGCTTTATGAAGGTTTATAGGGCGGAACAGATTCGCAATGTCGCATTAATTTCGCACGTTGGAGCAGGCAAAACATCTCTGGTAGACGCTGCACTATTTGATAGCGGTGCCGTTACCCGGCAGGGTAAGGTCGATGAGGGTAGCTCAATCTCTGACTATGATCCCGACGAACTCAAACGTCGCATGTCATTGAATGCAAAAGTGATCCCCGTTGAATGGAAAGATACGAAGATCAATTTTATCGACACTCCCGGCTACGCTGACTTCGTTGGTGAAGTGAAAGCGGGCCTGCGCGTGGCCGACGCGGCGCTGGTGGTCGTGACGGCTGAAAAGGGCGTAGAGGTCGGAACCGAACTGACCTGGCACTATGCCGATGAACGCAACCTTCCGCGCATCGTTCTGGTCAATAAACTCGATCGCGAAAATACCTCATTCGACCAGGCGCTTGAGTCGCTGCGCGCGCAGTTTGGCGTCAAGGTCGTTCCCCTCCAGGTTCCCATCGGCGATCAGGCTAACTTCAAGGGTGTCGTTGACCTCGTCTCACAAAAGGGCTACACGTTCGAGGGCAACAAGGTACAGGAGATCAGCATTCCCGCCGACCTTCAGGAGAGCATCAGTACGTATCGCGAACAGTTGATTGAGTCGGCTGTGGAGAGCGATGACGAGATTATGGAGAAGTTCCTGGATGGCGGAGAGCTGAGCAATGAGGAGATTCTGACGGTCATCAAGAAGGGGACCAGCAGCAATCAACTGGTGCCAGTGCTCTGCGGCTCGACGAACAAGAATGTCGGCGTACAAACACTCCTCGACGCGATTGTCGACTATCTGCCCAGCGCTGCCGACGCGCAACCAGAGGATGCAAAAGAGTTCGGTGATACCCTCTCGCTCTTCATCTTCAAGACAGCCGCCGCCCAGGTCGGCACCGTCTCTACCTTCCGCGTCTATAGTGGCACGCTCAAACCTGATAGCCACCTCTCCAATGTGCAGACCAGGGCCGATGAGCGCATTAGCCAGTTGATCGGCCCTCGCGGTAAGCTGCAGGAGACTGCAACTGAGATCCACGCGGGCGACTTTGGGGCCGCTACCAAGCTGACGAACAGCCACACCGGCGATACGCTGGTCGGTAGCAAGGATGTCAGCAGAGAGCTTGCGCCGATTAATTTTCCCGCCCCAGCCTATACCGTAGCGGTGGTTCCTAAG
>JALYTQ010000076.1 GCA_030854195.1 Chloroflexota bacterium
CTCCTGGGCCGGATGGGGGCCAGCCCCATCCCTACTCAAGTGCCAGGCCATCCCTATCTTATAACCGCCACAGCCGTATGCATCAACTGCGTCAGGCTGGGCGTGATTGTCTGGATCAACGGCAACGGATAGATACCGACGAACAGAATGACCGCCGCCAGTGCATACAGCGGAATCATCTCGCGGCTGCTGGCATCGGCCAGCAAGTTCCACTTCATATTGAACGGTCCGAAGAAGACGCGATTGATCATCCAGAGCAGGTAAGCAGCCGTCAGAATCATAGTAAAGACCGAGATCACGGTGATCACGCCCAGAATCTGATAGCTGGAAGTGAAGACCATGTACTCCGCCACAAAGCCCGCCATGCCGGGAAGTCCCAGCGACGCCAGGGCCGCGAACGTGAAGAGCGTCGCCAGCATGGGCATACGCTTCGCAACGCCGCCGAAGATCGCGATCTCGCGTGTATGCGCCTTATCGTAGATCACACCGACGCAGAAGAAGAGCAGACCCGAGATAATACCGTGGCTGAACATCTGCACGGTCGCTCCGGTCAGCGCCGCCATACGGAACGCCTCGCTGCCATTTGAAGCCGCCGCGGCGACCCCCAGCAGCACGATACCCATATGGCTCACACTCGAATAAGCGATCAGTCGCTTCATATCCGTCTGCACCAGGCAGATAGCCGCGCCGTAAATGATATTGATCACCGCGAAGACCGCCAGCCAGCCCGCGAATTCGTGAACACCCTGCGGGAAGAGCGTCAGGCAGATGCGCACCAGCCCGTATGTCCCCATCTTCAGCAAGACGCCAGCCAGGATTACGCTCACCTCAGTCGGCGCGTCAGTATGTGCGTCAGGCAGCCAGGTATGGAACGGGAACATCGGAATCTTCACAGCGAAGGCCACGAAGATCAGCAGGAACGTCAGCAACTGCGCTCCCATCGTAATGCCAAAGACCGTCGTTGTGCCGCCAATGAAATGCTGCGCGAAGTACGGCATACTGGCAGTCGGCGTTCCACCGCTCCCCACGTTGGTAAAGTAAAGAAACAGGATGCCGGCGAACATAAAGATACTGCCGGAGAACGTGTAGAGCAGGAACTTCCACGCCGAATAGATACGTCCAGGCATGCCATGCTTTATTACCTGGTTGCCCCAGATACCGATCAGCAGGAACATCGGTGCCAGCTCAACCTCCCAGAACAGGAAGAAGAGGATTAGATCGAGCGACATAAAGACGCCCATCACGCCCGCTTCCAGCAGCAGGATCAGGGCGAAATATTCTTTGACGCGCTCTTTTTCCCAGCCACCGATGAGCGCCAGCAGCGTTATCAGAGCGTTCAGCACGACCAGCGGCAGGCTCAAACCATCGACACCGAGGAAGTAGTCAACCTTGAACGGAATGCTGCCCACGCTAAAGTTTATCCAGGGCGCGCGCACCTGATCGGGCAGATGTGTCAGGCTGCCGAGGCCAGTGGGCAATATGCGGAAGAACACGAACAGTGTCAGCGCAAAGACAAGCGCCGCAGTTACCAGGCCAATCCAACGCGCAATCCTGACAGGGGCCGCGTAAAGCGCCAGCGCGCCGATCACCGGCAACAGGATAATCCAGGTAAGGTCAGAGGCGAATATCATAACCCTTTTATCCTCTCACAAACGTGACCAGCACGAGAACAACAACGATCAAGACCGCAGCGCCGCCGAAGAAGCCGATCATGTACGACTGCACGCGACCCGTCTCCACCCTACGCAGGTCGCTGCCAAAGAACGTCACCAGGTAAGCGACGCCATTGACGATGCCATCCACGATGTAGGTGTCGAACGCCTGCGCGACATGCGAGAGGCCAAGCGCAATATACTTGATAAGCCAATCGTAGAAATCGTCCACGTAGTACCTGTTATACAGAAAACGATGCAATCCCCGCAGGAACCCGTTATTTTCCACCATAGCATGTAACCTTGCTGGTTCAACACGACAATACATCCAATAAGCCACGCCCAGACCTGCCAGAGAAACGATCACACCAACCCAGGTATCGATGCTCCCCAATAAGCCGGGAATGTTCAGCGACGGATCGCCGGGCTGAACATAGGAGAAGAAGCCAACCCAGTAGCCAGCGAACACCGCAAAGATAGCAAGCAGGATCAGAGGAATCGTCATCGTCGGCGGCGACTCGTGTGGAACGCCCTCGCCGCGATACGTACCGCCCCAGAGACCGCCCAGAGCGCCATCGCGACCACCAAAGGCCAGGATATAGGCGCGCAACATGTAGAAAGCCGTCAGACCAGCCGTACCCAGCGTAATGATATACAAACCCCAATCGCCGCGCTCAAGGGTCAGTCCGATAATCGTATCCTTACTGTAGAAGCCGGAGAAGAAAGGGAAACCAGAGATTGCCAACGTAGCGATCAGCCAGGTGATAGCCGTAATCGGCATGCGCGTCGCCAGGCCGCCCATCTGGCGCATATCCTGTACCTCGCGATGCGTCGCGTGGTGCAGGGAGTGCAGCACGCTACCAGCGCCCAGGAAGAGCAGCGCCTTGAAGAACGCGTGCGTGAACAGGTGGAACATACCGGGACCGCGTCCCAGATCGCCACCGACGCCCAGGCCCACGAACATATAGCCCAGCTGGCTGATCGTCGAGAAGGCCAGCACGCGCTTGAAGTCGCTCTGCACCAGGGCGATCGTCGCCGCGAAGAGCGCCGTGATCGCGCCAACCCAGGCCACAACACCGAGCGCCTGTGGACCAGCGGCCACGAAGAGCGGATACGTGCGCGCAATCATATACACGCCTGCCGCGACCATCGTCGCCGCGTGGATCAGCGCGCTCACCGGCGTCGGACCCTCCATAGCCGAAGGCAACCAGACGTGCAGCGGAACCTGCGCCGACTTACCGACCGCGCCGCAGAAGACCAGGATCATCGCCGACGTCAGCAGCGCCTTATCCATATCGCCGACGTGGCCGAAGATATAGGCAAAATCGAAGGAATGGGTATGAGCGAACAGGATCATGATACCGATAATGAAACCGACATCGCCAACACGGTTGACCACAAACGCCTGTAGCGAAGCCGAAGCGGGCGATGGGCGTTGCTCATCCGGCCTGGCGCGCTTGTTGATCCAGAAACCGATCAGCAGATACGAGCTCAGGCCAACCAGTTCCCACCCAATGAAGATAACCAGGAAGTTCTGCGCGAAAACGATCACCAGCATAGAAAAGGCAAACAGGGAGAGATACGAAAAGAAGCGAGCATAGCCCGCTGAGTTCTCCATGTAGCCCTGCGAATAGATCTGCACCAGCAACGTCACGCTCGTCACCACCACCATCATCGCAATCGCCAGCGTGTCCAGGTGGAAGGCAATCGTGTAACCAGGGACACCCCAATCGTAGCTAATCAGGGCCACGCCACTGGCCGCCAGGGTACCCGTAAACAGGGAGCCCAGCAGGAGCGCCCAGGAGTAAATACAGGCGAGGGCCATAATGACGATTGCTGCATAGCCGCTGACTCTGGCTCCTGGCGTAAGATGGGCCACCTTGGGGTCCTCATCATCGTCCAGCGGGTTCACCGCATGATCGCCGTGTTCACCGTGCTCACCGGAAACGCTATGCGCGCTCGGCTCGTCACCCTCGGCACCGTGGGCCTCGACCGCGTGTGCTTCGGCCTGCGATGCCGGTGCCTCGCCGCGCGGACGGCTCTGCAAGTCCCATACGCGCGTGCCGAAAATGATCACCGCGAACGCGAAGAGCGGAGCGAACAGAATCAGCCAGGAATATTGATATAACAACTCCATATACTAACTGTGCGCGAGCTGCCATTGCTGGCAGTGGAGACGCACATCTCCTTTCTCTCTAGTCTGCTTTAAACTAGAACTTCAGCACGTCGATCTCGCCAACATCCACCGTATTGCGTTTGCGATAGATCGCGATCACCATCGCGAGGGCGACGGCTGCCTCCGCTGCGGCTACAGTGATAATGAAAATAGCGAAAATTTGACCAGTCAAGTAAGTAGAATAGGGCTTCGTCTGATTAAAAAAGGAGAAGCCGACCAGGGTGATATTAACCGCGTTTAACATAATCTCGATGCCCATCAATACGGCAATGGCGTTGCGCTTCGAGATCGCCCCGTAGAGGCCGATCACAAAAAGGATGGCACCGAGCACCAGAAAATGATTCAGAGTGAGCATAAGACTTATTCCTCTCTGCCGATCACGATAGCGCCGATGATTGCCACCAGGAGCACCAACGAAGCGATTTCAAAGGGCAGGACGTAACTATACGTCGTCGGGCTATACAGGAGTTGACCGATGCGCGCAACGTTATTGACATTGGCGGGCAACTGGGACACCCCATTGCTGGTATTGGGGATCATGCGCTGGCTGAAGGTCGCGGCATAGATGATACACGCGCCCAGGAAAGCGCAGATCACCACGGCCACCCACCACTGCCGGTTCGTCGGATTGGTGATACGCTGTCCAGTAATGCGCGTCAGCATCAGCGCGAACAGGATCAGGATAGTCACCGCGCCTGCGTAGATGAGGATCTGGACGATCGCGATAAATTCGGCGTTGAGTAGGATATAAATACCAGAAGCCGTTGCGAACACCACCACCAGCGCCAGTGCGCTATGCACGATGTTGCGCAGCGTCACCACCAGCAAAGCCGCCACCACCAGGACAGCGGCGACGATCCAAAAAATGACGGACGCAAAGTCCATAAACATACCTCCGGGTTCGATTGGATTGCAATTTTAGTCTTAGTACTAAACAAAAAGACAAGCTTACATCCATTTTTCTCTGCTATATGTATTGTACCATCCATGAAGCGGCTTCCATACCGGGTCATGGCGCGGGAAAGGACTATTGTATCCTGTAGCGATTCTAGCAAAACCTGTGCGCCGTGACAAGGCCAATTTTAGCACAGGTGTATAGTGCGGAGTTCACCACTTTCAACACGCTGCAATAGTCTCCAGCGTTTCGCTTCCCTGCCTGCCATGAGAAGGTGGGCCGGGTGTGACAGGCCGGGCCAGATATGCTATGATGACTGTAGCACTGTGCTAGTATTTTACCAAAGGGAACGGCGACTTGGAAAGCTCAGTCCAATCAGAACAGGCACTCCTGGCAGAACTACAGCAACTGCGCGCACGCGTAGCCACATTGGAACAGACAGAAGAACAGCTCAATCAGGCTCTGGCGGAACGTGATAGGGCACACGCGAACGAACTGGCCCTGCAAGAAGCCAATCAGCGCATGGACGAGTTCCTGGGTATCGCCAGCCACGAGCTACGCACTCCGCTTACCACTATGAATGGCAACATTCAGCTCGCCAGACGACGCCTGAAAACCATCCAATCTCTCGACACCGAACTCATGGCAAAGCTTAACCTTGTTCAGGACATGCTCAACCGCGCCGAACGCCAGGTCCACGTGCAGAACCGCCTAATAAGCGATCTGCTCGATATATCACGTATTCAGGCCAATCGCATGGAACTGCATCTGGCGCACTCCGATCTACTCACTATCGTACGCGAAACTATTGAGGACCAACGTACTGCCGCACCGGCACGTACGCTCTTTCTGGAACTACCTCTTCAAGTACCCACCATTCCTATTTATGCTGATGCTGACCGTATCATCCAGGTCATCACCAATTATATTACCAACGCACTTAAATACTCGGAATCCGACAGGCCCGTCAGAGTGAGTGCCGAGCTCCAGGACAGGCAGGCGCTGGTCTCCGTGCGCGATGAAGGACCGGGCCTGACCCTCCAGGAACAGGAACGCATCTGGCAGCGCTTTTACCGCGTACCGGGCATCACTACCTTGAGCGGGTCCGGCGTCGGCCTGGGACTGGGACTCTACATTTGCCGCACCATTATCGAACGCCACAACGGACGGGTCGGCGTGCAGAGCGCGGTCGGCGTCGGCTCAACATTCTGGTTCAGCCTGCCACTCGCCGAGAACGACTTCGAGAACCCCCTCTAGACTCCACGCAGAGCATCTACAGCAGGCGTCGTACCCAGATCGAACTGCAACGTCGCGCCATTTTTGATCGTCGCAAACGGCAGCCAGGCGCTAGTATACGCCTTGCCATTTATTGACAGGCTTTGCACATACGGCGCGTTCTCAGCGGCTCCCCGGCCAATGATATGCAGATCGTGTCCGTTGCTCAGATGAATGGTCGCGGCGGGAAAAAGCGGGCTACCGAGCGCAAAGCCAGCCTTGCCAGGAATCTCAGGATAGAGACCGAGCGCCGCGAAAACGTACCAGGACGACATTGAGCCGCCATCATCGTTGCCGGGCAGGCCACCGACGCTCAACGAGAAATGCTGCGTTTCGATGCGGCGCACGACATCCTGAGTACGATACGGCGCGTCCACGAAATCGTACTCCCATGGCACAGCAAACTCCGGCTCATTCCCTATAAATGCGTATGGGCTCGTAGCACCGGCATTGAGCTGCTTGAAGTGCTCGTCCAGGCGCTGCAGAACGCGTACATCGCCACCCATCATCGCGAACAGGTGGTGCAGGTCGTAGGGAACCAGCCAGGTGTATTGGGCGCTGTCACCCTCTACAAAGCCTGTTCCGCTGGTAGGAGTAAAGCCTTCAAGAAAGTTGCCAGCGGGAGTACGCGGCGTGATATAGCTGCTGGCGGTATCAAAAAGGTGCTCCCAATTATGAGAACGCTGCAGGTAGGTCGCGTGCAGGTCTTTATGTCCAAGCGCCAGCGCGAGCTGTGCAATCGCGTAGTCATCGGTCGCGTATTCCAGCGTGACAGAGGCCCCGCCAGAGGTACTTGTTGGAACATAGCCCAGCTTTAAATAATCGCTGAGCCCCTCGCGTGGGTGGTGCTTGCCAGAGAGGGCGGCGGGATCTGATGCGCCCAGGATCATAGCGCGCAGCGCGGCTTCGGCGTCAAAATTGCGTACGCCCAGCGCGTAGCTCGTGGCAAAGACTACATCCATCGAATCGCCCACCATGCCGCCTGAGTTGTCGTTAGCGACCTCCCAGCGAGGAAGCGCACCACCGCCTTGCTGGGCATCGGCAACCAGGGATTGCAGCATATCACCCGTCTCCCTGGGCTCCAGCAGCGCGAGCAGGCCGATAAGCGAGCGATACATATCCCAGCCGGGATAGTTCTCATACTGGGTATAGCCGCGCGCCGTATGCATCTTATCGTCGAAGCCCATATACTGCCCATTCACATCGCTAAAGATATTTGGATGGAACAATGTGTGATACAGTGCGGTATAGAAAATGGTCTTCTGGTCGCCTGTTCCACCGGTGATAGCGATCTGGCCCAGGCGCGCGCTCCAGACCGCCTCCGCCTGCTTATGCACCGCCTGGAAGTCCCAGCCCGGATTCTCCTGCTGCAAGTTGGCGCGGGCATTGGCGATACTGACAAAAGAGATACCTACCTTCACCTGCACAGTTTGCTTGCCGGTCGTATCAAAGTACAGGAAAGCGCCCGCGTGACTGCCATTGCTTGTACGTGAACCTGCTGTAACAGTGTCCCCATTCCAGGTACCGGATGAGCTAAAAGGCGTATTAAATACAGCGGCGAAGTAGACCTTATAGGCATTGCCCTGTCCGCAGAAAGAGCCACTACTGGCCGAGCCCACCACCTGGTTGTCGCCGACGATCTGCACGCCGGTTCCATCATGCGCATCACCGGTCGCGCTACCACCCGCGTTAATGAGCAGCGCCGACTCTTTTGAAGATGGATAGGTGAATTGCCCAAAGCCGGTACGCGCCGTGACGGTCAGCGCGACCTGGATATTCTTCTCGTCCAGGTGTACGCGATAATAGCCAGGCGTCGCCACTTCGTTATCGTGTGAAAAGTGCTCCGCGTAGTTATAAGTAGTAGCCGGGGAAGTACCTATCTGCCCCACCGTAGGCATAAATGGGAAGTCCTCATAGGCATTGCAACCGCGCCCACTAAAATGGGTCAGGCTAAAACCACGAATGAGCGACTCATTGTAGCGGTAGCCGCCGGGCGCAAAGGCGTTATCGGGACTCCACTGCACCATGCCATGCGGATAGCTGGCACCAGGAAAAACGTTGCCGCCCGCGAAGCCATCGCCCAGGGCAAGATCTTCCGGCAGGGCTCCAGTGCCAATGAGAGGATTGACGTACGCCAGCGGAGAAAGATTAGCCGGCATATTTTTGCGCAGCGTTCCTGGCGCACTCGGCTGGTTTTGTAAATAGAGGAGGACGCCAGTTGAGATAGCCAGAATAATTAAGAGTGCAAGACCCAGAAACATAATACGTTTGCGCGCAAAAAAAGGCCGTTTGCGAGTATAATCGGGAGATTGGTACATATGTATGTATATCCTTTAATTAATGCAAATAAAAACATTATTGCAGGTTCGGCATACCTTCAATTTAAGTGTATAGTATAAATATAGCATCTACGAAATAAAAACGCGTTGCACTAGCCCTTTCGCTCAAAGAGAGGCGGCACGCATCTGAAAATCAGGGTAGATCGTTCCCACCTGGTTCATATAAACCGGGTAAGAACGATCTATGCTGGCATTTGTAAGCCCTGTCTCCCTGAGCATGCTACGCCCCTATTGCGTCGTTATCTCCTGGAAGGTTGTATACTTCGCGGTTACACCGTTCTGCAACTGTACGCGCACACCGCAGTAGCCACTCGCGTAGTTGCTATCATTGGCCGTCACCATCCAGTTCGTCGGCTCGATCTGGCCCGCTGACCAGGCGCGCGCGGTAAGCGTCGTACCAGTAATACTGAAGCGTATAAAGTACCCGCTATTTGAGGAGGCATTGAACCGCGCCGTAGCCAGCGGCGTCGAACTGCCCGCCCTCTGAATGACCAGGTTACTACCATCGATATAGGCCCGGTACCAGTGACTATTGTCGGTCCAGTGCAGCACGGCCCCCATGTTGCTGTTGCCACTCGAATAGCTGCTCATCAGGCCACTGAACAGCACGCTCACGTTCGTTGCACTGCTGCCCAGCTCGGCTGTGTAGCTGCTATTGTTACTGCTGCTCGTGACAACGCCGATATTATTGGTGATGGAGAAGGCATTGCTCGTATTCGCATCGCCGCTCCAGGTCGTCCCGCTCGAAGCCGTGCCCCATAGGCGCTGAGAGCTACGGTGGAACGTATCGATATTGACCAGGTTGTAAGGAGCCGCCGACAGGTCAAGCGCGATATTGTAGACATCGGGCGAGCCCATTCCCGTCACCAGATCGTAGCCTGTGCCCGCCTGATAATTAGTAAGCTTCGACTTATCGATGGTTGGATTTAAAAGACTGAAGCCCGAAAAAGCCGCCAGCGGATTTGTCGTGCCTGTAGTGATGTCATGGAACGGCGCGTAAGTCGCCTGGGAATTGAAGAGGCTGTACAGGGCCGGATTCGCCAACCCCATAGGAGGCGCGCCCTGGCTCTGTAGATACTGATTGATCAGCAGCGCGGCAGCGGCCCACACCGGAGCAGCAGCGCTCGTCCCACCCACGGTCTGCCAACCGGAGCTGTCACATACCGTACAGTAAATGGCATCGCCGGTAGCGGAATTGACATCTCCCTCATCCGCATTCGCTGATACATCCGGTATCTGGCGGCAATACTTGCCTGAACTGGCATTGCACGGCTTCGCCGAACTGAACGAGTTAATAATGCCCGGAACGCGCTGCCAGCCCGGCATCGTCCAGTACGAACTGATACCGCCGCCGCTGCCCGTGCCCATCTCGCCATGCAGATTGTCATAGATATCTGACCACCCGACCTCGCTTTGATACGTATTATCTGCATTAACGGTCAGGGTAGTACCACCGACAGAGGTTACGTAGGGATCGCTGGCAGGCACGCCAACCTGTAAATTGGTATCCTTGCAATCGTAGGCACCGGCATCACCGGAGGCCGCGAAGAACGACATCCCCTGCGCCGCGCCCTGCTTCAACATAGCGTCCACCGTCTGCCACTCTCCACCGAGAGCAGCATTCGATTCGCATTCCGCCTCCCAACTGATGCTGACCACCTGCGCTTTATTGTCGTTCACGATCTGGCTCAGCACATCATTGAAGCTCGATGTACTCGGGTCTGCACCTTCATAGACAAGGGCATTGGCGTGTGGTGCCAGGCCCAGCAGCACCTCCAGGTCCAGCGTAGGCTCGACCGCGTACTGCCCGGCAATGCCGGTCGCATTCTTCACTTTAATTGTCGTTATATTTGGAACAGCTAATGTACCGCTCGACTGGTTCGTGCTCGTCGTCGTTGTCGTCGCCGTGCTCGTAGGTGTCGCGGCTACCGGAGTTGCGGGCGTCGCCGTCGGATTCGGGACGCCAGCGTTCGCGGCTGCCGGAGTTGGCGTAGATGGCGTCGTTGGCGTATTCGTCGGCGCGGTCGCTGGTGTCGCGACTGGCGTATCCGTCGGCGTCGCCACTGAGCCAGCGACACCAGCATTTGCAGCGGTCATTGGCGTTGCAACAGGTGTATCTGTCGGCGTCGCGGCTGGCGTGTCCGTCGGTGTTACAGCTGGCGTTGGAGCAGTCGTCGGCGTCGCGGCTGCTGTTGGCGTCGGCGCGGGTGTTGTGGTTGGCGTGGGTGTGCTCGTCGGCGTCGTTGGAGTCACATTGGACGAGAGCGTATTCAAGTTATAAGACTGATAATAGGAATTCACATCGCTCTGCTGAAAACCATCTAACTCTAGCAAAGCAACCGACTGGTTATCACCTAGAATGCCCTGGTTGTATAAAGAAGCGAAATCGTATGCCTTTGACAGCGCGGCAGGCCCATAGCCGACAGGAGTATCGGCAAAATGCTTGTTCTTCTCCATGTAAAGAGGATGGAGCTTCTCGCTGCTATCCAGGCCACTGACGCTCGTAATAACAGTTTTGAGCTTCTTCGGAATCTTCAAGGCCGCACTATTGGCATAAAAGGTACTATTACCTTTCTTATAAATATTGATTTTAATACCAAATGTTTGCTCAGCCTGGGCGACGCTACAGGAGACATCGATCAGAAGATTGTTGGCTGCAACATGCGTAACGATGCAACCATTGCTCTGTAGAAAAGACGTTACCTGGTCTACCTGGTCGCTGGTGGGCGCAAAAAGTTGCGTGAAATGAGCGGGTGCAATATAGTGTCTGTACATTGGCGACTTCGGATTGTACACATCTTGCAGAAGCGTATCCAGGGTTGCCGTGTTTTGTAGCTGCAAACCAACGGCTAATCTTAGTTGCTGAGATCCGACAGCGGCCTGCACAAACTTTGCATGTTGTGTAGATGGATTGACCGTTACCGTACTTAAAGGTACCGGTGTGCTATCATCTGCCTGCGCTGTAAAGTGCAGGGTTGTAAAACCAGCTCCAATCAGAACCACCAGAGAGGTGATAATAAGACTGTATAGAGCTATACGTCTTCTTCGCATGTTTCTCCCCCAAGATAATACGAAATCTTTACATAGCTTCCCGCCTCGGAAATTGAATGTACGTACCAGGTGAGCGCTTTTTTTACTTGTTCAATACAACGGTGGCTCGTAGAGCTTTCTCCCTCCGCGCTACCAGGACAAAAAGAGTTATGCAAGAGTACCCAGACAGAGTATCTACTAGCAGTCACAGTACTATATTAAAAGAAGTCCTACTCGCAATGACGCACAAATGGGTGTTCAGTAACAGGAGAAGTAGAAATGCATGAAGTGCAGGTACTTATGGTTGGGGTAGAAAAAAGCTCTACCCTGTGGCATGAAAACAGGATAGAGCTATGCAGCAGAGAGGTATTTATTGCTAAGTGTCCTTGGTCTCTTTTGGATCATTGGAGCCGCCGACCGCGTCGTAGGCCGGATCGACTTCGCGCTGCTGGGCTGGGTCCTGCACTGACGATTGCCGCTGCGCCAGTTCCTGCTGGTTCGCTTCATGTTGCGGGTTCGAAGTGGCATCCTGGTCCTGGACAGGTGTCTGCTCCTGCGCCTTCTGGTCAGCGCGCTGCGCCTCTTCCTCCCTGGCCGTCTGCTGCGCTTCGGCACTCTCACGCGTCAGAGGAGCGTCGCGCGTCTTGAGCGCCTCCGGGGTCATCATCGGGTCCTGCTGCATCGCCGCCTGCTGCCGATCCGTCGTCTTGCCCTTCGCCGCCAGACTCTTATCGTGGAACAGGTAGTGCGACTGCATGGGATCAAGCGCGCCAGCGGGTGCCTGCTCCACCATCTGCGCGAAGTGGTCGAGATCCTTCTGCATTACCGCGTCAAAGTGGCCGCCAAAGCCAAAATTTTCCACAGCGTTCCCCACGGCACCGACGGGCGGAGTATAGTAAATAAACACATCGACCAGCGTCTGATCGGGTCCCGAGGGAGTAAACTTCACCTTCCCGGAATTCTCCAGCCCACTCGTCGAACGCCAGCCGATCTGCTGATCCGTGACCCAGCCCTCGTTTACCGCGTCCCACTCGTGACTACCGAGCACATTCGCCACCCAGTGGCTACGCTGCTCGTCGTAGTACGTCACCTCTTTCACAAAACTCATAAACTTAGGAAAGTCATTAAAATGGGTAAACAGCGCATAGACCTGATGCACTGGCGCGTTCACTTTTACAGCTGCATGATGTTCTGCCATGGCACTTTTTCCTCCTTACATAGGAGTAGCACGCATGGATGAGGGGATAAGTTTCGCATGAAGTGTAACAAAGAGGCGCGCCCAGCAGGGTTCGAACCTGCGACCTGCGGTTTAGAAGACCGATGCTCTATCCACTGAGCTATGGGCGCACAAATGTCATCTGGGAATGCGATTCGCTCCCAGAATTGTTATCCATAATAGCAAGTCTCATCACAGCCTGTCAAGCGTTTTCCCGGCGAAATCACGACTGGTACAAATTCGTGTTTTATACGCCAGAGGATAGGCCATAAAAATAGGCAATATGCCCAGTCACAAGCGCGTATATGCCTTGACAAGGGCCGTGGGAAAGCCTATAATACAATCAAATCCGAGTCACTAAGTAAGGATTATGGCAAGTAGAAATAATCCTGGGAAGCAGACGGCTTCCTGTGTTTGGGAATAAACAAATCAGCCAGCGAGTGGAGTGAAGCAATGAGTCAGGCATTCGAACTGGAACAGGGTGCATATAGCGCAGGGTTCCACATGGCCGAAAATTACGCGTTCAAGTCCGAGCGGGGACTGAGCAGGAAGATAGTTGAGCAGATCTCTGAGATGAAGGGCGAGCCAGCCTGGATGCGGGATTTCCGCCTCAAGAGCCTGACCCTCTTTGAGAAACGTCCCATGCCGACGTGGGGCGCGGACCTCTCGGGCATTGACTTCGACAACATCTACTATTATATCAAGCCGGTCGCGGAGCAGGGGAAAACCTGGGACGACATCCCTTCTGAGATGAAGGATACCTTTGATCGTCTGGGTATTCCACAAGCTGAGCAGAAGTACCTGGCGGGCGTGACGGCGCAGTACGAGAGCGAGGCCGTTTACCACAAGGTGCGCGAAGATCTTGAGAAATTGGGCGTGATCTTCACCGACATGGATACAGCCCTGCGCGAGTATCCCGATATCATTAAAGAGCATTTCGGCACCGTCATTCCTCCGTCCGATAATAAGTTCGCCTCGCTCAATAGCGCGGTGTGGAGCGGTGGCAGCTTTGTGTATGTGCCGGAGAATGTACGCGTCGAGGTTCCGCTGCAGGCGTACTTCCGCATCAATGCACAGAATATGGGCCAGTTCGAGCGCACGCTGATTATCGCGGCTCCTGGCTCCTACGTCCATTATGTCGAGGGCTGTACTGCTCCGACGTATGCCAGCGATAGCTTGCACAGCGCGGTCGTCGAGATCAAGGTGATGGAGGGCGCGCGCGTCCGCTACACCACGATCCAGAACTGGTCGAAGAACGTCTATAACCTTGTGACCAAGCGCGCCGCCGCCTATCGGGACGCGACGATGGAATGGGTCGATGGCAACCTCGGCTCCAAGGTGACGATGAAGTATCCAGCGGTCCTGCTCATGGAGCCGGGTGCTCGCGGCGATGTTCTCTCGGTCGCCTTCGCCAATAATGGCATGCACCAGGACGCGGGCGCGAAGATCACACACCTTGCTCCGCATACGACTTCACAGATCCTCTCGAAGTCGGTCTCCAAGGGCACCGGTCGCGCCTCGTATCGCGGCTTGGTCCGCATCAATCCGGGCGCGCACCACACGAAGTCGAGCGTGCGCTGCGATGCTCTGCTGCTCGACGAGGATGCACGCACCGATACCTATCCGACCATCCGCGTCGAAGAGAACCAGACCGAGATCGGCCACGAGGCAACCGTCTCCCAGGTCGGCGAGGATCAGCTCTTCTACCTGATGAGCCGTGGCCTCGACGAATCCGAAGCCTACTCCCTGATCGTGAACGGTTTCATTGAGCCGATCACCAAGGAGCTGCCCATGGAGTACGCGGTCGAGCTGAACCGCCTGATCCAGTTGGAGATGTCGGGCAGCGTGGGCTAGACCAGATAAACAAGAGTTTATGCAGGGATTATCAATTGATAATCCCTGTTTTTTGCTAAAGAAATAGGGATGGATCGAGAGAAATAAAGGGAGCAAACTCCGACAATCCATATTCAGTTGCCATAGTCCTTACGATTTGCGCCATTTTTTCTGTATTAACAGCAATACACTGTACTTTTTTCAATGCAAGACTATCAGGAACAAGAACTTCAGCGCTTCTTATACGTTTGCCCTCTTCAAATTCAATATGAGGCACGCCATTAATTACATCCCAATCAAGATCTTCCAAAAGTATAATGTCGCTATAAAAATTAGAGCACCTCTCGTTAGTACCATGTGGACCCCCAGGACGGTATTTACGTTGACATGGACTATTATTAGTCGCTGGTACAATACCCACCTTTTCTCCTCTATTTCGCGAAAGTCGCTGAAGAGATGCATTCCCATCAGTAAACAAGACCCCTTGTTCCTTAAGAATTGCGCGATTAACCACAATGAAAACAATCTGATCCTGTATTCCTGCCTTTTGTTGCACATATAACATCGGTGAACGTTTACAAAAGTAAAAGGGGACGTAACTATGTAGGCTACGATAACGCTGCATCGAGAAATCCCAAATGAAAATACGTTCTCTCAGATCTTGAACACTTTCGTACGCAATTGAATGTAGATCAATACCCTTCTGACCAAGCATTTCTTTAGATAAAAGTGCTCCCTGGCGAAAAATACTGGGTAGATTACGTATATGCACCATATGATAGATATATCCGTCCAGGTAGTTTGACTGCTCCATAAACTCTTCCCTACCTCACCTTATGTTTTGAATTCCGGTAATTCTTTTATACCATTCTTCTCTTCAAAACACAACTGTATACATAATGTTAAATAAGTGCAGATAGTACTCTTTTCATTTTCATGATATTATCGTTGCGTATCTGCTCAAGCGATGTTACAATTGAATTGTTCTAGGACAAAATTACTAAACTTTCCGCCTAGAACCAAAATTACGAACTTCAGGAGTATTCTATGGCAGGCATACAGTATCAAAGAGGTGATATCTTTGAGTCAAATGCACAGGTCATTGTCAATACTGTGAACTGCCAGGGCGTTATGGGCAAGGGACTCGCGCTGGCTTTCAAGCAAAGATATCCTGCTATGTTTCCTGTTTACCAGCAAGAATGCAAGACCAGACGACTGCGCATTGGCAGGCCGTCGCTCTACAAGGAGAGCACACCCTGGATTCTTAACTTCCCTACTAAGGATACCTGGAAAGCTAATTCTAAGATCGAGTACCTGGAAAAAGGGCTGGAATATTTCGTTACAAATTATAAAAAAGCAGGCATTACCAGCATCGCCTTTCCTAAACTAGGGGCACAGAACGGTAAGTTATCGTGGGATGACGTGGGACCACTGATGGCGAAATACCTCAGCAGTTTAGAAATTGATGTGTATATCTACATAGCTGAAGGTGATAGAGAATATTACTACGATGAAGTTGCGGAGAGAAAATTGGATGCAGCTATCCTGCAATACCTTAATGAACTTGCACTTGCTCCCGACCGTTTGAAGCAAGAAGTGAAACTTAGTCAGAAGGATATTAAAAAAGTTTTCGCAAGGCGAGAGACAGGTGAGTTTACAGCTATTTCTGAGGTACATACAATAGAGGGCTTATCTAACGCATCTAAAAGTAAGCTAAAGAGTCATATTGCCCAGCAGCGCCATTCGCCTAAAGAGATTCCAGGTATTAGCGATGGACAGGAGCCACCTAAGCCCAGGAACAGGCCAAAAGTGCGTGCGCCAAAGAGAAAACATAAAAGCAAACTAGACAACGAGGAGCGTCCCAAAGCATCACTACTCTTTGCTCTAGAGGAAGTGATGATGTCTTAAAGCCTCTCGTCACACAAATCAATTGACAGCGAAAAAGATTTTATAGCAATCGGCCTGGGAAAATGCATAGCAGCATTTTCCCAGGCCATTTTTTCTTTACTTCCCTCGAAACTATGATGTCGTAGTAGTCCCTCCTCCGTTATTCGCCGCTGCCTGCCCGTCTGTATTCGGGGCGTTAGCGACCAGTGAAGAGACGCTGTTGGGGGATGAACTGGGCTCGACTATGACCTTCGTCGTGGGGACGGTCGGACCGGCGCTGCTCGGGCTTGGCTGCGGCGGGGGACCGGAGGCGCGGAAGGAGATAAACTTGTTCAGCACGTCGAACCAGAAGGGCGAACCCAGCGAGATGGCGAACGTGGTTGCCAGCAGTCCAACGATCTTCAAAATCCAGCCCCAGACATCGCCGGGGAGCATAGCAGCGGACCAGCCGATCTGTGGTTGAAACTTCTCGACGTTGCTGACCAGCGTGGTCAGGCTGGCATTCGCCGCATTCGTGGCGGAACCCTGGGCGGCGGAGATGATGGTTGAACGAATGACGGCATCGTTTGAGAGACTGGTGATGAGGGAAAGGGTGTCGATATTCAGGACGACGACGATGACGAGTCCCAGAATGAAGATGATCAGTTGCACGCGCCGCTTATACCAGCCCGAAACACGGTCCATCGTGTCGTTGAACCATTTTTCTACGGCAATGACCTCTTTAGTAACGTCGCCAGCGGCTTTATCGATGATTGCAGCGAGAGCCGGGGGAACGTTGCCCGCCGTTTGATTCGCCTTGTAATCCTTGACGAGATCCGTGCTCATTACGGCAATAGCAAAGATATCCGCCGGGATATACGAGGGCTTGCGCGGCTTGCTACTGGCGGCGTCCTGAGAGAGTCCTTTGATCAGCGGATTGTCGTACACTTGCTGTAACATCGTTGTAGCGGTCGCCATATTAGCGGATGTGTCATTGCTTGGTGAAGAGACCAGCATATTTTTTATGCCATTCTCAAGCGTCTTTGCGCGCAATGCCAATATGCGTGTGATGACCTGCTCGTTAATGGTTGTGCAGAGCAGGCTCAGAAGCAGGTAGATAAAGACAATGCTTGTAGCTACCTCAAGAACGTTGGAACCAAACATATGCACCTCGGCTACGTAACTAAAATGGTGAATGAATACATACTCTAAAGTAAAACAGTCGCAATGGAGAACGATATACTATATACGTTCTTTCCTACCGTTTTAACACATGAGTTTTCGGGGGCTAAACATATTTGAGGAGAGTGTCAGTCGCGACGACGGTGGCGAACTCGCCATTAAGGCTGACCAGGGAAACGGCGTGGATCTCATCGGCGCTGTAATGCCTGCCATCGTAGCCGTCGCGCTCGAAAGTAGCGGTGGCGTCGGAGACAACATAGGTATCGAAGCCGAGATTGCCCGCCATGCGCGTGGTGGTTGAGACACAATGATCGGTGGTAAGCCCGACGATAACGAGGGTATGGAGGTCGTTCTGGCGCAAGCGAGCCTCCAGGTCGGTGCCAATAAAGGCGCTGTTGACGCTTTTCTGGATGACTGGCTCACCGAGCAGTGGTTGCACGATTGGCTTGATAGCGCTGCCTGGATGGTCCGGGCGCAAGGTTGAGTCAGGCTCGCCTGAGAGATGCTGGACGTGAATGATGGGGCGCTGCGTGCGACGCCACGCGGCCAGCAGCCGAGCAATGTTCTCTTCGGCCTGGGGATTATTGCGCTGGCCCCATACCGGCTCGTCGAAGCCCTGCTGCACGTCGATGATGATAAGGGTTGCGTTTTGTGGAAGCGAGTTCATAGGTATCCCCTCCTGGCGCTGTATGCTGCTTAATCATTTTCAAATAGTAGTCTAACATGTGAGACAGCCAGTGACAAGCGAGGTTATGCGGAGTTGTTCAAGACACCAGTGTTATTCCTTGAAACGTTTGAACCCTGCTGCGGTTAATTGGGCCAGTTCCGCAAGCAATGCCTCATCTACAATGGTGAAGTTAAAGCATGACTTGCCCTGCATACGTTGCTTGAGACGTTCAGATAGACCGTCGAGCAGGTATGGGAACACATAGATGGGCATGAGA
>JALYTQ010000334.1 GCA_030854195.1 Chloroflexota bacterium
GTCAAGAGCAGAGGATGCAGCTTCCTCTGCTCCTGACAATGCCTGGGAGAGTTCACACTCTCTTCCAACTATATACCCAACACTTTGAAGGCCAGATGGCGGCCTTTTTTCTGACCCAAAGCCAGGGTAAACCAGAGAGCAGCAACAGAGTCAAGCAACCCCATTCGCTCACTTCCTCCGAGGTATACCGGACGCAAGCCAACATCTGAGATCAGTTGCTCGACGGTCGTCTGCGTATCCCCATCAGGTCCACAATAGAAAAGGTCGGCCTGGATACCATCGAAGGTGGGTTCAGCGAAGTTTTCCCATCCCAACGAATTAAAGGCCCGATAGAGTTGCGCCTGGGGGGTATACTGCTGGAAAGGGGCCAGGTTATGCTATTGCGTCTTCGCCCATGCGATTTGCCGCGTCGATAATAATGTGACCATTCAGCTCGGTAGCATATTGCTGGATGGTTGCTTCAACGGCTCCTCCTGGAAGCGCGATCACTGAAGACCGCCTGCTCTCAGCATTAAGCACGCAACAGCGTGAACAACTGGCCGACCTGCTACGCGTCCTGCTGCTCAGCTTCGATCTTGTTGCTCCAGAAGATCCATACCATCCCGCGCGCTGGCTTGGTGCATCGCTGGCACCTGCCCATAGCGCCAGGAAGATTCGCCGTTCCTCCGGTCTGCCTGACATTGCTGGTCTGCTGGTGCAGAGCGTTGCTGTGCCTGGCTCCGCCGCTTTGGCAGGCTTACAGGAGGGTGATCTGATCGTCGCTGCGAATGGCATAGAGACCAGATCTATCGAGACTTTGTGTGAGCAATTATTGGCTGCTCGCGGAGAGGCACTTACACTGGAGGTGCTCCGTGGTTCAGAGCGTAGAAGTGTTTCGCTGATGCAGAGTAGTGAAACTCATTGTTAGATATTGCTTCTTTCACATAATGATAGTTCGCTACATCGCTTCCAGTACTCGACGAGAATCCTCTACTATGGTATCATCGTCGTGTCCACAAAACAGAGGAGAAAGGGCCAGAGCAATCCGTGTATCTTAAACGCCTGGAGATGTTGGGCTTCAAGAGCTTTGCCGCGCGCACCCTGCTCGAATTTAGCCCTGGTATAACGGCGGTGGTGGGACCGAATGGGGCGGGAAAATCAAATGTTGCCGATGCGATGCGTTGGGTGCTGGGCGAGCAGAGCATGCGCCAGTTGCGTGGCAAGCGCAGCGACGATATTATCTTCGCGGGCGCGCACGGCAAGGCGGCGCTGGGCATGGCCGAAGTCTCGCTCACACTGGACAATAGCACGGGCTGGGTCCCCTCTGAGTACAGCGAGATTACGGTGACGCGACGCAGCTACCGTTCAGGTGAAAACGAATATCTCATCAACAAGCAGAGGGTGCGCCTCAAAGATGTCCTCCTCCTCCTGGCCCAGGCGCGCATCGGACACGATTCCTATACCGTGGTTGGACAGGGTCTGATCGACGCTGCCCTGAGCCTGCGCGCCGAAGAGCGGCGTGGCCTGTTCGAAGACGCGGCGGGCATCCGACCGTTCCAGGTGCAGCGCACCGATGCCGAGAACCGCCTCAAACAGACCGAGCAGAATCTCGAACGCCTGCGCGACATCGTGAACGAGATAGAGCCGCGCCTGGCTCCTCTAGCGGAGCAGGCCCGGCGCGCCGTTGAGTATGGACAGTTGAGCGATGAATTGCAAGAGGCTCTGCTCTCCTGGTACGGCCTGCAGTGGCGACGCCTGCATAGCACGAGCGAGCGTGCGGAACGCAGCGAGCAGGAGCAGGCGCGCAGGCTGCAGCAGCTCGAACAGGCCATTCAGGGTCAGGACGAGCAGGTGAACATGTTGCGCGCAACTCGTCAGCGCACGCAGGCAAGGATCGGCGAGGCGCGCAGAACGTGGAGCGAGGCGGGCGATGCTGTGCAGCGCATTGAGCGCGATCTGGCTGTGAGCGAGGAGCGCGTGGTGGGTCTGGAACGGCAGCACGCCGATATCCAGCAGGAGGAACGTCGCCTGCGCGAACGTCTGATCGCCGCCCAGAAGCAGTGCATCGACCTGGAGGAACAGTGCGACCTGGCGGATGAGGCGATCGACACTGATTCGGCGCGTCTGGCAACCCAGGAGGCGCAGGTCGCGAAGGCCCAGAAAGAATATGAGATGGACGAGCGCCGCCTGCGGGGCGCGCAGGGCGACCTCATCCAGGTGCAGGCCCGTTTAGGTTCCAGCCAGACCGAGCTTGGTCGCCTGCAAAAGCAGCTCGGCGAGCGCAACCGAACGTTGGCGGCGCGGCGCGATACCATCGCCCACGCCCAGCAGTCGCTGCGCACGGTGGAGACACGGCTGGTGGAGGAGCGCGCGCGCCTGAATACCCTGCGCAACGAAGAGCAGCAGGTGGTGCAGCAGCGGCAGACACTCACACGCGCCATCGCCGATTCCCAACAGGAGATGGAGCGTCTCAAAGCCACCCTTGCTGAGTCCGAACGGCAGCGGCGCACGGTCTCCGATCGCCTGAACATGCTCAAAAACTGGCGTCAGAGCTTGAGTGGCTATAGCGATGGCGTGCGCGCCCTGGTGCGAGCGGGAAATAAGCTCTCCGGCCTGATCGGTCCCGTACCACAACTGGGCGTCGTGCCCGCCGGAATGGAGATGGCGCTGGAGGCCGCGCTTGGCCCTTACATGCAGGCCGTAGTGGTTCACAGTCTCGACGATGCTCAGCAGTCTCTCGATTATCTTCAGAATACAAAGGCTGGTCGAGCGATGGTTGTCTGGCTGGCGCGCAACGAAGGCGACGATGGCGCGCTAAGCAGCATTCAGGCGCAGGCCGAGGAGGCGTTCATTCAGCGTTTTCTTGCGGAGACTCCGACGCTTCAGGAGAGTATCTCTGGTTTCTCCTGGAAGGTTATTCAGTGCGAGGACCGTTACCGGGCGCTCTTCCGCAGAATTCTGCGCGGCATCGTCATTGTACGCGATCAGGCAGCGGCACGTGCCTTGCTCTCCTGGGTCTTGCAACCGAATCTTACGATGGAGAACGATCAGCTGTTCCAGGCGGTCGTAACGCTAAAGGGCGAGGTGCTGCACGTCGATGGTTGGCTCACCGGTGGGAGTGGCAAAGAGGGCGCGCAACAGGGGCTACTGGCCCATGAACGCGAATTGCGCGAGTTGCCCCGGCAAGTTGAGGAACATAGGGAACTGATCGACCGCTTGAATGCTATGCTCAGCGAGGTGCAGCGCGCCCAGGAGGGCCGGCGCTCCGAACAGAACACCCTCGACAAAGAGCTGCAAAAGATGACGGGCCGCATCAACGAGCTCAACAAGACCGTCGCCAACTCACAGCGCGAGCTTGAGCGCCTGCAGACCGAGATCCAACTGGCGGCCTCGGTCGAACAGCAGCTCGCCTCGGAGGTTGCTGGTCTGGAGCAGGAGGTGAGCGCGGGACAGGAGCGCGTGCGCGCCCACGAGAAGTCTCAACGCGAGATGACCGGCCTCGTCGAGGAACTGCAACAGGAGATGGAGGAGCGCGCCATCGCTTATCGCCGCCAACAGGACGAACTGGGCCGAGCGCGCACAGCTCTTGCCGTAAAGCGCCAGGAGGCGAAAGCCCTGCACCAGCAGTTGGCCTTGCAGCATTCGCAAGCGCAAGACCTGAAGTTCCAGGTTGATCAGCAGGTAGCGCGCAGCAAAGACGCCGAACAGCGCCGTTTGAGCTTGCAGGAAGCTATCGCCAGTCATCGCGCCGCGCTTGAGCAGGCCCGGACAAGGGCGCAGGCGTTAGAGGACGAACTGCGCCTCGTCGAGGGACAGCTTGGCGAGATCGATCAGCAGATAGCGGGCGTGGAGCAGCAGCGCGCAAAGATACAGCATACCCTCACCGAGCAAGAAACGCTCTACCGCCGCTCGCTATTGGAGAGCCAGCGCGCCCGCGACGCCATCGAGACCCTGCTAGAGCAGATGCGCGACGAGATCGGCATTGATGACCCCAGAGAGCTACCAGACTTCGCGGCTAGCGATGATGCCGCGCAAGATAGTTTGCAGAACGGCCACACCATGCCGACCACTGATCCAGGCATGCTCACAGAGGAAGAGGAGGCTCATCTGCGCAAGCTGCGTCGCCGCATCGATGGTCTGCGCAGCCGTTTGAAGGCTATGGGCGGCTGCGACATCAACGCGCCGCAGCAATACGAAGAGACACGCACGCGCTACGAATTCCTGACCACGCAGATCACCGATATGGAGCAGGCCGCGCAACACCTGCGCGCAATCATCAGCCAGCTCGATGTCACCATGGCGCGCCAATTCGAAGTTACCTTCCAGGCCATCAACGCCCGCTTCCGCGAGCACTTCACCACGCTCTTCAATGGAGGAAGCGCGCGCCTGGAACTGGTTACAGCGAAGGGTGAAGACGATGCCCAGGCATCCACAACGTCCTCAGGCATGCCAGGCGGAATCGATGTCATCGTGCAGCCGCCCGGCAAGAAAGTGCAGGACCTCTCGCTGCTCTCTGGCGGCGAGCGCGCCCTCGTCTCCGCCGCCCTGCTCTTCTCCCTGTTGGAAGTCAATCCGCCGCCCTTCTGCCTGCTCGACGAAGTGGACGCCGCCCTCGACGAGTCGAACGTCGCGCGCTTCTGCGACATCCTCAAGCGCCTCGCGCAGCGCACGCAGTTTATCGTCATCACGCACAACCGCGTCACCATGACCGCCGCCCAGGTCATCTACGGCGTCTCGATGCGTGACAGTGCCTCGCGCCTGCTCTCGCTCAAGCTGGAAGAGGTCGCTGTGGCGGGGGATCGCTGAAAATAGAGAATCTGCCAAAAATCTCGTTGAAAAAGTGTTGACAAACGCGTGGAGACATGATACTATAATCCCCGTAAGAAGAAACCGCCTGTATGTGCAGGTGAGCTGGTGACTATAGCGAAGAGGGTACACCCGTTCCCATCCCGAACACGGAAGTTAAGCTCTTCAGCTCCGATGATACTTTGGGGGCAGCCCCACGGGAAAATAGGACGTCGCCATCTCACCCGCCCACATGGGCGGTTTTCTTTTATACTTTCTCTGTGGAGGAGTACGGCTATGCTGGTACGCATGCTCACCGAAGAAGATCTAGAGCCATTGTGGCAAATGCGGCTCCAGGCGCTCACCAATAACCCCGAAGCGTTCGGCTCAACAT
>JALYTQ010000077.1 GCA_030854195.1 Chloroflexota bacterium
ATCCCTACTTGTTGCGCGGAGTGGTTGTTGATCGAATTAACCAGGTGTGGAGCTGCGATATTACCTACATTCGTCTAGCAAGAGGGTTCGTCTACTTGATGGCGATTATCGATTGGTTCAGCCGGTGTGTTCTGGCCTGGGAACTTTCTACGATGCTCGATACCAGTTTTTGCCTGGAAGTGCTTGACCGAGCCTTACAGGCTGCACGACCACAGATTTTCAATACGGATCAGGGAGTACAGTTTACCAGCAAGGACTGGACTTCCCGTTTACTTCAAGCCGATGTCCGTATCAGCTGGGATGGGCGAGGACGTGCGCTGGACAACATTTTCGTTGAGCGTTTGTGGCGGAGCGTGAAGGACGAAGATAGTTATCTGAAAGACTATCAGACTGTGCCAGAAGTGAGAAAAGGGCTTGCAGATTACTTTCATCATTATAATTGTGAACGGTATCACCAGTCCTTAGATTATCAAACACCCTTTTCAGTGTATCGATGTGATCATCAAGCACCCACTCTCTGAACTGTTGAGTTTTGTCTTAAGATTGGTCAGTTTCTGTCTCGACAAGTCCTACCACCATACCCATTCCAGACGACCTGGCTGATCTGAGAAAAGAGAAATTGCCAGCTATTGAGAAACACTACTTTAATGCACCCTATTATCGACTCATATCAGCAACACCTGCATTCAGCGAGCTGGACCATCTTAAAATTGTCTTAGGGCCAATAGAATTCTACGACTACTTCAGCTTAAACCCCTACTTTGATGAACCACTCCTTACAGCCCTGGACGGGTCGAAAATATCTATTCGTCAAAAATACGGCAACACAGCACTAACATATAGCTCAACCGACAAAGGAACATCCCTCATACCTGCACCGATCAGCATACAGTGCCTTGTAGTAACAGAAGACCAGCAAATCATTCTCATGCAACGCTCAACGCCAGTAGCATTCTATCCAAACCACTGGTCAGCATCATTCGAGGAGACGATGAATGCACCGGTAACGAATCGAGAGGGAAACCCAACACAAAAAGGCGATCCAGACTTTTTTACAGCAGCCATACGAGGACTGGACGAAGAATTCGCCATATCTGAAGATGCAGTAGCAGATATAAAAGTGCTCTCCTTAAACGTAGAATATCTAACCCTCTCAGTAGATGTTATTACGGTTATCAAGTTACATTTAGAAGCCAAAGAAATCAAACAAAACTGGCTTCTGAGGGCGCGACATAGAGAAGAGGCATCCAGATTTGATACAATATCTACAGAATTGACAAGAGTGATAGACAAAGCACTAAGCAGAACACGATGGCATCCAACCTCAAGAATGAGGCTCTTGCAATTCCTCTTCCATACCTATGGAATTGATGCAACAGCAAAAGCGATGAAAGAAAAGCAGAAACATTCATAAAAAAGGACGAAGACCTATGCATGATATCCGTATCGAGCGTTGGGCCAGGACGCTGGTAGAATACTCCATTTATGTCAAGCCGGGCGACGTGGTGGCGATCAATGCTACGCCGGAGGCGGCTCCGCTGGTGGAGGCTGTTTATCGCGAGGTGCTGCGCGCCGGAGCCCATCCTCTGCCACAGATCAGCCTGGAGAACCTGGAGGAGATTCTTCTGCGCGAGGGTAGCGACGCGCAACTGACGTGGGCGAATCCCATCCAGAACGCGCTGGCGAGCAATATCGATGCCAGGCTCAGCATTCTGTCGAGTAGCAATACGAAGGCGCTGAGCAACATCGATCCGGCGCGGAGCGCACTGCGTCGCCGGATTGCACGCAGCCTGGCGCGCACGTTCCAGCAGCGGGAGCAGGAGGGCAGTTTCCGCTGGGGTCTGACGCTCTATCCCACCATCGGCTATGCTCAGGATAGCAATATGTCCCTACACGAGTTCGAGGAGTTCGTCTTCGATGTCTGCCTCCTCAACGATCCCGATCCGGTGGCGCGCTGGCGCGAGCTGTCCGCGCAACAGCAGCGCCTCGTCGATTGGCTGGTGGGCCATAAGCAGGTACATATTCTGGGCGAGGGAACCGACCTGACGCTTTCAATCGAAAACCGCATCTTTATCAATAGCGACGGCAAGCGCAACTTCCCTAGCGGCGAGTTCTTCACTGGTCCGGTCGAGAACAGCGCGACCGGCGTCATTCAGTACGATATTCCCTCGACATACGACGGGCGCGCCGTGGACGGCATACGCCTGGTCTTTCGCGATGGGCGCGTGACCGAGGCCAGCGCGCGCCAGGGGCAGGACTACCTCTTACAGATGTTGGACCTGGACGAGGGGGCGCGCTACCTCGGTGAGTTCGCCTTTGGCAACAATATGCGCGTGACGCACGGCACCCGCAACATCCTCTTCGACGAGAAAATGGGCGGCACGGTGCATCTGGCACTGGGCAACAGCTATCCCGAGACCGGCGGCCTGAACCACTCGGCACTGCATTGGGATATGATCTGCGATCTGCGCCAGAAGGGCGAGGTGTGGGTCGACGATACACTCTTCCTCAAGGATGGCAAGCTGCTTGTTTAGCTGAGGGAACGGCTAAACTTGCTAACTTCCCTCGCCATAGCTTAAAATGTAGGTACCACACCATTACCGTCATTCATCATACCCTGGAGGCTTGCGTTGCAGCAGGAACAATCGATTACGCTTGAGACTATTGAAGATGTACAGCGCGCAATGTTCGCGCAAGATTATATCGCGGACCGCAGTCTGGCAACGGCGGTCTTCCTGGCCCTGAAACGACGCAAGCCGCTTCTGCTGGAGGGCGAGCCGGGTGTTGGCAAGACTGAGGTCGCCAAGGTGCTGGCGGCGCTGCTCGGTACACGCCTGATCCGCCTGCAATGCTATGAAGGCATCGATATCAATACTGCCGTGTATGAATGGAACTACACGCGCCAGATGCTGCACATCCGCATGCTGGAGGCGGGCGGCACCGATCGCCAGGAAGAGTTGAAGGAGATCTTCGGGCATGACTTCCTGATCGAGCGCCCGTTGCTGCAGGCCATCGATCCCCGGAACACTAAGGCACCCGTCTTGCTCATCGACGAACTGGATCGCAGCGACGAGGAGTTCGAGGCATACCTGCTCGAACTCCTCTCCGATTTCCAGATCACCATTCCCGAGATCGGGACGATCCGCGCCCAGGAGCCGCCGTTCGTAATTATTACGTCCAACCGCACGCGCGAGATCCACGACGCACTGCGCAGGCGCTGCCTCTACTACTGGATCGACTTCCCAACGCTGGAAAAAGAATATTCGATCGTTATGGCGCGTATGCCGGGCGTTCCCGAGCGGCTTGCCAGGCAGGTCTGCACCTTTGTACGCGAACTGCGCAGCGTCGATCTCTATAAAGCGCCCGGCGTCGCGGAGACACTGGACTGGATCGGCTCCCTGCTCGCCTTGCGCCAGCTCGATCTGGTCGAGGGCCCTGTGCGCGATTCGCTCGGCGCGCTGCTGAAATATCAGGACGATGTGCTGCGCGTGGGTGGCAACGATCTAGGCAAACTGATCCAAAAAGTGCGGGGAGCTTCCTGACCATGAACGCTCAATCACAGGATAACGGCGCGCAGAAGACGGCCCTGGAGATGCGACCACTCGATATCGAGCGTGGTGAGCGCCTGCTCTTTCGCCTGACCGAGTTCGGGCGCATTCTCTGGGAGGTGGGCATCAATGTCGGACCCGGACAGATGCTGGATCTCGCGGAGACGCTGAGTTACGTCGATCTCACCAGCAAAGAGGAGTTCTACGACACACTCAAATGCTGCCTGCTGAGAAAGCACGAGCAGGAACCCATCTTCAACCAGATGTTCGAGTACTACTGGTTCGTCCGCGATAAACCTGACAAGAAGAAGGACGATAAAACGGGAGCAGCCAAACGCCAGCAGCGCCAACTGCGCCTGCCACCCTCCGAACGCAAGCGCCTGGCCGAGCATATGAACAGCGCCGAGCAGAAGAAAGAGGGCGCTACTGAACTGCGCCAGAACAATAAGCGCCGCGCTCAGGATGACGAGCTGCGCGACGACGATCTGGGCAAACCACAGGGAACGGCCTATACCGCCATTGAGTATCTGCGCAAGAAGGATTTTGAGAACTTTACGTGGGAAGAGGTGCAGGAGGCCAAAAAGCTGATGGCCGAGATGCGCTGGCACCTGGGCATGCGACCGACGCGCCGCAAAGCGCCCGCCAAGAAGGGCTCGTATCCCGACATGCGCCGCATCGTGCGCCGCAACCTGAAGTATGGCGCGGAACTGATCGAGCTGACGTGGCGCAAAACAAAGATAAAGCCGCGCCCCCTGGTCATCATCTGCGATATCAGCGGCTCCATGAGCCTCTATTCGCGGCTGCTCCTGCACTTTGTGCATACCATCTCCAATGGCCTGATGAACGTCGAAGCCTTTGTTTTCGGCACCCGCCTCACGCGCATCACACGCCAGCTGAAGAGGCGCGATGTCGACGATGCCGTACGTGATGTCTCCAAATCGGTCCAGGACTGGTCGGGCGGCACACGCATTGGTGACGCCCTGCACTTCTTCAACCATTTCTGGGCACGACGCGTGCTGGGACGCGGCGCGGTCGTGCTGATTATCAGCGACGGATGGGACCGTGGCGAGTCCGATGTGCTGAGCGTCGAGATGGACCGCCTGCAGCACAGTTGTCATCGCCTCATCTGGCTCAATCCCTTGCTGGGTTCGCCCGACTATCGACCCCTGACGATCGGCATGAAGACGGCCCTGCCCTTTATTGACAATTTCTTGCCTGTCCACAACCTGGACAGCCTGATCAGCCTGGGCAACCTGCTCTCCAGCATCAACGATAGCAGGCCAGAACGCAGCCCGGCGGCCCGGCGCAAAGCGGTCGAGGCATGGAGCAAGCGGAAACCGTAGCACAATTTAGTCTATAAGAAAAACCAGATCCTCATCCCACACGAAAGGAAGCAAATCCATGCGTGACGTATTATCTGATATCGAGAAATGGCGTGCAGAGGGCGAAAAGGTCGCCGTGGCAACCGTCGTGAGCATGGCAGGCTCGGCTCCACGCCAGCCCGGCGCGAAGCTGGCGGTGAGCGAAAAGGGCGAGCTTTCAGGCTCGGTCAGCGGCGGCTGCGTTGAGCCAGCGGTCGTGCAGGCGGCAATGGAGGTTATGAAGAACGGAAAGCCGCAGATGCTCGAATTTGGCATCACCGAAGAGCAGAATATCGAAAAGATTGGTCTCTCCTGCGGCGGCACTATCCACGTCTTCGTCGAACGCCTCGATTGGTAACGCGCTCTGGTAGGGCCATGCAAGGCAGATTCCTACCAGAGTTACCGAACATGCATGTATGTAAAGAGGAGCTTAAAGATGAGCAGTCTATACGAAGAACTTAAGGATCGGCTGGGCAAAGAATTGGGTGTCGCAATGGCAACGGTGGTGTGGGGACCGGAGCATGTTGGCGCTAAACTGCTCGTGTTCCCCGACGGGACAACACGCGGCACGCTTGGCAGCACAGAGCTCGACGAACAGGTTCGCGTAGACGCCGAGCGCGCTATCTGGAGCTCTGACGCGAACACACATACCTATCGCGTCGCGGGAGCCAGCGCAACGCAACCGTTCGATGTCTTTATCGAAGGCTTCCCTCCTCTGCCTCTGCTCATCATCGTCGGCGCGGGGCATATCGCTATTCCACTGACGACCTTTGCGAAAACCCTCGGCTACCGCGTGGTCGTGATCGATGCACGCGCCGCCTTCGCCACACGCGAGCGCTTCCCCCACGCCGACGAACTCATCGTCGCGTGGCCCGACGAGATGCTGGAGAAGATGGACATCAATCCGTCCACCTCCATAGCGGTCCTGACACACGATCCGAAGTTCGATGAGCCTACGCTAAAGGTCGTGCTCTCGCGACGCGCTGGCTACATCGGTGCCATTGGCAGTCGCAAAACAGGCGAGGAACGCGCCGAGCGGCTCAAACACCAGGGTCTGACAGACGAACAGGTCGGGCGCATCCACGGTCCCATCGGACTGAATATCGGGGCCACGACGCCCGAGGAGATTGCCCTGGCGATTATGGCTGAGATTGTTGCCTATCGTCATGGCAAGCTCAAAACGCCCGCTTGAACCAAAAAGAAACATCTGTAACTTCCTGCCCTCTCAATCGTTTGAATACTAGAGACTACCTGTACAGATATCAATATAATGGGCATCAGGATGGCAAGTGCATAACGGGTGTCAGACTGCTTCATATTCATTGAAAGCGCTTTTGCAGAAAAGGATACTCAATGTCAGATCAATATTATAATGGCTACGATCAGACAGAGCCGATCCGACCGGGAGGGCAGCCCCCACCGGACCAGGGCAGGTTTGTCGTCGGCAACTTTCAAAATCCGCCTGACCCCTCTCAAAGACGGCCTTATCAAAATCCCGCGCAACCGCCTGTAGGACCGGGCTACCCTCAGCAGGGGCAGCCATACCAGCCGCAGGATACCATCTATCCGCAGCCCGGCAGGCAGCAGGTGCCGCCGCCGGTTGCGCGTCCCAACGACAATCGCTATCAGCAACCTCCAAACTATCCGCCCGGACAGATGGGCAATAGACCGGGACTGCCACCGAAGCGACGGCGACGCGGCAGAGGCTGCCTGATTACCAGCGCAGTGCTGCTGGTTCTGATCGTCGCGTTAGTCATTGGGGGCATCGTCACCTCGCAGCGCGTGCTGGCCTTCGGTTCCGCCATCTCGCCCCAGACGCCGCTCAGTTCGCAGATCGACACGGGCAGCAACGATCGCACCAACCTGCTGGTCATGGGCTACGGCGGTACAGGCCACGATGGAGCGTACCTGACCGATTCGAATCTGGTCATCAGCACGCTGCCACAGAGCCACCACACGTCCCTGGTCTCTGTGCCACGCGACCTGATGGTGCAGTACCCACCCAACTCGGGGCAATATACCAAGCTGAACGCCATTTACACCATAGCATCGAATAGCAATGCAAATCCTGTAGCAGGCGGCAATGCCGTTGCAGCCAAGATCTCGCTCGTCACCGGACTGAACGTCAAGTATTGGATGACGATCAACTTCACTGGCTTCCGCGATTTAATCAACGCTATTGGAGGCATTGATGTAAACGTGACGACTCCCTTCAATGCCTGCTATCCAAAAAACGACGATCCGAACGTCAATGCATCATGGATCAAGGTTCAGTTCAACAAGGGTGTGCAGCACATGAACGGCGAAACGGCCATTCGTTACGCGCGCGCACGCGAGCCGCTCGCGGTCTGTGGAATGGGCGTCTCTGAGAATCAGTCCCAGTTGACGGACTTCGCGCGTTCACAGCGCCAGCAGGATATCATGAAGGCGGCGCTCGCTAAGGTCAAGCAGGTCTCGACGTGGCCCAGTTTCTTTAACGCGCTGAACGCTTTGCAGAAAACGATCTACACCAATCTGTCCCTGTCCGATCTGGCACGCTATGTGCTGGCAATGAATCTGAACGATCCGAAAACGCCGCATATCGGCCTGACCAACGGGAACGTTCTCCAGGACTCTAACCTGGCTGACGGCACATACGTTCTGCAACCACAGGGCGGCGATTGGACCCAGATTCCAAAGTATATAAACCAGCGTTTATACAACTAAGCAAGCGATGGGAAGGGGGATGTAGCAGATGGCAGACAGAATGCAGAATGTGCATAGACACGTCGGTGATGTCTACCTTATTGGGCAGGTCATCAAGACGGGGCGACAACTCAGCACCTATACCGCGTACAATCGTAACACTAACGATGTGGTAGGACTCTACGTGCTGGAGCTTCCGTCTGGCATACCTCAGCAGGCGGTGCAACAATGGCTACAGCCATTGTTGCGCCGCCGCGCGCTACAATCTCCCCATATATTGCGCGTCCACGACTACGGACTCGACGGCTCGCGCATCTATATAGCAACCGATCCGCCCCGTGGTATTACCTTGCAGCAGGTCATGGATAGCGAGAACGTCGATACTCGCCGCGCCCTCGACATGCTCAAGCAACTGGCGACGGGCCTACAGGTCTTTCACGGACAAGGCATGGCGGGCCTGGACCTACGCCCACAGCTCATTACCGTTGATACCGTCGGCATCGACGATCGCATGCAGATCGACGATATTGGCCTACGGGCGCTGCTCAATGCCCTCGGTTACACTGATAAGCAGCACTACGACGATCCAGGCTTCCTTGATCCACGCTACACGCCGCCGGAGTATATCCAGGGCGACCAGATCGGCCCCACGAGCGATGTCTATCAGTTGGGTCTGCTCCTATTCATGCTCATTACAGGCCGCGCCCCTTTCGTTGGGCAGAACCAGGCGGCAACGGGTGTGATGCAGACGAGCAGCCCGGTACCGCGTATGAGTCAGTTCAATCACGAGACGCCCCCGGCGCTCCAGGAGATCGTGGAGCGCGCCCTGATGAAAGAGCCTGCCCGGCGCTATCCCAACGCGGGGGCCATGCTGACGGCTCTACAGCAAGTGCAGTTCCCTCCCTCGCCAGTCCAGCGTCAGGCGGCACAGCAACAGAGCGGCAAAATGCCAACGCTAACCGCAACGAACGAAATGCAGCAGCTCGATACTGGCTTTATTAAGAGCCTCGCCGACAACGCAGAGCTTATACAGGCCGCGCGCTCAGAAAAAGCGGAGGCGGAAGCGGAGGTCTACGCCTATCTCAGTTATGAGCAGGGGGGAAAGGAGTTCCAGCGCCTGGTTATGACGCAGAAGAACGTTATCGTTGGGCGCAGCGATCCCAAACGCGACTTCAGTCCCGACATCGACCTGAGCCAGCTCGATCCCAAAAAGACCGTGTCGCGGCAGCACGCGCGCATTCGCTTTGAAGAGACCTTCTTCTACATCGAGGATCTCAAGAGCCGCAACAAGACGCGCGTAGGCGAGCTTCCATTGGACTCCCTCAAGCCCGCTCTGCTGAAACATGGAGATATCATTCACTTCGGCAGCGTACGCGTGCGCTTCGGCATTCCAGGCATGGGGGCGCTGCCAGATATCGAAAAGTAGTTGCGACGCCCCTTCACAGGAGGGTTGAAAGTCCTACTGCTCCATCAGGTATACTTTCTCCCAAACATGTAAAGAGATATCATTTTGATAGGTGATCGGGGCGACCGACACCACAGCCGACAGGAGGCATCCCGATGGACGCACCGAATGACAACACCACGCCCTTGCAGTCCTTCATGAGACGCACGATGTTGCCATGGGAGTACCGCCATCTCCGTGCCGTTGCGAGCGTGCGCTTTGCTGCCGGCGGCTTTACTCTCGCCCTCGGCCTCGTTTTGCTCTCTCTCGGTCGTCAGGCGGAAACTGGCCAAGATCGGCGCAAATGTTACAGGTTGGCAGCGTGGTTCCTGGTGCTTGCGCCGTTGCAATTCTTTGGCGGCTATATGGACATGAAGATGGCCCGCTCCGCACCTCCCCGAACCTGAGCCTGCGCTACTCGCACGGGCCTGACGGGCGCTGGACGAGCTGGCGGGCTCCCTGCTGGCAGAGAAGCAACCGCTCTTCGGCTGAGGTTCCGGTTGCTGGTCGTCCTTGTCCTTCTCGCAGCCGCCAAGATCCATGGGAGTGGTCGCCGGATCTAGGCCGACGAAGCCATCGCGAAGCGACGCCCGGCAGGGTGGCCTAGACGCGGCGGTCGCGAGTTGGACAATCGAGAACGAGAAGACGGTCGCGTCAATGCCGGTACGCCAGCCAGCTGGACAAGGACCCGTGTGAGCGCTGGCTGGCGCGCCCACGCGAGCGGGCCCTCAAGACTGAGCGCGGCGCGGGAAGCGCTGGCGCAGCGGAGCCGCCTTGATCAGTACAGGGAAACTTCTTACGATATGAGTGTTGAGTGAGGGAGGCCGGGAACTGTGAATGTGTCTTACCCAGTTACACACAAAAGGTCTGCACTGGCGTCCTCATAGGTTCATGAAGGATCGTAACACATTCCCCACTTAACTGAAAAGAGTCGAATTCCATATTTACCAAAGGGTTCTCCGGTTCCCACTTCTCAGAGTAGCGAGCTCTCAGTGCCTCCCTCAACCAGGAGATTACCCAATTTCTTCGTAAATAGCAAGCTGTTGTGTGTAATTTACCAGTCATTTACCAATTGTTCATCTGGTAAATAGCATGAATGTTGGTTCTCGCGCCATTTACCATCATCCTCGCCGGGGAGGAAATCATAAATCACGGACGCGCTGAAGCTGGTCCTTACTCCGGTTGTTCGGTTGGTAGGATGAGTTCATGTGATGTTGACAGAGTGTCATCTGTGAGCGAGATCGAGATCAGCAACGGATTGCTACACACCTTGCAGGTAGCATCGCTTGAGGAGTGACGTTTCCGACACGAAAAAATCGCGTCAAGTCAGTGTCCTGGCAATCGCGATCAGATCCGCGAGCATACCTTGTCCCGTCTGCAGCCGCCCGGCACCGGGGCCGATAATGGTCACATTGGAGAGCGTATCCGTCTCGAAAGTGATCGCGTTCATCACGCCATCCACCCGCGCCAGGGGATCGCTGAGGGGTAGCGCCAACGGCTCGACGCGCACATCCAGCGGGCATTCGCTCAGGTCCGCGACGGGTTTCAACGAGGCAACCAGCTTGATACGCTTCCCGTCTCTGGCAGCCTCGTGTATCTGTTCTCTGCTGATCTCGGTGATGCCGCGCCGCGCCACCTGATCGGGGGTCAGCGAGTGACCAAACACCAGAGCTGCTAGAATGAGCGCCTTCGCCACGACATCATAGCCCTCAACATCGGCGGTTGGATCGGCCTCCGCGTAGCCCTGCGCCTGCGCCTCCGCCAGCACCTCTTGATAGTCGCGGCCATCGGCCATCGCGGTGAGGATATAGTTTGTAGTGCCATTGAGAATACCACGCATGCCGCGCACCCTCGCGCCAGCCATCCCTTCGAGCACGGTACTGAGCACGGGCGTACCGGCCATCACGCTGGATTCCATACGTAGCTGCACATTATGATGGCGTGCCAGGGCGAAAAGTTCGACCGCGGCCAGCGCTCCCGGTCCCTTATTGGCTGTAATCACATGCATGCCATGCGCGAGCGCGGCACGGATATGACTGATGCCGGGTTCAGCGTCGCGCAGATTTGTCCCCGTTGCCTCGGCCAACACATTGCTGCCGCTAGCGAGCAGACCCTCCAACACGTTATCCCACTGCCGCACGTCTGGATGGTCCGTAAGCGCCGCACGTTTCGCAGCCAGTCCCAACAGGGTAGGGATGTCCAGGCCATCGTCGCGATAGATAAAGCCATGCCGCGAATTGGCGACGCCGACCAGCTTTACCTCGACATTGAAGCGCTCGCGTAACAGATCGCGTTTCGTCGCCAGCAGTTCCGCAAAACCCTGTCCCACGACGCCAAAGCCAAGAATCGAGAGGCGCAACTGTTTCATAAATCTACTCCCTGGTGTATTTCCACTTGACGTTGTAAGTTTTCATGAGTATACCCTTCCCTCACTGGGGGCGGCTAGAACTCCTATCCTTTCCCAATCCGCTTGAGGATACTGAAATGAGGATACTGAAACTAGATCCACGATAACTTAAAACGATCAAGGACGCGTTTCACCGGCCCCAGTTCCTCAATACCAAGCATGCGAGAGCCACGGATATACACGATCAGGGCCACGAATATCTCTATTAGCAGCTTCACCATTGCCGCAAGCGTACCGAGCAGGCCCAGCGCAGGAGTATTCGTCGTCACCAGGAAAGGGATACGATCCAGTACAAAGCGCACGAGCAGCACGCATAGTCCCATGACAATGGAAGCCACCAGGACGCGCAGAATAAAGACGCCGATCTCGCGCAGCGGCAGGCCCACGCGCTGGTGCAGCAGCCAATACAGCACAGCCGCCTCCAACAAAGCCGCGATGGACGTGGAGAACGCCAGCGCGCCCATTCCCCATTGCACGCCCCAGACGGAAACATCGATGAGGATCAGGGCAAGTGCAATCTTAAGCATAAACTGACCCACACTCACAATAACCGGCGTCTTGCTATCGCGCAAGGCGTAAAAAGAGCGCGTCAGAATCTCGACTGATGCGAGGCCAGCCAATCCTATAGCGAAAAACGCCAGCGGAACCGCAGTGGACTCCGCCATACTCAAGCTGAAATGCCCATGCTGCAACAATACCTGAATGATCGGCAGGCCCACCACGATCAGGCCGACACTCGAAGGGATCGACATAAAGAGAATGCTGCGCAGCGTCTCCATAATCGTGCCGCGCACGCGATCCATGCGGCCCCGCGCCACATTCTCGGCTAACGTCGGGAAGGCTGCCGTAGAGACGGCCATACCAAAGATGCCAAGCGGGAGCAGCACCAGTTGCAGTGCTTGATAGTATTGGGTAATCAAGCCAGCGATGCCAACGGTGCCCACCAGCACCACCATGAGCTGTATCAGCACCCTATCCACAAATGTCGAAAAATAGAGCATGGCGGCATTAATGATACGCGGCACCATCTGATGCCCGATCTGAATCACGCTCGGATTGCGCCAGTCGAATGCCTTGAAATTGTAGCGCATTCCGACCTTCCACAGGCCGGGTATCTGCACACCAACCTGTAGCAGGGCACCCAGCACCACACCCCACGTAGCCGCGTAGACCGCCAATGTATCGTTATGCTGATGGCTGAACGCCAGATAAAGGCCCGGTATTAGCCCTATAATCAGGCCAAAATTGTATACTACCGTGCCAATCGCGGGCAGGCGAAAATCCTGGCGTGCGTTGAGTACTGAGGTGACAATCACACCCGCGCCCAGCAGAACCGACTGCAAAAGCATTATGCGCGTCAGCGAGGCGATCAGGTCGAGTTCACGCGGATCGTGTAGGCCGGGATTGTAGATAGGCACGAGCTGGCGAGCAAAGATAATGGCAATAAGAGCGAGGACCATCATGATGGCGATGGCAAGGTTGAGCGCGGAACTGGCTACATGCCAGGCAGGTTTGTCATCATCATCGTTAACAATGTGCCTGGTGAAGACCGGAATAAATGCTGAGCTGAGCGCGCCGCCTGCCACAATATTGAAGATCAGATCGGGCACAAGGAAAGCCTGGATGTAGGCATCTGACGTTATGCTCGTTCCGAAAACGAATGCAAACATCGAGGTGCGCAACAATCCCAATACGCGGCTCGCCACAAAAGCAATCGTCAGGATAAGCGTGGCCCTGCCGATGCGCACTTTCTGGAGCATGCCCGTGTCTTGCGCGGGTGTGGCAGCCGCTGCGAGCCCCTCGGCCTGTGGCAATGGCTGCATCTCTTGAGGAGCTACGGTCGACGAACGCACAGGTTCCACGATAGGCGAGAGCTGTGCGGGTGGTGCGACAAAAGGTGGCGCGCCAACTGGTGGTACAGGGGGCGGCTCAAGCGATCTCACAAGCGGCGGCTTTGGTTTTTTGGTGTTCCAGGGGATCAGGCTGGTGATATCTGGCCCTATACGCCGCTGCTGACGGCGCATGCGCTCCTCACGCAACTGCTGCAGGCGCTCCTGGCGTAATTGCGCGATTGGCTGTGAGGGCTGAGGTGTATCAAAGTACTGGTACTCCATGCCCTGCCCATAGCCCAGCGAGGTTCCCATATCCTGAATAGGCTGCTGGTACTGCGCGCGCAGCGCGTTTTGCCGTTCTGCCTGGCCGTTCGCCTGCTTTGGATAGGCGAGCGGCGGCACAGGAGGTGGCTGTATAGGAAACTGCGGCACAGGCGACTGCTGTATAGGCGATTGCTGCACAGGCGACTGCTGTATAGGCGATTGCTGCACAGGGGGCGGCTGTGGTACCTGGGGCGGCTCATATGACCAGATAGGAGGCGCGGCAGGCACCTGTTGAGGCGCGCCGACGTCCGCATCTTCCTGGTCGTACTGCCAACCGGAATATTCTTGTTGTCCTGGTGCCTCCTGCCCAATTGGAGGAGGCTGCTGTCCTTCGTTTCCCACGTTCTTCTCTAGCAATATTTAGAATATGTGAGCAAGAATTATTAAAATCTTTCTGATGGAACTCTCTGTATAGATTGTACAGTTTCGTAGGGCAAGCATACCATAATCATCCTGATATGGCTAGTGTGCCGACGAGAAAGTACCTATACAGAAACGCTTCAGGCGCGGGAAGCGCGGGTAGATAGATTTCTTAATAAACGATACAACATAGCGTTTCAACCGGGCAAGTCTTGTAGCGACCAGTTTCAATAATGATTCTCCCTTGTCACCGATTGTATCATGAGTATACTAACGGCAAGGATATTCAAAAACTCTGAATTAACATCGGTGCAATTGACAGAGACGGCAAAGACCGCTACAATCCTCGCATTAGATGGAATTTATAAAAACCTCGCTCCGTATACCGAACAAGACATATCACATATCCTGATAAGGAGTTTTCTTTAAGAATGAAACATTTCAATGCCGTTATACTGGCGGGTGGCAGTGGGACGCGCCTCTGGCCGCTCAGCACGCCGGAATTTCCAAAGCAATTTCTCCCTCTACCCAATGGGAATAGTATGATCCAGGAGACACTGGTGCGCGTCTCACCGTTGACGACGCCCGCGCAATCCTGGGTAGTGACGGGACGCAAGATGGCAGAACTCGTGCAAGAGCATCTGCCGAGCGTACCCGCCGATCATATTCTGCGCGAACCGATCGGGCGTAATTCAGCGCCAGCGATCGCCTGGGCGGCGGCGACGATTGCGCGGCGCGATCCCCACGCGATCATGGCGACCTTCAGCGCCGACGCGGTCATTACGAACGTTGAGGGTCTGCGCCAGACGCTCGCCCTGGCCTACGAGCTGGCCGAACAGGGGCGCATGATAACAATCGGCATCAAACCCACCGCACCAGAAACCGGCTACGGCTACATCCGCTTCGCTGATGAGATCGGCGAGGGGCATGGACACCAGGCATTCGCGGCTGAGCGCTTCGTGGAGAAGCCAAACCTGACGACGGCGCAAGGCTATCTCCGCGACGGGCACTATGTCTGGAACGCGGGCATCTTTATCTGGAAGGTCGAGACGATTCTGGCGGAATTGCGCGAACATCTGCCAGAGGTTGCGCGCAAGATAAACGCCATCGTCGACTCCACCGGCAGCGCGCAGGAGCAGGATACGCTCGACGAGCTCTGGCCCACCATTCAGGCTATTTCTATCGATTATGGCATCCTGGAGAAGACGCAGAATCTCGTAGTCATTCCCGCCGATCTGGGCTGGAACGATGTGGGCAACTGGGAGCAGTACGGGGCGCTCTTCCCAGCGAACGCGCAGGGCATACGCGGCGTTGGTACCCACGAAGGAATGGGCAGCCAGAACATTGTGGTGTACAACAATACGCCGCGAAAAATCTTCACCATCGGTGTGGAGGATCTTATTGTGGTCGAGATGGCCGATACGACGGTGATCTGCCATAAAGATTCCGTGCAGCGCGTCAAAGAGCTGGCGGAGCAGCAGCAGAAAAAGGGCTAATTTAAGGATGCGTGGAGCCATCGGGCATGATGGCTCCGGCCAACGATTTCGCCTTCGCCAGCTGGTCGTTGGTCAGGCCAACAGTGTCCTTCAGGTTCGCGTCGCTGAGATCGGCACCTGTCAGGTCAATATTGTGCATATCGGTTCCGTGTAGATCAGCACCGTGCAGATTGGTTCCGCTCAGGTCCGCGAACAGGAGCGTCGCGAAGCTCAGGTTGATACCGTGCATATCGGAACCGTTCAGATTCACGCCCGAAAGATAGGTATCGCGCAGGTCCAGATTCTGCAAATGGGCGTTTGTGACATCGACTCCGCGCATACTGATAATGTGAAAATCGTTATTGATCAGGTTCGTGTCATAGAGGAAGCGCATCAACAGCGCCTTAGAAGTGGGACTCGCTTGCCGAAAAACGCTCAGGGTGCGTACCTGCGCAACCTGACTTGCCGGACTGATCGCCTGAGCCTTCAGCAAGTTATCATGCAGCATCATATCCGTGATCTGGTTCTGGTAGTTCGCCAGGAGCGCATCCTGCTGCTGCTGGGCGGCGATGCTTGTGGTGGTAGCACGCTGCTGCTGCACGAGCTGCTGATTGTCCTGCTGCTGCTGTATACCTAACCAGAGGATACCAGCAAGCAATATGACAGGGACCAGGAGCAACTGCAGCCAGTCCCAGAGCGTCTTTGGAGACCGGGCACCTGTCGTCCGCGTAGCGTTGTTCGCCTGTTGTTCAGCGGTCTCCGCCATAAAATACCCCTCTTCAGTAGGGATGGAGCTTGCCTCCATCCGGCTCAATAAGCGTGATCTGGCATGAGAAAGAAGCTCCTGGGACCAGGATGGAGGCAAGCTCCATCCCTACTAGTTTCTTTTATAAGCATTCTACCACGCTTGCCGAATGACGGCTTAGCCCTTTTTCGCATGCTCAGCAAAAAAGCGCAGCATCTCGGCAGAAGCGTCTGGTCCCTGCGGATCGGTATACGAGCCGCTGGAACTTCCGCCTGACCAGGCGTGGCCGACTTGCCGAATTGTCCATTTTTCAGCAAGAACGCGACCGCCGGCGTCGGTATAGATGCCGCGCGTGTAGGCACGACCACCGGCTACCTGGCCCGCGACTACCGACTCGCGCACCGGGCTCTTACGCGAGCTATTGCGGTCAGGGGTCGCCTGTAGCCATTGTTCGAGCATGCGGTCGGCGTTGAGCGGAGAAACGGTCGTATCTCGATCGCCATGAAAGATGATAATGGGAGGCGGCGCTGCGCGCAGGGGACGCGCCTGCCGGGTCGTGCCCTGCTGCATGACTTTAAGCGCGGATGGCAGGTCCTGCGCGGCTCCGTAAGCTACGCCCGAATGCACGCCGACCGCAGCGTAGAGATCGGGATAGGTCGCGGCCATAATCGCGGCCATCGCTCCACCAGAGGAGAGTCCAGCCACGTAGACCCGGCTGGCGTCGACCGGATAGTTGTCCATAATCTGGCGCGTGATGCCTGCAATGAGCGAAGGTTCGCCCGATCCGCGCTGCTGATTGCTGGACTGGTACCAGTTCCAGCACTTCGAGCTGTTGGCGGGCTGCCCCTGCTCGGGATAAGCAACAAAGCACAGTTCTTTTTCCGCCAATATATTCATGCGCGTGCCACGGGCAAAGTCGACAGAGGACTGTGTGCAACCGTGGAGCATGATGAGCAAGGGCAGTGGCTGTCCGGTAAAGCCGCTGGGAATGTAGAGTTTATACGTGCGCTTTCCTGCCGCACCCGTATATGTACCGTCGATAAATCGTCCGCCCATACGGTCTACCTGATCTGCATGAACGGTGCGTTCACGCGCTGGCGGACTATAGCCGTGCGCGGGCCGATGCTTGCTGTTAAGGAATGGAATGCTCGCTGGCATTGTAGGATGTACACCACGTGGTGGAACAGGCAGACCTTTCCAGAAGGGAGTATTCTCTGTTGTCGGCTCCTCCGTTGTTATCGCGGGTGGAGTGTCATCCACGACATGGAATTCTGCGTCAATAATGTTATCATCAGGCGTTACGGTTGTTCCATTAGCGGGGAACACACCCCGTAGCGTTTGTTGAATTAAAGCGGTCGCCTCGGCGAGCCGACCCTCGCGGGTAAGACGGGTAGCTTCGGCCATCCCTGCCCTCATGCGATCGTCCATGCTGTAATGCTCCGTTTCATGTGGCGCGTGCGCCATAGTAGGGGATCAACTTCACAATCAACGTATGCGCGCAGCCAGAGCAGCCTTGACCGCCGGGCTGGCGTGGAAAGCACCAAGCACAACGACCTCATCAATGGTCGCCAGAGCCAGTTCGGGCGTGACATCATTGGCGATACTCGCCAGGCCCAGCACATTGATCTGTAACTTCTCGCCCGCGGCACGCACCCGTTCCAGATCGTGCCGCGTGTAGTACTGCACGCCCAGGACCAGCGTTTTACGGGCAACGGTCCGTCTGACCTCCTCCGCGTGGATCGCAAGCTGATTGCGAATCGCGGTGCGGATAAAGTCCGTACGGTTGCTATAGAAGGCTTCCTGTACTAACAGATCGATCTGCCCCAGATCTACCGGCCCCAGGTTGATTGTGATCTTCTCAGTTTTTTCTATATCGCTCATGGTACCATCTCCACACCATCCATATAGATGGTACACGGAAGGTGCGTGGTTTGTCAAGGGGACAAAAACAGTGCATACTCATTTTGCGCGCCGCAGCGCCACAATAGGATCGAGGCGCGAGGCACGGATCGCCGGATACAGGCCAAACACTACGCCGACTATCGCCGAGACCGCGAACGGCAGTATCAGCGTCGTCGGCGTAATGACGAGGGGGACGCTCGCACCGCCGGAACTACTACTGACGAGCGAGCCTATAATGACGCTGACCACCAGCCAA
>JALYTQ010000335.1 GCA_030854195.1 Chloroflexota bacterium
CGCCTGTCCTCCATCATCATGAATAACATGTTTTTGATGCATTAGTCCAGCCCAATAATGATCTCCTCGCCCGCAGCATTGCGCCAGGCATCGAATGTAGGCGCAGTTTTCTTGGTCAGCGAATTGAGAATCAGGCGCGTAAACTCTTCTCCACACTCACGACAGAAGAAGCCGCCTTTGTTATGATACATACCGCCAAGAGCCGTCAGCCGCTCTTCGGCTGGTCTGCTGCACCATTCGCATGTGCTTGAATGGGGGGCAGCGTCAATCGAAATGGCCTGGAAAAATTCGTTCTTCGCCATGAGAGTATCTCCTTTGTACTGCTCGTGTGGGTTGCACGAAACTGCTCTGTATCGTCTCTGTTCTTAATTTATGTCTATGTTAAGCATAAAGCCACGCGCTCACAGTCGACTCACTAAGCCTCTTTTGACGCTCACAGCACAATCACATTCAATGCGCAACAGAAGCAAGGGGACGCTATAGCTGTAATAGCGCCTCCTTGCTTAGCGTAGCTGTGCCGCTGCAATCGCCGCCTGACCCAGGCTGAGCCCTCCATCGTTGGGTGGCACACGCCGATTGATATAGACCTGGAAAGACAGCTTTTTCAAGAGCGCGACCAGTTCTTCCAACAGGAGCCGATTCTGAAAGATGTCTCCACTGAGCGCGACGGTCTGCAGTCCGCTAGCCGCACGCACCTCCGCGCACGCGTTAGCGAACATATCGGCGATCGAGAGATGGAAGCGACGCGCGATCTGCGCTCCCGGCACCCGTTGCTCGATGTCGTTGACGATGGCCTTAAGCATAGGCACAACATCGACCTGGGCGGGCTTCTCAGCGCCGATCGCGTATGGATAGCTCACGACAGGTTGCCTGCAAGTCGCGGCGAGCATCTCCAACCTGTGCGCCGCCTGCCCCTCGTAGGCGCTATAGTTGCCCAGTCCGAGCAGGGCCGCGACGGCATCGAAGAGCCGACCCAGGCTGCTCGTCTGCATAGTCATAGCGGTGCGTGAGAGCGTGCGCCACGTCGCGTATTCCATCTTATGAGTGAATGGGATATTGAGGGCGCGCAGGTCGCTCCCGTAGGCGCGGGTGAGATAGGCGGCGGCCATACGCCAGGGCTGGCACACCGCCTGCTCTCCGCCTGGAAGCGGGACGTAGGCCAGGTGGGCGACGCGCTCGAATTTTGTCAGGTCGGCGATCATCACTTCGCCGCCCCAGATAGCGCCGTCGGTCCCATAGCCGGAGCCATCGGCGGCGATGCCGATAACCGGCTCCGTTAGCCCATACTCGGTCAACACGCTGGCGATGTGCGCGTGATGATGCTGGACGCCGATCTTGCATGGAATATCTAGCTCGTGAGCGTAACGCGTGACAAGATTGTTGGGATGCAGGTCGTATGCTACGACCTCGGGCTGAATGCTGAAGCAACGCTGGAAGTGTGCAAGGCTCTCGCGCAAGGAGAGCAACGTCTCTGAACTCTCGATATTGCCCAGCGCCTGGCTGAGATATGCCTGCCGCTCTTTGCCCAGGCAGAAGGTATTGTCGCGCGGCCCGCCAAAAGCCAGTAGCGGCGCGGGAAATTTCCAGGGCATGGACAGCGGCTCCGACACATAGCCCCGCGAACGGCGCAGAATCTGCTCGCCGCCCGCGATGGCGCGCACGACCGATTCTTCGCAGGGTGCGTGGATGGCGCGATCGTGCAGCAACATGCCATCGACGAGGGGGAGCAGGCGCGCAAGAGCGTCTTCATCACGATAGGCAACTGGCTCGCCTGGCAGGTTGCCACTGGTCACGACCAGCACAAGGGGACGTTCCGCGCCCACTATACGCCGATAAGCGTCCAGCAGCAGGGTGTGCAGCGGCGCGTGGGGCAGCATGATGCCGAGCGTGCAGCATTCAGGTGCTACACTGGGAGCAAGCTGGCAGGCAGGAGAAGCGTCGCGGCGCTTGAGCGGAACGATGGGGCGCTGTGCTGATTGCAGCAATGCACGCTCCTCCTCATCCAGCGTACACAGGGTTAGCGCGTTCTCCACATCGGGCACCATCAGGGCAAAGGGCCTGTCCTCACTCCGCTTGCTCTGGCGCAGGCGACGCACCGACTCTTCGTTGAGCGCGTCGCACGCCAGTTGATAGCCGCCCGGTCCCTTGAGCGCGATAATAGCGCCCGCCGCCAGAAGTTGAGCGGCGGCTACGATAGCGTCGGCGTCCCTGGCGTCGCGCTGCTCCTTATTCAGGAAGCGGACATGGGGACCGCAGTTGGGGCAGCAAATAGCCTGGACGTGATAGCGTCTATTGCTGGGATTATCGTACTCGGCCTGGCAGGTTCTGCACATCGGGAAAGCGTGCATGGTCGTATGGTTGCGATCCTCGGGCGTACCCTCAATGATGGTGAAACGGGGACCGCAGGCGGCGCAACTGATAAATGGATAGGCATAACGCCGGTTTGTGGGATCAAAGAGTTCGCGCAGGCAGTCGGCACAAATGGCGCTATCGGGCGGAACAATCGCGTGGCGCTCGTCCTCGGCCTGCTGCTGCATCTCCATGAACTCGCTTTCCGTCGCCGAGACCGCGAGCAACTCGGTATTGATCGCATTGACCTGAGCAAAGGGAGGCGTATCGGTCAGCAGAGTCTCCAGGAAACCCTCAATGGACGGCTCGCTTCCTTGCACCTCAACGATGACGCCAGTACTATCGCTGAGGACGTGGCCGGACAGGCTCCAGCGCCGCGCCAGCTTCGCGATAAAAGCACGAAAGCCCGCGCCCTGCACCAGCCCCTGCACGGTAATGCGCCTGCGCTCCAGCGGCGAATCATGGATAAGGGGCGCGGAATTGCGGCGCAGCGGAGTCCGGCTCCTGGCAGGAATAGTCTCGGGAGCGTGATAGAGCGTTCCTCGTCGTAAACTATAGCTATTTGGCATGCTAGCAAGACCTCCCTGACACCCTCGTCAGCGAACGCAATACGCCATACACAGCAGAAAGAGAACAGGCAATAAACATTTCCTATTGCGCCAACCATATTATGCATGTTGCATATATATACATAATAATATAATTTGACACTGATAAGTACAACGACTGGTAACAATCTTGTCACTGGTGCATCACGAAGGGGTCACTCTACCTCCGCTACTTTCAATCGGATTGGAAATCATAGACGCTTGCTAGACCTGCCAGTGCCTGCGTGCTACACTGAACTGCATGGGAGTGCATACATACTGGCACACCCAACTGTATTGAAAAACAGGTTAATCAGCAAGGAGAGAAAACGTATGTTACCGTGGTCTGCACCAATAAATGGACGTTTTGACGAGGTTGTTTTCAGCAGCGAGGTGCTCAAGGACAATCCCCTGCGCGATCCTTACGAGCGGCCCCTGTGGATCTATCTACCGCCCGGCTACGACGAGGAGCCCGACCGACGCTACGCCTCGATCTATATGATTCAGGGATTGACGGGCCAGCTCGATATGTGGCGCAACCGTTCGGCGTTCAGGAAAAACTTTCCCGAACTGCTCGATGAACTATTTACGCGCGGCGAGGCACCGCCCTGCATCGTCGTCTGGGTCGATTGCTGGACCTCGCTGGGTGGCAGCCAGTTTCTGGACTCGCCGGGCACGGGTCGCTACCACACCTACCTCTGCGACGAGATCGTACCCTGGGTCGACGCACACTACCGCACATTGCCACAGCGCGAGCATCGCGGCATCGCGGGCAAATCCAGCGGCGGCTATGGCGCAATGATTACGCCCATGCTACGACCGGACCTGTGGGGAGGACTGGCGACGCACGCGGGCGACGCGCTCTTCGAGACCTGCTACTTGCCGGAGTTTCGCGACTGTGTACGCGTACTACGCACCTACTACGACGGCTCGTTTGAACAGTTCTGGCAGGAGTTTCACACCCGTCCGGCATTCGCGCGTGAGAGCGATATGTATCTTTTGAACGACTGGTGCATGGCGGCCTGCTATTCCGCCGACTCCGATGGGACCGTACGCCTGCCTTTCGATACCACAACCGGAGAGCTGATCCCTGAAGTGTGGGAGCGCTGGCTGCGGCTTGATCCCGTGCGCATGGTGCCCGACCATGTAGACAGTTTATCCACAATGAAGGCCATCTATATTGATGCTGGGAGGCGCGATCAGTTCTACCTTGACCTCGGCGCAGAGGCGTTCCAGCGTGCCCTGGAGCGCGTCGGCATCACCGATGTCTACTTCGAACTGTTCGAGGGCACGCATTCGAGCATCGAATATCGCTATCCACTCAGCATAAAATACCTTGCAGAGCGCCTCACGCCTTGATCCACGACCCGCGTCATGAGACAAATCCCTGGTTACGTTAGGGCGCTGACCACCCGATGCGATGCATCTATATGCAAAAGCTTAGAAAATCGGGTGGTAAAAGCGTCCTTCAAAGCAAATTTATTGTGTACTAAATATACATATAAAAGCAGTTCCCAAATTGCCTTCCAGACCGTATTATTAGCAGAGGAAAGACATTTTCTAAGAATTGGGAGCTGTTGTAGGAGATACAACGGCGCGTAGTTGTTCAGACAGCAGAATCAATGGAGATTGCGATGAAAGAAAGCCCGAGAATGCGCATTGGTCGCTACGAGTCATGGATGGAGAATGGCGCGCTACGTTTGCAGTGCCACGAATTTGGACGCGCCGGTGGCTTCACCGCCTGCATGGACGCGACCGAGACGCAGAAGCTGCTCGACCTTTTGATGCAGAACCGTGGGAATATTGAGGACGCCGCCCAGATGGACGAGATAATGCACGCCCATACCGCGCGCGAGCCACAGTGGCTGAACTCTGTCATCAGCTAATATAAAGGAGCCGCTATGTCAGGACTATCAGAGCAGGAGCGCGCTAAGCTACCTGAAAGCGCATTCGCCTTTCCACGCGAGCGCAAGGAGCCGCTTGTCGACGCCCACCACGTTCGGGACGCTATTGCACGCTTCGATCAGGTGCAGGGCGTGACGAACGAGGAACGCGATGAGGCATGGCGGCGCATTCAGCAGGCGGCATGCATGGCTGAGAACGTCGCTTCCGAGCGCGTTATGCAGAAGGTCGGCATGTCCTTCGAGGAGATACAGCGCGAATACTCGTTTGTACACGATCGCTATGAGGATCTGA
>JALYTQ010000336.1 GCA_030854195.1 Chloroflexota bacterium
ACGCAAGCCCCATCCCTACTGAAGGGTTGCAATGGCTCGGGCACGTTCTTCGAGGGAGATGGCCTCGCTCTCTCTTCCTGCTGCTCGTAGCAAGCTTGCATAACCATTCAGCGTGTCCACGATTTCGGGATGCATCGGTCCCAGCCGCTGCTCCTGAATAGCCAGGCTGCGCTGATAAAACTGCTCGGATCTAGCGTATTTCCCTTGTATACAGTAGAGCTTCGCGAGATCGTTAAGACTCGTCGCCACCTTAGGATGGTCTGAACCCAACATCTCTTCGCGAATAGAGAGCGCGCGCTTAAAGATCGACTCGGCCTGCTCATACCGGTGCTGCATATAGTAGAGACGGGCAAAGCCATTGAGGATCGTCGCCACATCGGGATGGTTGGGACCCAATATCTGCTCCAGGACGGCAAGTGCTTGCTGGAAGAGCGGTTGCGCCTGCTCGTACCTGCCCAGATCTCGATTAATCACCGCTAGATTGTTCAGGCACCTCGCCAGGTCGGGATGGTTTGCGCCTTGTACCTGCTTGAGAATAGAGAGCGTACGCTGATAGAGCCGTTCAGCCTGCTCATACTTCCCCTGGTAATGATAGCATCCGGCCAGTTCGTTCAGGCTCTCCGCGACATCGTAGTGAACGGGACCAAAGTGATGTTCGCGGATAGCCAGGGCGCGGAGTAAAAAGGGTTCGGCCTGCTCGTGGTTCCCCTGACATTGGTACACCCACGCCAGACCGGTCAGGCTCTCCGCGACAGCGGTATGCATGAGGCCATATACCTTTTGGCGGATAGCCAGGGCGCGTTGTAAACAGGCTTCGGCCCGCCCGTATTCGCCGCGCACGCGATAGACGACGCCCAGATCATTAAGGCTTTCCGCCACGTCAGCGGAATCAGCTTCAAGCACGCGTTCTCGCATAGAAAGAGCCCGCTGCAATAGCGACTCGGCCTCTGCGTACTGTCCGCGCTCATACAGATACGTGCCTGTGCGATTCAACAAGTGGGCCGCGGCGGGAAACGCCATATCCCATTGCTCAATCAAATCAGCGCATATGCGCGCATGAGGAAGATACAACTGGCATTGCGACCACATCTCGACTTTTTCGTTGGCAGGAAACGCCCGATTCACCAGGGACACGACGCACCGCGCCCATTCTCTCTGCGTCTCCTCATCCATTGCATCTTTCAGCACCATCTGCACAAGTTGGTGAATGGTGAGCGTCTTCGTCTCGGGGTGACGGCGTATCAAGGAGTACTTGCGCAGTTCTCCGATCGCGTCATCCAACCTGAGCGTATCATCTTCAATGGGCTGTAAAAGCGGCCCAAGCTCAGCCGCTCCTGCTACGATCATCTCTTCAGGAATAAAATCCGAATGTAAGAATGCACACACGCGCAGAAGGTTTGCCGCGATCGGGTCAGCCGCTTCGATCCGTTCAAAGGATAGGGACCAGGTTGTTGCGACCGTGTCGGGATAGTCGCGCTTGCTGAAGGAGCCGCGTCTCTTCAGCAGCTGCGCTCGCCGCGTTTGAAAGAGCTTGCGATAGTCGCCCAGGCTGCAGCGATTCTCCTCGACGTAGGCAGCGGCCTGATCGAGGGCCAGGGGAAGGCCATCGACCAGGGCGCAAATGGCCTCAGATTCCTTACGGTCTTCTGCGGGAGCCTCGTCGAGCGGGGCATCCTCCGCTATAATCTTGGCGCGCCGCAATAAGAGCAACACGCCTTCCTCGGCCTCCATCTTCACCAGTTCAATGCCTTTGATGTTCGGCCCCGTTGCCTGCGAGCGCGTGGTCAACAGGGTGCGACCATCGCCGAGCGCGGGCAGAAATTCACACACCATCTCAAGATCATCTGCATTGTCCAGAATAAGCAACCAGCGCGAGTTTGTTTGCAGCCAACGCTTGACGGCAGTAACTACGCGATCCTGGTCGGCCTCTTCTTGCTCTACCAGCTTCAACGGCTGCGCCAGGGCAGCAAAGTCCGAGGTGAGCGACTTGTGAGAACTGGCCTTAGCCCAGAATACCGCTTTATATTCAGAGCCGTAGCGATAAGCATATTCTACGGCGGTCTGGGTTTTGCCCACGCCTCCCAGGCCACTGATAGCACAGGTGACGGCACAGGTGGAAGGAAGGGCGGAATTTTCCCGCAGCGTCAGGTTGTCATGCAGGTAATGAAGAACGCGCTCGCGATCGGTAAAATACAAATTGCGTAGATGCGGCACATTCCAGAGCGTGGGAAGCTTGCATTCTTCATCTTCAGCGTCATCACCTGGTCCAAATAGTTCGTCGAGACTCTTGTTGAAGACACGACAGAGCTGTTCCCGGTAATAGACACGGGGAAAGGTTTTATCATTCTCCCAGCGGTTGATACTCGCCGCTGAGGTGCCAATCGCTTCCGCCAATTGTTCTTGTGTCCAGCCAAGATGCTCTCTTTCGCGCCGCAAACGCTGTCCAATACCTGGTTTCTTCACTGTCTCCATAGAGTGACGCTCCCTGCCGACTCTTCTTGCTATCGGCGCTAGCCTATGACAATTATTTAACTGTCATTTGCCAATCGAAAAGTGATAGGTGAATGAAATGCAATGATGGCTCTATGATATCACATAGCAACGCAATACTCCTTTAAACTCTTATTTATCTTCCCCCAATAGGCTCTTTTGGGGAGTTACTCGCAAATCTTTGCGTAAAACGGCTTTCGTCGGGTTCTATTTTTAGCAAAGTTAATTCATTATTCCTCGTCCTTATTTGATAAATATTTGCTTTACCACCCAAAATAGCATACAATGATAGCGTTGCATCCATATTCCTATGCATCATGCCCCTCACAGTGTATCCTTCATGCGTGCAGCCGAATCTTCCCTGAGAAAGAGTGAAATAGATGGTAGAGAACGAAGTAAGACGAGATTTAGATAGACAGAAGATGAGAGATATCGGACGCGTGTTGGGATTTTTCAGTGCCTATTCAGAACTGCAAACCGGAATGGCAACGTACCATGTCGAGTATGAAGCGGCATCCCTGTGCGACGCTAAAGTTCTCGGCGACACGAGGCTGCTGAAAAGAACAAAGGAAGAGCTCGATCCGCACGCGCTCTATCTGAAACAAGATGATTGTCACTCCCTCTATACAGAAGGATGGAACGAGGGGCATGCACAGGCAACACAGGTGTATCAAACTGCCAATCTAGAACTTATTGGGGAGATCGCCCGCCTCGCGGGGCGTCTTGCTCCCTTCTATACTACTTACACAACAGCGGAAAACGACGCGCGCGATTGTAAAGTTTCCGGCGAGATACGCGCGCACTTCATCGCCAACTGGCGGCAAACCGGCGGCGATAAACGCAAACGCAAGGGCATCTGAAAGCGGCCAGCAATGAACAGAAGCGGAGAGAGATATGAGCACAACAGATTATGAACGGATATGCCTGGAACTAGACAACACGCGGCAGAAAGATCATCCCCGCGCCTATGACCAGCTTTCGCCAGCCGAAAAAGAGGCTCTTCAGTACTGGATAGAGCATGCCATACAGCCCGCGCCAAAAGTCGACGAGCATCAGAGTAGCTATGGCCTCAAGTACGAGTACGCGCGCGAGACGAAATGTTATGTCTCCAATGCTCAATTTAAGGGCGCGATGCTTGTTGCAGGCTACCTGCCTACAAAGCAAGGTGAGCAGAACTGGCATTTTACGATTACGCCGAGCAATGACGAAGCAGGCACTGCGCAGCAGGGTACAGCTCAAAGCAAAAGAGGGCACGTGTATACCTACCGCTGTACACCTCCTGGGCAGCCGGATGCGCACCTCAACGATCTCGTGCAAAAAGCGCTCGCATCATCCAAAGGCAATACGACGTATACCGTCATGTTCTAATCTCCCGCTCACAACCATGTTTGGAAACAACTCCTACCTTGAGGAAGGGTAACATAATAATGAAGACAAATGCAGATGGAACGTACTTTCAGGAAGGCGATCAGGTGCGGATCAAGCGCACAGGAGAGACCGGGCGCATCAACGCCACCGATGGGGGCGTCGTGTATGTGCTTATGGATGGCACTAACGAGACCAGGCTCTTTGAAGCCTATCTCGACGAGGATGCCTACATCGAACTCGTGACTCCACCGGCTGAGACAACTGTATAAAGAATAGAGAACCTGAACTTTCTATTTCAGGTAGGGAGCAACTTATGAGCAATAGAGCATTTGAAGTGGGCGACCGTGTACGCGTCGTCGATGACATGTTCCGCCGTGACTCGGCGGGTATCACTAGCGCCACAGGTATTGTCAAGTCGGTCGATAAGGATAGGCGACGTACAGAACCGTACTATATCTATTATGTAGAGCTGGCTGGCGAGAACAAACTGACGGATTTTGAGTATCGCGAGCTGGAACTCGTCTCGCCCACGGCTAACGAGCTGAAAGTGTAATGATACCCCTGAGCCATAAGTTATGCTGGTAACTCTTCAGTACCCTTCTGAAGAGTTACCAGCATAACTTATGCTTAAAGCAGACCAGAGAAGCAATACAGCTATGCTATAATAAAGCAGGTTTATCAGGGAGCATCCAAACAGCATCGCCTATAGGAAAGGAGGGGCTAATGGCGATAGAACATCCGCAAATGATGAGTGTTGAAAAATACTTTCAGCTTGAAGAAAACGATCCCGCTACACGCTACGAATATAGCGATGGTCATGTGTATGCTATGGCAGGTGGGACCGCTAATCATGATACCATCAAATCAAATATGCAAAGAATTCTTTGGAGCCTTCTCCGAGGAAGCCCTTGCCGTGTTTATAGTTCCGACATGAAAGTCTTCATCTCTGAAACGCGCTACTTCCATCCTGCTGTGATCGTCACCTGCGATCCACGCGACCGAGGAACCGTTCAAGCCATCCAATCCCCGCGTCTCGTTGTGGAAGTCCTTTCCCCCAGTACAGAACTCATCGACAGGACGTGGAAACTCCAAAATTATCGCTCACATCCTACGATCGAAGAATACGTGTTGATAGACGCAAAAGCACTCAAGATAGAGATCTATTCTAAAGAGGAAAACAAATGGATCTACGATCTGTTTGAAAGTGGCGGGTAGCTCTCCCTTAACTGGTGAAAAGGTCAGGGAGGGTTGAAAAAACCAGCGTTCG
>JALYTQ010000078.1 GCA_030854195.1 Chloroflexota bacterium
CCTTCCATAACGAAAGTGGCCTCTTCTGCCAACCTTGCGGCGAGAAGTTTTCACAGGGGGTCGTGAGCACTCTCACCATCAGTCCCGTTGAGGTAGAGGCGCGTTAAATCCTAGGTGCGCTGGAAGCACTTTTCTCTGCCCGATTGCAAACAACGTACAAAAGGGGGTCGGCTCCAGAGCCGACCCCACTTTTTTAGGCGTAGCGCTGCATATACTGCGCGATATCGAAGGTCTTTGCCTGCTTCACAAGCTCGTGCGCGGCCTGGTCCATCGTTGGTCGCTCTTCCTGGTAGAAGAGGCCGGTGAACTGTTTTTCCGTCTCCATCGCCAACTTCACCGCGTTGCTGCGATCATGAATGCTGTGATCGGCGGGAATGGGCGTGACCGCCGCATCCCAGGCGTCGAAGGTGTGATAGAACGTCGGGCAGGGACTGAGCACGTGAATGAAGGAGAAGCCTTTGTGGAGCATCCCCTTCTCGATCAGCGCGGCCAGATCCTTCGGCTTGGCGGAATAGCCACGCGCAACGAAGCTGACGTTGAGCGAGAGCGCCGTAGCGATCGGGTTGAACTGCGAGGCCAGCAGGCCATACGGCGTCGACTTAGTGACGTGTCCATGTGGCGAGGTGGGAGAGGTCTGGCCCTTGGTCAGGCCATAGATCTCGTTATCCATCACGATCACCGTAATGTCGATATTACGGAGGGCCGCGTGTACAAGGTGTCCCGCGCCGATGCTAAAGGAGTCGCCATCACCGCCGACCGCGACAACCGTGAGGTCGGGACGGGACATCTTTAATCCCTGGGCGACTGGCAGCGCGCGTCCGTGAACAGTATGAAAGCCAAAGGTCTTCATAAAGTGCGGGAAGCGGCTGGAGCAGCCAATACCGGATATCACCACCGTCTGTTCAGGTGAGAGCTTGAGCGCCGAGAGGCCGCGATAGGTGGCGTTGAGCACGCCAAAATCGCCACAGCCCGGACACCAGGTCGGTTTGACCTCGCTCTTATAGTCTTTGGGGGTGGGATTGATGATTGTCTGCGTCATGGATTAACTAACCTCCTCGATTGCCCGCAAGATCTCACCAGCGGTGAACGGAATACCGCCGAACTTATTGACACGAATAGCCTGTAGTCCATATTTTGCGCCCAGCAGGTTGGCAAGCTGGCCCGAGTAGTTGCACTCGGGAACGATGACCTTTTCTACCGAGCGGATGAACTCACGTATAGTACGATCGGGGAGCGGCGAAAGGATACGCGGATGCAGCGAGGCCACTTTGTAGCCCTTTGCGCGTGCGCGATCGATAGCCTCCTGAATCGCCCCTTCGGTCGAGCCCCAGCCGATGATGCCGATCGCCGCGTTCTCGTCTCCGTAGCGCTCGGGTTTCGGCAGTTCCTCCGCCGCCGTATCGAGCTTGCGGAAACGCTTTTCCATCATCGCCGTGTGATCTTCCGGCTCGTAGTCGGGATGCCCCTGCTCGTTATGTTCCAGCCCGGTTGCGACATAGGTCATAGCGCCAGGGCCCGGTTTCGTCATAGGCGAGATACCGGTAGCCGTATAGGCGTAACGCGAATAGTCATTGGCGGCTCCCGCACCCACGGCAACCTTCTCATCGGTTCCATTGTTGCTGGAAGCAACGTACTCGACGCGCTTCTGGAGTACCGCTGGCTTGAACACGCTCATCTCAACGCTCTCCACACGCGCGCTCAGCGACTGGTCCGTGAGGAAGAGCACCGGCATCTGGTAGCGTTCCGCCATATTGAAGGCCAGGATAGTGAGATCATAGCAATCGGCAACGTTGGCGGGAGCAACGACTATGCGCGGCGTATCACCGTGCCCGGCGTTCAGCGCAAAGCTCAGATCGGACTGCTCCATCTTGGTTGGCATGCCCGTGCTGGGGCCTGCGCGCTGTGAGTCGATGATGACCGCTGGCAGCTCCGCCATAGAAGAGAGGCCAATAAGTTCGGTCATAAGCGAGAAGCCAGGGCCGGAAGTTGCAGTCATAGCGCGCGCGCCACCATAGGACGCGCCCAGGACAGCCGCCAGGGCAGCTATCTCATCCTCTGCCTGCAAGAAGGTGCCACCGACCTGCGGCAGCTCCTTCGCCAGCCCTTCCATAATATCGCTCGCTGGCGTGATAGGATAGCCCGCGAAGAAACGACATTCAGCCGCCAGGGCACCCGCGACTATCGCCTGATTGCCATTGAGCACGACACGCTCGGCCTTCGCGACGGGGCCCAGGAGGTAGGGATCATGTTTGGATAATTGCGCGGTGGCGTACTTTTTCGCGATCTCCAGGGCCAGCATGTTTTTCTCCATCAACGTGGAGTTCGACTTACGAGACTTAGCGAGTTTGGACTGCACTACCTGGACAATGGCCTCTATCGGAGGACCGAAAAGACCCGAGATGGCACCAAGCATGACCATGTTCTTCGTCTGGAAGAGCTGGATCTCTTTGCGCGCAATCTCATTAAATGGAATCGCGTAGGTGATGCAATCGCCTGTGTCCGGTGTGAAATCGGAGGGATCGTAGATCAGTACGCCGCCATGCCGTAGCTCGCCGATATTGCGATCATACGCCTCTTTATTGAGGCAGATCAGCACATCGGCGCTGTCACCCATCGATTTCACCGGGCGATCGCTGATGCGAACCTGAAACATACAGGGTCCACCGAGAATCTCGGCGGGAAATGTTCTAAAGGTATAGACGTGGTATCCCCAGCGCGCCGCCGCTAAAGCGAGAATGTCGCCGCCGGAGATAGTACCTTCGCCCGATTCGCCACCTATCCTGATTGTTACATCATTCTCCATTGAATGCTCCTCAAAAAATGGTTTGACCGCGCCATGCATTCAGAAATGGCGCGGTACTCTAACAGCGGGGCGTTGTAAGATGGGGGATGTTGCTACAAGAAGCACCTGGACAAACCTCTTTAAGGACGTGAAAAGATCAATTTCTTCGCATAAAGAGTTCATATTCTTCTTCCACTCGCCAGGCAGCAGCGAAACGCCTCGGATGCCCGCTTTCATTCCGAAACAGTCTCCTGTCTGCTCTTGTGCGCCCTCAATTTCCGACTCTTCTCGCTGTTGGCGAAGAGAGCCGAACAGAACCTTGCACGTAACTGCTGCTATTATAGCATACTTTATAGGTGCGTGCGTGATAATAAACGCTATCTATACAGGGTTGAGAAAAAAACATTCACGGAAAAATTTGCAATTCCCTCTTCACAACTCGTACAGGGCATGGTATAATGCGTCTCGCAAGGGCCCATAGCTCAGCGGTTAGAGCAGGGAGCTCATAACTCCTTGGTCGCTGGTTCGATCCCAGCTGGGCCCATCTACAGTTCATAATCCTTTGCCCAGCGTACATTCTTTTCCTGATTATTTTTTGCTGGTTCTAATCTTAGATGAGCGCGAGTTCTTCCCACCTGATCTACTGGAACAAGATAAATCCGCCCTAAATCGCCACAGTATACAGCAAAATAGTCGCATTGTCCTTGATAATGTCGCCAATCCCTCTTTGTTCCTGTAACATTATGGTTAGCAGTATCAAAATATATTGCGCCATTCTCAATTCACCCTGATTTAGACTGGATACGCCAGAATTGCCCATCGATATCTTCAATCACCAGGTCATACCTCTCACTCCCGCCAAAGGGCGTTAGCACTACATAACCACATTGTAGGAACCTTGTGACGATTGCTGACTCACTGATATGCCCTTTCCTTTTTGAGTCGGGGTTTCCTTTTCCAATCGGTCCCATCTATCTTTCCTTTCCTAATCGGGTTTGCAATGTTACAAATTCGGTTTATATAACTCAGCTAGCCAGGCCTATACACCTATGCTTCTTCTCTTCCCATCGGTATGTTGTATATTGTGCGTTTACTTATTAAACGTCTTTAGTAAAAGCATAATATACGTTTACATTGACGTCAAGTCTATGATAGACTGGCTTAAACACCATTTGGAAAGGTCATGATGAGACAACACTTGAAAGTTAAAGAAGCCGCAGAAGCCAGGGGATGGACTCAGTCTAAATTACAGCGTGCTGCGGATGTCAATTCTCGCTCCATGAGTGGTATATATCATGATCCCTATCGTGATGTTGCATATAGTACTCTTGCTAAAATAGCGAAAGTTCTAGAGATGGAAGTGAATGATCTTGTAGAGATGGTGCCCGATAAGGAATAGTGCTACGCATGGATCGTCATGAAAAAACCAGTCTTGATTATTGTGAATGGCCTTCCTGCCAGTGGAAAAACGACATTGGCGAGACGGCTGGCAGCAGATATCCAACTCCCGGTCTTCTCGCGAGATGGTATGTATGAAACCCTCTACGACGCGTTGGAATGTGACATCAATGAATGCCCCCCTTTGCTCGGCTCAGTAGCATTTACACTTCTCTATTATGTCGCGGGTTCATTGTTAGCGGCAGGCCAATCATTCATTGTCGAGGGATTTTTTGGTCGCTCGGAATTGAGAAGCGCCGAGTTCCTCCAGCTGCAACAGGCGCACGATTTTGAGCCATTGCAAATTCTCTGCAAGGCAGATGGAGCAGTCCTCTTAGAACGCTTCCTCACGCGGGTAGGGACTGGCGAGCGACATGACGGTCATCGCGATCTGGAATGGCTTGAACGCAACAAAGAGCAGTTCTTTCAGGGACATGTTACTCCTCTCGCTCTTGGTGGTCAGCTTGTCGGAATCGATACCACAGCTCCTCACAGTTTTGATTATGTCGACTTACTGCAACAAGTTCGGGCTGCCCTATCCCTTCTTTAACGCGTTGCGTATCCGTGAGGCAAGCCAATAATTGTTGACATTTGCACAAGTTGACGGGCAATGGACGTAGGTGTACAATGCTTTGCGGTGGGGCTGGGAAGAGGGCAATCCTCTTTTTGAAGCGTTTTCAACAGCGAAAGAGCTGACAACCCATTCAAGGGTCAAGCAAAGTAAGACCATAAACGAAAGGTAGAAAACCATGGAACAGATTGAGGAACGTGAAGTAAAGGAATTGAGCATTTTACAGGTCATGCCCGCGCTGCCAGGCTGGGGAGCCGTCTGGGGCACGAAAGAAGAGCCAGAAAAAGGCCAGCCTGGATATTTTACTGAGCCAGTTGTGTGCTGGGCACTGGTGGAAGCAAGCGATGGGCACCGCTTTGTGACGGCTATGGCACCGGATCTAGAGACCAGCGAGCTAAAACTCATGCTCGACCAGGGCAACTTCCTCGGATATTCCACTCCGACCTATAGCCTCGACTGGACGCAACTTGCATCCAACAAGCGAACCGAGAGTCAGGCACTTTAACCGTGCTCTCATGACGAACGCAAAAAGGCGGGTATCCCTTGTAGATACCCGCTTTCTGGGGACAATCACCCATTTGGTTCCTGCCCGCCGATCAACTTCCCCTGGTTATAGATGCCCACGCGCGGCGCTGATTGGTACGAGGTCGCGTTCGCAAGGTAGGAATAGTCGTTGCTTTGATTATAGTTCGACCAGTCGCTTTTATGCATGCGCACTTTGATCTCTGTGAAGGCGTTCGCCGCTAGCGAGCCGCCGCTGAAGCTGATCTCCAGGTACTCGTCAGCGCCGGAGCGGGGCGGCTGCATCTTTACGACACGCTCCTGGACATTGCCACAGTCGATGGTGGCGTAGTCACAGACCGTTACCTCTTGCTGGGGCGCGTCCACCATGTACCAGTAGCGTAGGGTAATATTTTTCAGGTCGAGCGGACTGTTGCTGGTGTTTGTCAGCTTCAGGGCGATCTGCAACTGGTTCACCGTAGCGTTCTGGTTTGCGCTCTGTTCCTCAAGCGTCAGCGCGTTCCCCGTCACAGCGGGCGCGGCGGTCGGGGTTGTCTGTTGTGATGACGCGCTCTGCTGGGCCGGAGCCTGTCCTCCCAATGGAAACTGGATCGTGCGCAACTGATCCTGCTTCTGCTGATTGACGGTCTGCCAGTCGTCCTGTAAGATCCCTCCGGTGTCACTGGAGTCGGGATTCCAGCTCCAGAACGTCCAGTTGTAGCCGTTCACGCCCTGTCCCAGGTAGCCGATGAGGGCGTTGAACCATTGCTGATCCGAACTGGTTTGCAGCCGCGAACCAAATTCACCTACCCAGACCGGGGCGATGCCCTCTTTCTGGATAAAGCCCCAGTTGGTGTCCCATACCTGCGTCAGGTTCTGCGGATAATCGGCGGACTGAAACCACGGGTGCCCTCCTACCGAGGATGGGTAATCATGCACGGAATAGACGAGCTTGTCCGAACTGCTCAATTTCACCGGTGCCGCTTTGACTCCCTGCAAGTTTCCTCCCCACCAGGAACATGACGCTGAACCCGGCTGAGTGCTGCCTCCCGGTCCGTAACAATCGACGCCCTCGACGAAGATGAGCCAGTTGGGGTTGACCGACAAAATGGCGTTGCCTGCGCGCTGTGCCGCTTGCTGCCAGTCGATTGCGGGCTGCCCACAGCCCCAACAGGCGGGCGCGTGTGGCTCGTTGTCCAGGTCGGCTCCGACGACCATGGGATTGTTCTGATAGTGCTTTGCCAACATCTGCCAGTCGGAGATCCAGCGCGACTCTGGATACGCCGCCGTATACCACAATGCCGTCTGCCCGCTGGCGGAGGGACGATGATGGTCCAGGATAACGTGCAGTCCGAGCTGGCTGGCGTAATTGATGATCTTATCCATCAATGCCAATCCCTGCAATCCTTGCAGGTCTGGATTTTTTGTGTAGTCTATTCCCGTTGGCTTGCTGCTCGCATCGAAAAGCTGGCTGGAATACGGTAAGCGAATGGTATTGTAGCCGAGGGACTTGATTTGCTTGAGCATGTCCTGATAGTTCCGGCTCTGCAATCCATGCACAACAAAGGTATCGGTCTCGAAACCGAACCAGTTCACGCCCGTAATGCGTATTGGTCGGTTGTTAGCATCTAGAATCTGCGCTCCCTGCGTATGCCACGGCCCACTGCCCAGCGTACTGCCGACCGGTTGTTTGACGGGCGTTGTACCCGGCTGCATTGCGAAGAAGATGAACGCGCCTAGCAGGCCCATAATTAACGCGATGAGCGCGGTCCCTATCAGCAGCAGGCGCGGCGAGAGGGTCAGTCGCTTCTTTGGCGGATGAAGCGGCTCTGTTGGCTGATTGTTGAATGACATATGCTCCTCTTTTCCTGAACACGCTTTTGTATTTGCATAGCTCTTCCTATAAATCATTTACTGCTACAAACTTACTTCAGTAGGGATGGGCCTTGCGTCCATCCTCTTGTCCATCACGCGGGCCGTGAGCCGGATGGACGCAAGGCCCATCCCTACTTTATTACCTGATAGATCTGGATCAGAGTCCCATCCTGGCTGGAGCCAAATTGGGCTTGCAATATGCCGTGATGTAGCGCTTCGTTGAGCAGGGCATAGTTGGGGTTGGATTGTATATCTTGTTGCATAGTAGGATCGACCACGATATAGTTAATATTCTGCCAGTTGCCTTTCCATTGACTGGCATAGACGGTCGGGTCCATTGATGCGCTGGAATAGATCTGCGCGTGGGAGAACGGCTTCGTATCCCCGACGCCCATGCCTCCAGGCTCGCGCAGATCGGTGAAGAGTTCACTGTTAGTGACGATGGTCGCGTTGCGCGAAACGTTATTGCGTACCCAGATGAGTGCCTGGCGCTGCGGCTCCGCGGCGTTTTTCGTCTGCTGCAAGGTTGCTTGCTGTAGGCCAGCCGTGAGCAGTACGCCGATGACGATGAAGATCAGCATGGCGCGGCCCAGGTCGAAGCCTGTCTTACGCGTGACCCAGCGTAGGGGGATGTTCAGCGCCATCGCTATGTTCAGCGCGAGAAAGGGCAGCAAGGGCACGATGAATGCTGGCTCGCTGGCGTTGCTGAGCAGCAGGTAAAGCGTATAGGTGGCTGAGAAGAAGGCGGTCAGCAGTTGGAAACGGTTGACGGTCCCGCCCAGGATATTTACGAACATCGCGACGGTGCCCGCTGCCAGCAGCAGCAGATCGGTGCTCAGCCAGGAGTTCCAGGTTGCCCTGAACTGGCCGCCCTGAACCGAAGTCTGCCATGCCTGCACCAGCGTCCCGATCAGGCTGAGATGTGCTCCCTTATCCCACGGAAACAGGCCGGGAGGTAGCAGTTCTCCTTTGAGCAGTGCCAGCAGGACAAAGGCTGAGGTCACGGCAAAGGTGACGTAAAGAAAGACGAGGAGCGAGAACTTGCGCTGAAACGGCGTTGCGTACAACCAGACGGCGTAGAGCATCGCGGGTACGAAGAGAATCAGCATGCCCTTGCTCAGAATGGCGATGCCCAGCGCCACTGCCGCCATCACAAAGGTCATCAGCCTGCTCTTTCCCGCCGTAATCAGACTGAGCGAGAGCAGCAGCCAGAAGATGCCGATATTGTCGAGCAGCACCTCGCGCCGATAGAGCAGGCATAATGGTGAGAGCGTATAGATGATTACGGCTAGCAAGGCGGCGCTACGGCTACCGCTCAGGCGACTGGCGATCAGGTAGAGCAGCAGCGAGCTCGCCCCCGCCAGGAGCAGCATCAGAATGCGCCCGCTATTGATGGCGTTGCCGAAGCTAGAGAGGCCACCGGTCAGCTTTATCCAGGCGGCGATCTGTATCCAGCCCAGCGGAGGATGATCGTATGTGTAGGCGTAGGGCGTAATCATGCCGTGAAGGATCGCCCAGGCATTGGACATAACGTTCCCTTCGTCCACGCTATAGGCCGGATAGTTGAATATATTCAGCGCCTGCAGTAGCATCGTGAGGCCGATGACAAAGGCGACGGCGATTGCTTCGAGCCAGGCCGGTATCGGAATCTCCTGCCACTGGGCGTTGTCGAAGGTGTCGATCTGGGGCAGCAGGCGCGTCTGCGCGGCGAGCAGGCGCTGCTTCTCAGCCGATGTCCAGCGGATACGCTCCAGAATCGTCGCGTTGCCGCTGGCGTTCTGCAAGCGTCCCGTTTTCTGGATGGGCGTAAAGGCGTGTACGAAGAAGTTGCCCGTGCGAAACAGGGTGACGCTACCAGGATCTTTGGCCTCTGGTTGCCGTGGCGGTTGCTGTGGGGGTCCAGACGGCAGAGGTGGCTGTCCTCCATACTGATTCTGGGGCTGCTGGTTCTGTTGTTTTGGATTATGTGAAGCGTTCATAGTGCTACCCTCTCTATCTCTATGCGCGGCGCATTAATGGCTCCGGTGCTGTCCAATATGTGCTGTCTTTTCCCAGTTAGACGCGCCGCGTATCTGTCTCCACACGGCCCGTAGCGCGCCAAAGCCCAGCAGTGTCTGGTAAGGAATAAAGGCGATGAGCAGGGTGAATGCCTCGCTCCACTTCCATTTGCGGTGATGGACCTTGACGAATTCGTGCAGGCCCGCCAGGTCGATGCACATAGCCATGACCAGGCAGTACATTGGCATAAAGGTGAGAATAGCCATCCACACCGGCAACTTGAGGAAGAAAAAGGCGATGAGCGAGATCGGGACCATCAGGGCAAAGAACGCCTGCACCTCTGCTAAAATGAGAACGTAGAACGCGAGTAACCTTTGTGAGAGCTTCTCCAGTTTCAACCAGCGTCCGGCGAAGAGGATCTGGATAAAGCCCTGGTTCCAGCGTGTGCGCTGCTTGATAAATTGCTCGATGGTGGCAGGCGTCTCCTCCCTGGTCACAAACTCGTCGTCGTAGAGGATGCGCACCCTGGCTTTGGCGATGCAGAGACGGATGCCCAGATCGGCGTCCTCGGTCAACGTCGTGTGGTCCCAGCCGCCCAGGTATTCCATCAGCTGGCGCTTGACGAAGACGGTGTTGCCGCCCAGCGGAGTCATGCCGCAGTGGGCAAAGAAGTGCAGCGAGGATTTGAACCAGAAGAAGTATTCCAGGACGTTCAGGAAGCAGAACCAGCGCGTGTTGTGATTCATCAATTGCACGCCGCTCTGTACGACATCCACCGGCTCGTTGAGAAACGTCGTGTTGATGACCTGCAGGATGTCGGGATGCGGCTCGTCCTCGGCGTCGAAGATGGTGACGATATCGCCCTTCGCAACCCTGAGACCCAGGTTGAGCTGGTGCGGCTTGCCGCCGTGTTTATCGTTGGTGATAAGCAGCTGGACGTTGGGTGCCCGCAACTGATCGAGCTTCTCCTGCGCGACTTTAATTGTGCCGGTATCGTTCTCGCGCAGCAGGGCTATAATCTGCACCAGCTTCTTGGGATAATTCAGGTCGTACACCTTCTGGATGGTGTCGAAGTAGACATCTTCTTCATGGTACGCAGGCAACAGGATGGTAAAAGAGAGCTTCGGCTCCCTGTACACCGTCGGCGCGCTGTTAAACAGTGCCTGCTTCGGATCTTCCCAGATGTAGAGGCGCAGGCGAATGTTGAAGATGGCCTGTGCCGTCATCAAGAGAATGATGCCCAGGTAGAGGTATTGCAGGCAGTTGATGAGTATATCTTTCATGATTATCTCCCATGTAATATGTTTAACATGTTGCGTCTGTATTATTGCTGCATAATAGTTGCTGAAGCTCTGGCGCGTTCTGCTGCGTAGACTGTGAATTGCTAAAACTCAGGGCTTCGTTGCTTCCGTTGCGGTGCAGGGTGAGCACCAGCATGTCGTAGCCATGCAGGTTGATGTTGGCGCTGTGCCATGCTGACAGGGGCAGCACACTGTCGGCGTGTATGCTGACCTGCTGGTCCGTTGCCGTCTTGTTAATCAAGAAGAGGCTGACGGTGTTATGAGCTGCATCCTGGGTAGCGTAGATGCTGACCGGCCCACCCTGCCCTTGCACTGGCACCAGATTGCTTTGCAGGTGTGCGAAGAGCTGCATCACGCGGAGCAGCGCGGTCCCGTTCAGCTGTGGCTGCGTGAAGAGCGGATAGGGAGCGTTGACGCCTTCGGTTGAGAAGAAGGCGACATACTCCACCTGGTTGTTCATCAAGGTGCCAAGCGTCTCGGCCCACCACGCGGCTGCCAGGTTCTGGGTCGGAATGCCCTTGCCAGCATTGCTATTGATCTCGGTGATGGCGATGGGCAGATTGGCACCGAACTGGTCGCGGATAAACTGGCGTAGCGCTGGCAGAGCGTTGTTCCACTGCGCCGGATTGCTCAGCAGGGTATTGGCGTTCTCGCCTCTGACGTCGAAGGGATAGCGGTGAAAGGAGACGCCGTCAAGGATATGAAATGGCAGGCTGTGTGTGCGTTCATATGTAGCGATGCCGCGTAAGAAGTCCTGCATCCAGAGGTGCCCGGTGGCGTCCTTTGGCTCCAGCGCCTGCCCCTGGTACTGACTGATCTCCGGTCCAAAGATCTTGATGTTGGGGTCGCGTTGGTGCATGGCGAGCGAGAAGGTAATAAATGCCTGCACATATTCGGCGATGGTAAACTTTGCTCCAGTGTCTGGATTGGTAAGCAGGTCCGGTTCGTTGCCTATCGTCCAGTATTTGATTGGATGGAAGGGACTCTTGCTCCCCTGGCGCTGAATGCTCTGCTGATTGTTCATGTAGTCAACCAGGAGCGAGGCGCGGGTGGCTCGTGTCTCCAGCGAGACCGGCGTCACGTCGTTGGGATCAGAGAGCTGTGCCTGCATGATGCCTTCAGCGCCGACCTGGTTGAGCAGTGCGCTAAAGTCGTTGAGCTGTTCAACCGAGGGCGTATGTTGCTCGCCCCAGTTGCCACCAGGGAAGCGCAGCAGTTGTATATGCGCTGATTTTAGCCCCGCAACGACCTGTGGAGAATAGCTCATAAAGCCGCTCTGCGCCGCATCTTTGGAGTCCGTGCCCGCTTTAGGAAATACGTTACTTCCCAGCAGGTAGGGGCTGATAGGAAAGCTCTGGTTGAGATCTATCGAAACCGGTGTCTGGCCTGCGCTCTGCGCGACGAGCGTGGTATTCCCGTGTAGAAAGCTGGCCGCGCTCAGCACGGTTGCGATCAGTAGCGCACCCACAAGCAGGAAGATTAGCAGGTTCTTCCTACGCCTGCGTTTGGCGAGGTGGCTGGTAACAGGGACTGGCGTAGGAGTCCATGCACCGTACGCAGATTGCGATGGCACACCTTGAGTATTCTTGCTGGCGAAGTAGTAGCCATTTTGAGAAAGCATGGTCAATCCTCTATTTCTCTCGCGCTCAGGCGGGTTGCCAGATGTGTACAGTAGTGTCGGTGCTTGCCGAGGCGATGCGCTTACCATCCGGGGACCAGGCGACCGCATTCACCGCTTTCTTATGTCCTCGATAGATGAAGAAGGTCTTCCTGCCAGCGATATGCCATACATAGACCTTGCCTTCGCTATCGCCGGACGCAATATCGCCTCCGCCCGGTGCCCAATCGACCGCGCGCACTGGATTGACCTGCTGCGGATCGCGGTGATCGATGAAGAAGGGCGGCCTCGGCGTGCCGCTGTCGCCATTCGAGATCTGCACGGTCTGGTCTGCACCCGCGCTGGCGATAAAGGTGCCATCTGGCGACCAGCTCAGTCCAAGCACCTCGCCCTTACCGTGTCCGCCGTAGTTGAAGATCTGGTCGCCCGCCGCGAAATGGTCGCCGTGCTGCACCGTGGCCCAGTCGCGTAGCGTGCCATCCCAGGAACCGGAGGCGACGCTGCTATTGTCCGGCTGCCAGCCGACGCACAGCACGCCAGCGGTATGGCCCGTGAAATTGAAGAGCAGGTTGCCGCTGCTACTGTTCCACACCTGCACCGTTTTGTCTTCGCTGCCTGAGACGATGAGCTGGCCGTCCGAGGACCAGGAGACGCTATTGACGCGGTTGCTATGCCCCTTGTATGTCAAAACCTTATTGCCGTTGCTGACAGTCCAGATCTGGACCGTTCCATCCTGACCGGCGGAGGCGATCAGGCGACCGTTGGGGGACCAGGCGACTGCTCTGACTTCTTTCGTGTGGCCCGTATAGATGGCCCGGCGCTTGCCTGTGGCGGCCTCGAAGACCTGGACGTAGGTATCGTCGCTCGCCGAGGCGATCAGCTTGCCATCGGGCGACCAGGCGACGGCATTGACCGCTGCCAGGTGGCCTGCGAAGATCAACGCGCTTTTGTTATTGACCGTTGTGGTTGTTGCGGGCGGCGTTTCATTGGGCGTAATGGTCGGGACCGTGGGTGGTGTCAACTTTTTGGAGAGCGCGTACCAACCACCCGCTCCGCCCAGCGCCGCGACGGCGACCAGTCCGACCGCGAAGGCGCGGCGCGAGACCTTGTTGTTCTCTCCACGTCGTGGTGCCAACGCGCCCGGCTCAAGCGGTGGCGTCGTCGGAACATAGTTCTGCGCCTGCATGGGTGCCTGTTGCGCTACCTGCGCGGTGCCAGAAGATATAAGCGGCGCGTGGGATGCGTTGAGCGTCGCTGGTGCCTGCATCTTCTGTATCGGCGCGGGCATCGTTGCTGGTCTTTGCACAGGCCGCGACGGTGCCGACATCGTGCCCGGCTGATGCAGACTGACATCGATCGGCTGTACAGGTGGCGGTGGGGCTTTGCGCACTGGCGGCGGGAGAGTGATGCCCTGTTCCCTCGCGACCTCTGTCTCCAGCGCCCGGATAAACATCTGTACGTCAGTGTAACGCTTTTTGGGGTCCTTCGAGAGCGCCCTCATCACGATCTGCTCGATCCTGCTGCTGACTCCCTTCTCCCTCAGCAACGGAGGAACGGCCTGCGCCTGCTTCTCTGCGATCTCGATATACGATCCCGTAAAGGGGACCGTTCCGCTGAGGAACTCGTAGACGATAATTGCCAATGCGTACTGATCGCTGGCGGGCGAGGGCTTGCCCTGAATGCGCTCGGGGGCGGTATAGGCGATGGCGTCGCGCATGGCCTCGACTTTGTGGAAATTGAGGCGCTCGCGATTTTGCTCGATCGCGTCAATGCGAAAGCCCCACAACAGGATGTTATTGTTGCGGTCCAGGAGAATATTTTCGGGTCGCACATCGCCATGCAACATATGCTCGCTATGGATGGTATCGAGCGCGTCGGCGGTTTGCTTGAGATATGGTAAGAGCTTTGCGAGAGGACGGGCGGCACCTGACTTATAGACCTGCCGCAGCGTCATACACGGAACATAGTCTGTAACCAGGAAAGGATTGGAGTTATCGATACCGGCATCGCGTAGGCGGAGAATATTGGGATGGTCCAGCTTCATCAGCGTCCGCGTCTGCGCGAGAAAGTCCTCCCTGGCCTCGCTCATCAAAGGTGGGCGTTGCACTTCAACCCGAACCTGCCTGGACTGATACTGACACAGATAGACATGAGTAAATCTGCCCTCGTCCATGCTATTACTAACCTGATAGTCTCCGATATACTGCCCTGTGCTGTAGGCTTTGTGATTTGTCTTATCTTTGCCGTCCATCGTTTTTCTCCATCAATATTTTTATTGCGTGCTTGCGCATATGTTCTTGATGATCGTCTACCAACCTATCCGATTTTTATGCTCTTACAGGGACCATCTATACAACCGTCTCTATGCAGCGTAGATGAAGTGCGAGTGATAAGCCATTCTCTGGGTCACAGTATGGTTGTGATTCTTCTCACTCTCTTCACCTGTTTCCTACTTCTTTCCCTGATACTTTTCACAAGAGAGATTTTTAGGGTAATGCTCTGTCAACGTTGATATAGCCCATTTTGGGGTAGGGACTACGTTTACGGCGTCCGGATTTATCATTTCCTACCCTCCACGCATGAAGCGCTCATGGTGAAGATGAAATATGGCTGGTGAAGCCTGTTTCCAATTGATGAGTTTGCAAGTCTTTCCTGGCCAGCCCTATACCGCGCGCCAGCATTGTGGTGGAGAAGGCACTATCGGCGGGCGTACGCGTCCTGCCACAGGCGGTAATCATCTACCTGCTCGCCCTGATGGGCGTGCATATGAACCCCAATCCACTCGCCATTCTAGGCGTGATTGTCCTCGTGATGCTGGGAGCCGCCTGCTTCTCCAACTTCTCGATGATTATCGCCTGCCTGCTGAAGACGAGAGATCGCGTGATGGGCATTGGGCAGGTGTTGACAATGCCGCTCTTCTTTGCCAGTAACGCGATCTACCCGATTGCGATTATGCCCGCCTGGCTGCAGGTGATTGCACACGTCAATCCGCTGACCTACGTGGTCGATGGCATCCGTATGTTGATGCTATACAATGCGCAGATCGCTGGGCAGCCTGGGCATCGATGGTACTGGTGTTGCTGGTGATTACGACGGTGCTTGTTAGCATCGGAGCTGCACTGTATCCACGCATTATTCAATAAGCAGCGCATATATGTCCCATATATAGTGGTGCGCTTTATAAGTCCGCACGCATTCGACATTCCATGCGTGCGGACTTATAAAGCGCACTATTACATCATCAGGCGCTGTGAATAATCACATGCATTTCATCTGCTTAACACATCGCGCGCAGCTTTCTCGTCACGGGACAGCGCGATCTGCATAGTGAGTCCATGAAACTGCCTGGGCTCGCTCAGTTGCATCACCTTCTGCTCCGCCAGTTGAGTAAGAGCCGGGAAGCGTGTCTGCACAAGCTCGGTAATGACCTGCCTTAAGGCTTTTATCTCACCTTCGACTTGCCCTTCGGCTTTGGCCTCGGCGGTTTTCTTTTTGACAAAGTGACTTTCATCGAGCAAGCTATCAAACATATCCAGATACTCCTGTACTTTGCATTTGTCCACTATAGATAGTGTATCCGTTCGCTGCAAAAACGTGTCGAACAACACGATTCTAGCCGATATATTGATGTATATGATATTCTACTAATAGCAATGCTTCAGCTAAAAATCTCACGTGCTGTAGTTGTGAAATGATGTCACAGGGGAGAACTGCGCCAATGTTAACTCATGTCGAGAGCTTTTCGATTACTCTGGTTCCACATACTTTTTCCATTCATGGACATGTACGTATAAATATTGGAAAAAAAACCTGGGAGTGGAAGAATTGGAAACTTACTAAAGGGGAATTTAACAAGTTTCTAATTGATAGATATACAACGCCCTATAAGTTTATACTAAACAACAAGGTTTACTGGTTATTTGAAAATAAGCTCTATAAAGACAATGAAGGTCTTACTCATGAAGATGTAAAGGCGTTACTTATTGCGCGTAAACAGGTACAACAATCAAGAATTAACAGAGCAAAAACTCTTGCTTCCTCATCAGCGACAAATGGAGCAAGACTATCACGAACTGCTATCCCCGATGATGTAAAACTTATCGTGTGGCAAAGAGATACTGGCCGATGCGTCAAATGCGGGTCAAATGTTGAGCTGCAATATGACCACATTATCCCTTTTTCAATGGGAGGCGCAAACACTGTCGCAAATATTCAAATCCTTTGCGGAAGGTGCAATCGAGCTAAAAGTAACTCGGTAGTTTGACACAGCAGAATTATAGAGATGGTGAGCGCGACACAAAAGGAGCAGCGTATGGAGATCCGAGAGGCCACACACGCGGATGCCGCCGCCATCGCGACCATCTATAACCAGGGCATCGAGGACCGCTCGGCGACTCTGGAGACGCAGCTACGGACAGCGGATGAGCGCGCCGAATGGCTTGCCACGCGGAGCCTCCGTCATCCGGTGCTGGTCGCGGTAGACAACGCGGGAACGGTGATAGGCTGGGGTTCGCTCAATGCGTTTAATCCGCGACCCGCCTACGGGCATGTCGCGGACCTCTCGGTCTACGTCGCCCGCGAGCAGCGCGGACGCGGCATCGGCGATGCCCTGCTGGGTGCCCTGACGACGCGGGCGCGAGAGATCGGCTATCACAAGATAGTGCTGGCCGCCTTCCTAACCAATGCGCCGGGCATGCGCCTCTATGAGCGCCACGGCTTCTCGACCGTCGGCATCTACCACGAGCAGGGCCTGCTGGACGGCCAATGGGTCGATGTGGTTATTATGGAGAAGATTCTGGGGTGAACCCTGCAATACTACCAGAATTTGTACAAAATTATCTGGGCACTATGGCAAATCTAAGCTCGAAAGAGGCTTTTGTTCGGGCGCGGCATTTTCAGGTAATACACCATCCCCATGTGCTGGTAGCTTTACCCTTGCGAGGGGCAGCGTGAGCGTAGCCGTCGTTCCCTGGTCTGGCACGCTCTTCAGGGTTAGCGAGCCGCCGTGCGTGGCGGCGATGCCGTGGACGATGGAGAGGCCGAGACCTGTGCCACCGGCCTCGCGGGAGCGCGCCTTGTCCACGCGGTAGAAGCGCTCGCCCAGGTGCGAGAGATGCTCGGCGCTAATGCCGATGCCGGTGTCGCGAACCTCCAGCAGCGCGTGCTCATCCTGGATGGCCGTGCTGACCGTGACGCGACCGCCGCGATGATTGTGCTTGATGGCGTTGTCAAGCAGCGCCAATACAGCCTGCTGTAAGAGCGTCGGATCACCGATTACCACTGCCGCATCGTTGGCCTCGACCTGGATGGCGATATCTTTCTCGTCTGCCAGGGCATGGATACGCTGCGCGTCCTCGCGGGCCACGGAGGCAAGATTCACCACCTCGTGCTCTCGATGGGGAGCGCGATTGTCCAGGCGGGCAAGCGCGAGCATATTTTCGGCCAGATGCGTCATGTGTGTTACTTCAGCGACGATATCCTCTAACAGAAACGCGTCGTCGCGTGTCAGTTGTGCGCGACCGCGCAGGAGAACCTCGGCATCGGCGCGCATAAGCGTCAACGGTGTGCGCAACTCGTGAGAGGCATCCGCGATGAAGCGCTGCTGATTCGTCCACGCCAGTCGCGCCGGAGCAAGCGCGCGATTGGCGAGAAACAGACCACCCAGGCCCGCGCCTAGCAGGGCTATGCCTCCAATAACGAGCAGGAGCGTCAACAGGAGCGATAGCGCGGTTTCCTGGGCCTGAATAGATTCCGCCACCATCACGACGCCCTGATAGCCGCCGCCATTCTCGTTTGGGACTGGCAGGGCGTAGAGGTAGCTCTGTCCCATCGTCCCACCCACATTGATGGTATCGCTCGCCGCCTGACCCGTCTGTAAAGCCTCATGTGCTAATGTATTGTTGAGTAAGACGGAGGGAATTCCCGTTATGTTCTGGTCCGGTAACAACGAAGCGTTCTGGTCAAAGCATACGACTACCTCCATCATTCTCGGTCCAAATGTAGTAGGGGGAGGGCCTGGCTGATCGTGAGAGTCAGACGACTGGCAAACACGTTCGGCTGATTGTGTGAGCCATTGCATCTGACTACTGTGCGCGTGGCCTGCCGCGTCGTTTTCCAGAGGAGAGATCAGGAAGTACTGCGCGCCTATATAAAGCGCCACGCCGAAGAGTATCAGGG
>JALYTQ010000079.1 GCA_030854195.1 Chloroflexota bacterium
GCACGCGAACGTTTTGCAGCATGCGAACCTGCCTTCCCTTGAGATGGTAGCTGAGGCGCAATAGTAAGCAGAAGGGGTTGTAGCGAGTAGAGCGCCTGGGCATCCTGCTCGGACGTGTGCAGCGAGGGCCATTCGTTCACGGGCAAGGACTTATCCAGATCGCGCATATAGGCCGCGAGAGGGGAGAGGCGGCTGTTCTCCTCGTCGACGGTATAGAACAGGGTGTAATCGGCGTTCAGCACATCCGCCCCCTCCTTGCAGATGACTAGACCGATCTCGGCGGGCTCAATCACGGCGGCATTCAGGCGCGTGGCGATCGTCGCCATGGCCCGCGAAAGCGCCTCGTGCTCGCGCGCTTCTTTATAGAGGCGCGCGTGCTCGATGATCGCCGTGACCTGCTCCGTATACGCCACGACCGGCGCGATATCTTTTTCGTCCAGCCGCTCCCCGGCGCGGCGCATCACGCCCAGGCTTCCCATTATATGCCCCTGATAAGTGAGTGGCAGGAAAGTCATAGCAGGCACACGCTGCTCCTGGCACCAGAGGCGCACCTCTGGCGGAACCTGAAGTTGCGTCGCCCATTGCACCTCGCGCACCTTTCCACTCAGGGCGATCTGTTCTAGCACGTTCGTACCCAGGAAACTATACTGCCGGATATGCGAGCCTGATGTTGTTGCCGGGTAGACCAGTAGCCGGGGATCTTGATCGGGCGGATGTCGCTCGTCGGGCAGCAGCAGCATAACCGCGTCGAAGTCCAGTTCATCGATGACCATGCCGACGATACGCTCGCGCAGACGCTCCTCATCCAGGATCGAGGTGAGCTGCGTCATCATGTGGCGCAGGTGCTCGGACTCCTCGTGCCGCCGCTCCCGCTCCAGCAGGAGTTCGTTGTTCTCTTGCGAAGCCAGGAAATAGCGTCCGGCGACCAGGATACCAACGAGCGCGGTTAGCACCACCAGACCGTGCGAGGTCATATTGTTATAAAATAACTCACCATAGGCCGTCAGCAACAGCAGAACGCTCAGCGGGAGGTGGATCAGCGTTGCCGAGATGCGCCGCCAGATTTTACCGCTTGAGCGATCGAGCAGCTTGAACGGCGTGCGCTCCACCGCGCCCCCCTGCGGTCGACGCACGATATCTACATACTCGCGCCTGGACAGGGCCGCGTACTGATACAGGCCCGCGAGGCCAATAAGCAGATAGCTGGCGAACCAGAACGGCTCGATGAAGGGCGAGCCCATCTGATAGTGCTGGAAAATGCTGCTATATGAGAAGGCCAGGTTAGCCCAGATGTTCAACAGAATAGCGAAACCAAAAAGCAGGAGAGAAGAATGCATTGTCCGCTCTATACGACGCTGGAAGAGCAGAGCAATCGCCAGGATGAGCAGCACGTCCCAACAGGGATAAGTCAGAGCGGTCACTAATCTGAACAACTCAGACTGACTGTCGGCATTCCCAACATGCGCAAAATAGAGAGGACCGATAATAAAAAACCAGCTCACTCCCAGAAAGCTGAGCATCGAGATCAGGGCGTCCAACCCCATACGCCCACGAAAGCGCACGGCGGCAGGCATCAGCAGCAGGCCAATAAAGATAAAAGGGTAGGAAAGGTTCAGAAAAACATCCGCCAACGTCGGAAAGCCTGAACGCCCCAGCAACGCCAACACAGCAGAGAGCACGCTCGCACACACATTGGCCAATAGCCCCAGTCCAACCAGCAGCCATGCGATCTGGTGCTGCCTCCCCAGCCGCAGCGGACCGTGGCGCGCCAGGTACACTGTACGAAACGCCCATAGCGCGCCCAGGAGGGCCGATACACCGTACACCACTAGCGAGAAGATAATGGTCCCACGCGGCCCACCTATATGAAAAAACATCCACAACAGGCTAAGGGTAATAATAAGCACCGCCGCCGCAGTCGCGACATAGTTAGAACGCGCAGGCCCCTCAAGGTACGTGCGCGTCAGCCTGTTGACAGCAAAAGCCTTCATTGACGCGAGCTCCTCTTCCCTTCAGTAGGGATGGGCCTTGCGTCCATCCTGCCCGGCGAACATGATGGGCACCCGGATGGACGCAAGGCCCATCCCTACTATTCATCGGAGTTGTTGGAAGCAGTATACATAACATGCTATCAATACGTCAATACTTCAATGCTACAGAGACACGTAAAATATGTACATGCAACACTCATCGACGACGCTGCATGTCTTCGCTACTTGCTCGTATTCTACGCTGCTTATGCCCACTCTCTAGAGTCTGGCGCGCACCAGATCGAGGTACCAGAATGGTTGGCGTTTACGTAACAACGGCTTGGCGCGCACAGCATTGCCAGGGATGCTATCGCGGATATCGTAGGCCAGTTCGCCGGTGAGGGAGCCGACCATCGCGCCTGGACTGTAGTCGAGCATGCGCGTTGTGCGCCGTCCGGTGCGTTGTTCGCGCGTATCGATGGTCATCATAATCATCAGGCCCGACTCGTCCTCCTCAGCGACCACCTCCGTTAGAGGATAGGTGCCGGTAACGGGGGGATAGACGCCGCTCAGGCCGTTGGCGCTCAGACTGGAGTGCGTGCCGCTCCAATTCGCCAGCGCCAGGTAGATATTATTTTCGGCGGCGCGAATACGCCAGATGAGATGATGCGTTTTATCATATTCATCTTCGGCAAACTGCCTGATATGCGGAATGGCTGAAGGTGCCAGGCCAATGGGCGCGGGAAAATCGAGGAACGCGGGCGCGCAGACCAGATCGGCCCCTTTTCCAGCCAATACGCGCAAGGTTTCGGGAAAGAGCGCGTCGTAGCCAGTGGCGAGACCGATACGTCCCGTCGGCGTATCGAATGTTTGCGGACTCAGATTGCCGGGCGTGGCCCAGAGGCGATCGCGCTCCGTCAGGTGCAACTTGCGATAGATGCCATAGACGCCCTCTGGATCGATCAATAGAACAGTATTGTAGTAGTTTCCAGCAGAGCGCTCGACGACACCGAGCACCAGGCTCAATTGCAGTTCGCCCGCCAGCGCCGCCAGTCGGGCCGTCTCTGGTCCCGGAACCTCGATCGCCCCCTGTTGAAAATGCGCGACGATGGCGTCCGTCGAGAGCTTCCCGTCAACCGCTCGCGGAACTGGGCCGGGCAGCAGAAGCTCGGGCAACACCAGGATGTCTGGCGTCGCGGGTTCATTATCGCGCACACTAACGCGTATCATGTCTGAGAGGGTTTGTATTATCTCATCGTTCGGCTGCGGCTGCGCCGCCTGCATATCCAGCTGCATAATGCCCGCGCAGGAGAGCTGGCCCTCGGGCAGTTCGCCCAGATCGTACAAGCCATGAAAGCGCAGCGGCTCCCACAGGTAGCTGTTCTGCACAAGCGACGCGTACTGAGCGGGCTGGCGATCAGCCAGGCGATCACCATCAAAAAGGGACGCGCTCCCCCAGCGCCTGTCGCGGCAGCGTTCCAGATCGACCTCTCCGTAGACGATTCCCTCGCCATCATCGCGGTACGCCTGCAGCGCGCCATCGGGATCAATCACGCAACTCCCGCCGCCGAACTGTATGCCGCGCTCCCGTCCATAGCGATTGGCTGCCAGCAGATAGACGCCGTTCTCGAAGGCACGCGTCATCCACCAGGAGCTGGGGCACTTCTCGTCGTCCCAGTTCGTCGGGAGCAGCAGGACATCCGCGCCATGCAGGGCAGGCACGCGGGCAGGCTCGAAGTACATCGCGTCCATGCAGATAAGCGCGCTCAGGCGGCCCAGCGGCGTATCCCATACAGGAATGCCCAGATCGCCATCGCGTGCCCAACGCGGCTCGGAGATATACGCGTGGATCTTGCGATAGGTACCAATCAATCCTTCAGGTCCCAACAGGACCGCGCTATTGTAATATACATTCGTCGCGACATCGACCTCCGCCATGCCTAGAGCGATAAAGCAGTTGTAGCGAGCGGCCAGTTGCTGAAACAGTTCGGTTGTAGCGCCTGGAATAGGCTCGGTATAGGGCGCAATCTCCTCGCGCGATGCCCAACAATAGCCCGTCGTCGCCATCTCGGGCAACACGATCAGGCGCGCATCGCCTTGAGCCGCCTCTTCTGTCAACCTGAGAAGGTCGCGAATGTTCTTTTCTTTCTCGCCCAAGGTAGGCTCATACTGGATTACCGCCACGCGATACCGGGTGAGGGGGGATATGCTCAATTCCAACTCCTGGTCTACTACTTCGAAAAAGGCGAGGATAGCAACAATGCCGAAAATTACTGCTGGTATTATAGCACTTTGTACCCCCCTTCGTGCCAATGTGTCCACCATGAGATAGTACTTTACTCTCGTGACCGGATTGTGCAGGGAGCTGCCAGCGTTACCCCTTGTGAATAAGCCAACTTTTCTCTATACTTTTAGACGGTAGAATGATATGTGCCGTTATTTGAATGTAGGCACCATTCAGAAGGGAATCATTGACCATGACAGATGATGTACAGAGCAACAATAGTTACATCATTGATGCTGAAAATCCCGCGGAGATGGCGCGGCTGATTCAGTTTGACCGCACGACGACAGACGCAATGGGCGGTGTCCTGGCTGAGCAGCCCGAAAGCGCGCTCACCCGCATTCACAACGTGCTGGATCTGGGCTGTGGACCAGGCGGCTGGGTTCTCGACATCGCCTACGAGTATCCTGATTTCGAGATTGAGGGCATCGATATCAGCAAAACCATGGTGAACTACGCCAATACCAGGGCGCGCACCCAGGGACGCGTCAATGCCTCCTTTGAGGTGATGGATATCACACAGCCGCTGAATTTTCCCGATGCCTCGTTCGATCTGGTCAATGCGCGCTTTCTCATCAACGTCTTTCACAGGGATCACTGGCCGGTACTGATGAAGGAGGCCGTGCGCATCTTGCGACCAGGCGGCATTCTGCGCTGGACGGAGACCGACAGGTTCGGCCTCAGCAATAGTCCAGCGGGCGAGCGGACGATGGCCCTTGCGCTGGAAGCTGAGTGGCACGCGGGCTACACCTTCTCCCCCGATGGTCGTTCCAACGGGATTACGCCTGTGCTGGGACGCCTGATGAAACAGGCTGGCATTCAAAACGTTCAGGAAAAAGCGCATCTATTGAATTATTCAGCCGGGACGGAGGCCTGGCAGAGCATGTACGACAATGCCAAAATAGGGCTGGAGCTGATGCGACCCTTCCTGGTCAGAGCTGGCCTCGTCGACGAGGCAGAGATGGACCGCCTGTATCAACAGGGCATGATTGAAATGATGGCTGAAGATTTCTGCGGCGTCTGGTACTATATGACCGCGTGGGGAAGCAAGCCGTAGTCGCAAACATTCATAAAGACGCGCACCCCTATAGAATGTAGGGGTGCGCGCATTTGTTTACTAGCTAGGTTGACTGGTGGGTACGGCGTTGCTTGCGGCGTTGCGCGGCAGCTTTACGCTTGCGCCGGGCCTGCGGACTCTCAAAATGTGCGCGCCTGCGGGCCTCGGAAAGGATACCGTCCTGCTGCACTTTACGGTTGAACTTCTTGAGGGCGACCTCAAACGAATCGCCTGGATTGACTTTTACTTCGCTCATCAGGGCTACCAGCGCGATCTGCGATCATTCGAACGGCTCGTGCCCATAGTCTGGTAGCAGTCGCTGCAATAGACGGGCTTGTCGCCACGGGGCTGGAACGGAACCTGGGCCTCGTTGCCACAATTCGAGCAGGTCGTTGTGTACAACTGGCGTGCTTCGCGTGGTGCGCGGCTGCCACCACCAAAGCCACCACTCGCCTTGCGGGCGGCGCGGCAAGATGGGCAACGGCTCGGCGTATTGGTCAGCCTATGGCTCTCGTAAAATTCCTGCTCGCCTACGGTAAAGACGAATTCCTGGTTGCAGTCGCGGCAAACTAATGTCTGATCACTTAATGCCATGTTTCTCTCAATTCTTGGATAATAATCCTGTGTATTCTCGTGTACGGCGCGCGCGGTCTGCAACGGTCTGCAACAGATAAGTTCACTCCGAGCAACAGTGCACTACACTGTACAACGTCATTGAGTATATCATATCTGACACCCCAAAAGCACTAGCAAAACCACCTATTTTCTCGGCAAAGAGAAATATCGTTTTCGGCGCACCCATTCTCTCCATGTCATCTCCAACCAGGAAGGCTCCAGTAACGAGCAATCGCGCTCCTGAAGCCGCCTCAGCCAGAGAATCTACACTCCGCCACAAGGCGCGAAAATGCCAATTCTACCCACATGACAGCTATGTTATAATAAAGTGCAAAGCGGCCTATATCCGCAAATAGTACTATTGAAGAGGGATAGCATGCCAACACGCGACGATGCTTATCGATTGATGACGAGCCACGTTAAAAATGAGAATCTGCAAAAACATATGCTGGCAGTAGAGGCGGCAATGCGTTTTTATGCTCGTAAGTACGGCGAGGATGAGGAACTCTGGGCGATGACCGGCCTGCTGCACGATTTCGACTACGAGGAATATCCCGATCTGCACGACCATACACGGATAGGCGCTCAATGGCTACAGGAACAAGGCTACGATGAGCGCATTATCTACGCGATTCTGGCCCATAACGATCTCAATAGCGCGACCCATCCGCGCAATAACCTTCTTTCTAAGGCCCTCTTTGCCTGCGACGAAATCACCGGGATGGTGACTGCAACGGCCCTGGTGCGCCCCACTAAGAGCGTTATCGGGTTGGAAGTATCTTCGGTACGCAAAAAGATGAAGGCAAAGGGCTTCGCGGCTGGCGTCAATCGCGAGGATCTCGTGAACGGCGCGGCTGAACTGGGCATCGATCTGAATGAGCATATCGCCTTCGTGATTGAGGCCATGTCAGAGGCGGCGGGCTCTCTGGGGCTGGCAGGCGTTCAGGCACCCGCGCCTTCGTAATAGTTTAGAGAGGCGAAAGAGCTATGCAACAACGCTCGCCGCAAAACAAGCAACAGCAAGCACAGCGCGTCTTTACGGCCAGCGAGGTGGCGGAGTTCGAGTACTGCCCCCTTACATGGTGGCATCAGCAGTTCGAGCCGCTGGCCCAGGCCGATACGGGGGAGCTCTTCGCGCGCCTGGTAGAGTTAGAGCACGATCACGGTCCACAGGCACCCGGCCTGCCCGAATACCAGGTGGGCGAGCAGCTGTTGCTCCGGCGTGGTGCTTTCGACGAGGGCCGCCAGCAGCACCTCGATCATGCCGACGAGGTGGAGGAGATCGAGGCGGAGCGCGTCGAGGTGGTCCATAGCAGCAACCGGGCGCGCGCCCTGGGACGCGTCGCATTCGTGTTGTTGATCGTGGCGCTGGCACTCATTGTCATATCTGCACTTGTAACACTGTTAGCACGGTAGGATTCGCGCTATGATAAGCACTATTCTGTTTCCGCTCGGCCTGGTCTTGCTGCTCCTCGCGCTCGCGCTCCTGCTCCTGCTCTTCAACGAGCGCCGTTATCAGCGCAACCGCCTGCTAGAGGAGCGGCACCGGGCGCTGGGTCTGCCGCCGGGCGAGCTAGTCTACGAGGATGCGGACGGCCAGGGCGAGACGCTCTCGTCCAGCCAGTATCCTCTCATCGGCAAGCCCGATTATGTCGTGCAGCTCCCCGATGGTCGCCCCGTGCCAATCGAGCTTAAACTGAACGTTGAGGATGCCAGCGCGCCCTATAGCAACCACATCGTCCAGGTCGGCACCTACTGCCTGATCCTGGAAGACTACTTTACCACGCCGCCCACGCACGGCATCCTGCGCTACGCCGACCGCGAGTTCACCATCGAATACACGCCCGCGCTGCGCAAGAAAATTATCCGCCTCCTCGTAGAGATGGAGCGCTGCAGCGAGCTCCAGCCACCTCCCCTGACGCGCCAGCGCGCCAATAAGTGCCGCGTCTGCGCGTTCCAACCCATCTGTTCGGTTGGACGGAAAAACGCGAAACCGACCTTATCCTGAAAAGGTTCATTAACCTCAATATATCTTTACAATTTTTTGCATATTTCTTGATACTTTCTCCGCTATAATTAGTAAAACTAAAGTAAGAAGTGGCTATATATATTTTCGCGTATGCCCCCCCGACCACTTCTTGCTATTTATTGAGCAGGGAGGAATATATGGCAACTGAAACAAGAGAACCTGCCGCCTTACAAAAAGCGGATCTCTCTGGTTTCTCACTTCTTGAGCTGCGTAATCGCTCTGGTCGTGGGATGACCAGCACCGCTACACTCGATAGCGCATTGAGCGCGCTGGGATCGAACCGCAAACGCTCTTTTCTTACCATGCTGGGCGTCATTATTGGCGTATCCACCGTTATCGCGGTCGTGGCCTTGACGCAAGGGGTGAATCAGAGTGTCAGCCAGGAGTTCGCGGGCCTGGGCACAAACATCATCACGATTTCCCCCGGAACAACCTCCGCAGGAGCGGCGCGTAGCGCTGCTGGTAGTAGCACGACCCTCACCGTTGGAGATGCCCAGGCGCTGGAGCAGATCCCCACGATCGTCAATGTCAGCCCTGTCATTAGCGTATCTGAACAGGTAGTGTATGGAGATCAGAACTGGAACACCCGCGTAAGTGGCGTTTATACGAGCTATCAGCTGATCCAAAACTGGCAGATTGCCGAAGGGGCATGGTTTAGCGATCAGGATGAGCAGATGGGGCTGCCTGTCGCTGTGCTGGGTCAGACAGTCTCCCAGAATCTTTTCCCATCAGGAGGCTACCCTATAGGTCAAACCATCCGCATCGGTAGCGCTCTCTTTCGCGTCGTTGGCGTCCTACAGACAAAGGGCGCGCAAGGTGCATCGAACGCCGATGACGCGATCTTTGTCCCTCTCACTGCCGCGAAGAATCGCCTGGATGAATCTCCCTATGTCAGTCAAATTCAGGTCCAGGTAGACGCTATTAACGATATAACCTCGACGCAACAAAGTATCAGCACAGTGTTAAGAACGCGCCACAACTTACCGGGTCCTGATCCCGCTCTACAACAAAATAACTCTACACAACGATCTCCTCTGCTGGGTGGCGGCGGCGGCGCGGGAGGGTATAGAGGCGGTGGCGCGGGCGGTGCTGGCGGTGCTGGCGGTTACAGAGGTGGTGGCGGCGGTGGTGCGGGCGGCGCAGGTGGTACTGGTAGCACTGGTGGCGCGAGTGGCTCTGGGCAGACAGGAGCGGCTGCAAATAGTGCCAGGGCGCGCGCACTCGCCGCAGATCCGCCGGACGACTTCCAGATCACGAATGTTGAACAGCTTATCCAGTCGGCGCAACAAAATTCGGCAATATTGACCGTCTTGCTCATTGGTATCGCCACTATCTCGCTCGCCGTCGGCGGTATCGGCATCATGAACATCATGCTTGTCTCCGTAACCGAGCGTACACGCGAGATCGGCATTCGCATGGCCATTGGGGCGCGCCGTCGCGATATCCGTAGTCAATTTCTCTCGGAGGCTTTGATACTTTGCGTGGCTGGTGGTCTCATTGGCATTGTTTTGGGACTGCTAGGTGGCGTAGCTCTGACTTCAAGTCTGCGCATACCATACGTGCTCAGTCCCATTCCTATCGTTGTCGCCTTCACCGTCTCAGCCGCTGTAGGCATCGCCTTCGGCCTCTATCCAGCGATACGTGCGTCGCAGCTCGATCCGATCACCGCCCTACGTACCACGGAATAGGAACAAGTTAAGGCTACTAGCAAAAGAAGGTATCATCAGTAAAGAGGAGCCAGATTAGCTCCTCTTTGCGTTCTCCTGGCAAACCTCTGCAAAAGCGTTATGTATAATTGACATTCGCAATCTGTCAGCATACACTATGCCATAGCATCATACGAGCGCATTATCTGAGAGCGATTGTCTGTGCCTCCATCCTCTATGAAGAAACATATCTCTTCAGGTGTTCGCTGACTCCTCCTACGGCCAGATAATGAATATTGGGTTTACTATACCCTTACCTATACGAAACGAGAGTGATAAAAATGAGTACAGTACATGAAGTCGTAGAATTAAGCGGTCATATTATTGACTCCTGGACCCTGCCGCGCGCGTGGGATATCATTATGGATCGCGGCGGCAATTTCGAGGTGGAGGATATGCACGTTGGACGACATAAGTCGGAGCCCAGCTATATCCGCCTGAAAGTGCTGGCACCCGATGCCGAGGTGCTCGACCGCGTGCTCACCGAACTACAGCAGATCGGTGCCGTCCTCACACACGCGGAAAACGCACGTACCACGGCCATTGAGCAGGATGGCGTTCTGCCGGATAAGTTCTATTCCACGACCAACCTGCCGACCCAGGTGCGCGTGAAGGGGCAATGGGTCGATGTCGAGCATATCGAGATGGATGTCGCCGTTGTCGTGGATGCCGAGAACGGGCGCGCCTACTGCAAACCCATGCACGAGGTCCATGTCGGCGAGCAGGTTGTGGTGGGACACAACGGTATCCGCGTGCAGCCCTTTGAGCGCGCTCGCAACCACGAATCCTTCGCGTTTATGCAGAGCAACGTCTCTTCCGAGAAGGTCAAGGTGCTGGCAATTCACGAGATCGCACAACAAATGCGCGAGACGCGGGAGCGCAACGGCAAGATCCTCTTCGTGCTGGGACCAGCCGTGATCCACACGGGCGCGGGCCGCTATGTGGCGGAATTGCTGCGCCGGGGCTACGTGCAGGTTATCTTCGGCGGCAACGCCATCGTCACGCACGACGTGGAGTCCGCGCTCTTCGGCACCTCGCTCGGCGTCAATCTGGCAAGCGGAGAGCAGGTCGAGGGCGGACACCGCAACCACCTGCGCGCCATCAACGCCATTCGCGCCGCTGGCTCCCTGGATAGGGCGATCGAGATGGGACTGCTGCGCGACGGCATTACCTACGAAGCCATCAAGCACAATATTCCTATGGTCCTGGCTGGCTCCATTCGCGACGATGGTCCGATGCCGGGCGTCATCATCGATATGCAGGAGGCCCAGCGCCGCATGCGCCAGGAGGTGCAGGGCGTCGAGATGGCGATTATGGTTGCTTCGATGCTGCACGCCATCGCGACCGGCAACCTCCTGCCCTCCTGGGTGCGCACGGTCGTCGTGGACATCAACCCCGCCGTCGTCACCAAACTCGCCGATCGCGGCAGCTTCCAGGCCGCCGGTCTCGTGACGGACGCCGAGCTGTTCCTGCGCGAATTGTTGGAGGCGTTGTCGTAATAGAATAATAATAAAAGGCGCTCGATGCAGATCATCGAACGCCCTTTGTTGTGCTATTCCTTCGTCGCGGCAGCGCTCGCGCCAATGTGTTCGCTGAAGAAGCTCAGGATGCGCTGCCAGGAGTCGCGGGCAGCCGCTTCGGCATAGGCGGGGCCCTGGTCGTTGAAGAATGAGTGCCGCGTGTTCGGGTAGATTTTGATGTCGTGCGCAACGTCGTAGCGGGTCAGGGCGGCGTCGAGCTTCTGGCCCGCCGAGGTGGTGAAGTCCTTGTCGGGATACGAGCCGACGACGGGACACATGCGCGCAACGGCCTCAAGCGGGCGCGGATTTGCTCCGTAGTACGGGGCGATGGCCTTGAGGCGGTTATCCTGGCAGGCCCAGGCGATGGCAAAACCGCCGCCCATACAGTATCCGACAGCACCCAGATGCGCGGCATCTACTCCTGGTTGCTCAGATAGGAAGGTCAGCGCGTCCTTCAGGTTCTGGATACTCTGATTGTTCAACGGATTGAGCATCAACTGTCCCATGAAACGAAACATGCAGATGGCGCGATTGCGACCGGCAAACAGATCAACGGCCAGCGCGACATATCCTTCGTCGGCGAAGCGGCGCGCAATATCCTTGATGTTCTCGTTGAGTCCAAAAATCTCATGAATAATGACGAGGCCGGGAAACGGGCCAGCGCCCTCAGGGCGCGCCAGGTACCCTTCGAACTGGTGCGCGCCAGACTGAAATGTAACGAGCGTTTGAGCCATTCATTTATCCTTACTACACTACAAACAGATTGTAGACAAAGATTCCATGTCAGCACCTTGCAGGATATTCAGATCTCATCCAGCGACCTGTACTCTACGACGAATGCCTGGAATTGTCTGCTCTAGTATATCTCACAACGAAGTTAACTTCCTATTCCCTCGTCGCATCGCGCCTCGCAAAGAAGGTGGTTGAAGAGTTATGAAGAAAAGTATGGTATAATTTGAACATGAGCACAATTGAGCAATCGCGTACAACTGAACTTGCTGCAACTACCTGTCCACTGACACGCACTATTCGTTTGATTGGTGATGTGTGGACGTTGTTGATCGTGTACAATCTGATGGGCGGGTCGCGGCGCTTCGGCGAGCTATTGGAGGCGCTGGGCAATGTCAGCCCCAAAACGGTCTCACAGCGCCTCAAGATGCTGGAAGAGGTGAGGCTGGTAGACCGCCAGGCTTTTGCCGAAATTCCACCACGCGTCGAATATTCTCTGACCGAGAAGGGGCAGGCACTGGTACATATTATAGAGGCGATGCAGGCATTCGGTGAGAATTATCTCTCCGATCCGATTACGCCGCCCGCATTATGCTCGGAGCCATCAGTTCCACCACCTTGTTCTGAAGAAGCCTTATGACGCAATATAGCTGGGCCACCTGCCCTGAAGCGGTACGCGAGCAACTCTCTCTGTTGCAGGACCGCCTGCTGAACACGCTGGAAGGCAATCTGGTCGGCCTCTATCTGCATGGCTCTCTGGCCTTTGGTTGCTTCAATCCAGAACGTAGCGATATCGACCTCCTCGCCGTCACGGCGCGCCCTATGACGTTGGAGGAGAAGCGTCGTGCCGTTCAATTGCTGTTGCATTCCTCTCTGACACCCCAACCCATCGAGGTTAGCTTCCTGGTCGAGTCCGCTATTAACACATTTCAACACCCGCTGCCTTTCGATCTGCACTATAGCGAAGACTGGCGCGAACGGCTTCATCAGCAGTTGGCGGCTGACGAATGGCTGCACTGGAACGATTTCACCAGGAGGGATCACGATCTGGCGACGCATATCACCGTGACGCTGGCGCGAGGCGTTCACCTGTATGGCAAGCCAATACGCGAGACGCTTCCCGCTGTGCCACAGGAGTACTATATAGAATCTATTGTGCGTGACTTCGAGGAGGCGCTGCAAAATATCGCGCGTATGCCGGTCTATTTTGTGCTCAATGCCTGCCGCATCTACGCTTACCTGCGCGATGGGAATATCCTTTCCAAAGACGAGGGCGGCAGTTGGGGACTGAGAGTACTGCCCGCTACCTGCCATGGAGTTATCGAGCAGGCACGAGAGAGCTATCGTGGCGACCGCCTGGACCGTCCCTTCAATTCGGCTGATCTTGACTATTTCGCCATCTATATACAGGAACAGATCCAGAACGAGTTGAGTTGATCTTGTCACTCCGCGCTATCGCACAAGGGAGTGCTCTACCTATGCAGGTAAAGACACGCCCTTGCTTACAACCGTAACGGTGTTATTGTATCAAGACCAGGTCAGGACCAGGTCTGCTCTACCTCCGAGCGGGCGACCAGCCCATCAAAGGTCGTGGAGACCGGCTTGAACTCGAACATGTTACCAGGTTTAGGCGTAAGATATCCATCTTTCTTCAAAATGGCTGCGGCATCGCCAACATTCTTGACAAGCGCGGGCGAAAATGCGTGATTATCGGCTGGCCTGAGTCCGCCAATTGCGCGTCCCAGGGCGCGATGCTCCGCCTCCACAGTGCCAATCTGCATGGCAATCTGCACCAGATCGGGCCGCTTTAAAACAGCGAACTCGCGGGCGGAGGCGATATAGGCCGCGACAAAGAGCGTTTCGAGCTGCTGCTGAACCTTGATAAATGCGTCCATGCGCTCAAATGTCTGTCTTCCAAAGGGGAAACTGAATTTGCTGGTCAACGCCTTCGCCTTTTGCTTTGCCAGGAATTGTTCATGAATCTGCTCCTCAACAAGGGCCGCCGCAATGTCCAGGCGAGCAGCTTCACCAAAGCCTATTCTATCCGCGTGGGCAAGAGCCTGGGTGTAGAACGTGACCGCCAGTTGTTCGGCGGTGATGGCGACATTGAGGATGGTCTGGACTGGCTCAGCTCCGGCAACGCCAACATTTTGCGCGTGTGCCGCGCCGCCCTGATCTCTCTGTGCCAGAAACGTTCCCGCACCAACAACGCCAGCCACCGCGGCCAGGCCTGTGACTCCTGCTACCGTCCCTTTCAGAACTGAACGACGTGATGAATGAGGCGCAAACCCTGGATACTCTGGTTTCATACTACTACGCTTTCCTTTCGATCTGATACAATCTGTAAGTATTATGCTAATGCGGTGGACATGACTACCTGTTGTCGTGGACCCCCTTCTAAAATCCGCTTGATGTACGTAGTTCTTAGAAGGGTGGGGATGGTCGCGTCATGTCTACCCTGCGCATTTACACGACCCTTTTTTTCAGTATTTACCAGTCGTGCGCAAAGCTTCCAGAAGTCCTATAGCTCCTTCTGTTTTCTTTTCTCGTAGTGTTTGCTCACCTTGGTCCTATTGCCACAGCTCTTCATGTCGCACCAGCGGCGGCTGTGGTTCTTGCTGGTATCCAGGAAAAGCCAGGTGCAGTCACTGGCTGCGCACTGGCGCGCCAGGTGTAGATCCGGTGAGGTCAGCAGCTCAGCCGCTGCGCGTATGACCGGCCAGAGCAGGCTTTCAAGTGTGGTCTCCTTCTGCGCCCAGTCCCACATAAAAGTATTGTCATGCAGGGTAATGCACGCCCTGCTCATAGCATCCGCGAAGAGCTCGCTCAGGCACGCAAGGTCGGCTGGTTCGGGATCGCGTTCCTGGGCAACTGCCGCGAAGATGTGATAGATCACCTCTCGCTGCTCGGTAGCGCGCTTGAAAACACGCGCAGCCTCTGCTGGATGTTGCCGTGCCCGCGCTAAAAGCTGCTCCGCCTCGCCAGCGGTCGTGATACCCGCGAGCCGACTCCATGCCACCAGATCGTCATAACTGCTGAAATCATCCCGCCCGCTACTAATGCGATCATGAAGCGTGTTGACAAAATCGAGACAGATATTGTTGCCCACAAAATCAAAATTTTCTGCCGTTGCGTCACTCATAGTATGTACTCCATTGCCAAAAATCTATCTTGCAATTAACCCCCAAAATACACTTGACAGGTTAGCATTTATGTTGTATTCTTTAACTATCGAAAACATTTTAGCCGGTTAGATTATTCCTTGTCAAGCTTTGTAGCGCGGGATCTTCATACTGTGACATAAACGAGATGAATATGTTCATCAAGAAAGGTTAGGAAAATGCATGCTCCCCCTAAATTTCGGAGGCCATCCAGCGCTGCATCGCTACAATGCTCTCCTTGATCTCAGCAAACAGACACATCACGAGACCAGGTACAGGATTCAGACGCATGAGATGCATGATCTGCGTACAAAGAGGTTGTATCGTCAATGGGCCAGCGCGCTTGGAAGCTGGATGGTCTCCTGGGGCCAGAGGTTAACGCGCTTCGGTGCAACTGACAGCAACTTTCTATTGCCATAAATCTACTCACCATTTGCCTGCGTATTGTCAGAGCTAATGCATATTAGAGTATGACGAACATACGTCATAACATCAGGAGGACAGAAATGACATTTCTCATCATTATGGTAGCGCTCATCATTGTGTTGGATATAGTGGCTTTACGCTGGGGCACTGACAGTCGCGAGGATATAGACGGAGCCGAGTGGAAACGCCGCGTGAACTGGGCGTTATCGCATCCTATGCACCACGACTAATATGCCCGTAGAGCGTTATTCTAGTATTCGTTCGGCCATCTTAGTGGCCTCTTGTGCCAGCCGCCGTAGCGCGTCGCGTAGCTGTGGTGGCTGGCGCACAACAAGCGAGCAATCCAATCCCAGTAGAACGTAGGCTATCCAGTCAAGATTCTCCACGTAGCAGCGAAAGCTGACGCCACGCTCATCCTCTTCCAGCAGCGCCAGGGCCGGAGGGACTATGCGGCGCGCATCTTCCAGCGTCGTCTCCAGCAGCACATCTACGTACCATGTGCCGGGTGTCTTAGGAAGGGATTGCAATAAATGGGCGAGGCAGTCGAAGTCGGGTGGGCGCGTAAAACTCTCTTCACGCATCTCGGTACTCACAATGCGATCCAGACGGAACGTGCGCAGATTGGCGCGCAGATGGCAGTAGCCAACCATATACCAGAGGCCCGAACGGTACACGAGGCCATACGGATCGACCATGCGCCGGGTCTCTTCGCTGGCGTCCCAGTTGCGGTAGCACATCTCCACGCGCTTCCCCTGCTGGGCCGCCGCGCACAGCGTTACGACTACCGCGTTCTCTGGTATAGTAGTGGAAGCCGTAACGTCGAAGACCAGCGTCTCCTGCACCGCTTGCACGCGGGCACGCAGCGTCGCGGGCAGTACGCGCTCGATCTTGGCCAACGCGCCCTCCACGGCAGGCGCGGCCACGGTCAGTCCCATCTTGCGTCCCGCCAGCAAGCCGAGCGTGAGCGCCAGCGCCTCGTCATCGGTAAACATTAATGGGGGCAGCTTAAAGCCCGGTCGCAGGCGGTAGGAACCATAGCGCCCGCGCTCCGCCTCTACAGGCACGCCCAGATCCTGGAGCATGGTGATATAGCGCCGCACCGTGCGCGTATCGACTTCTAGCCGCGTCGCCAACTCTGGTCCGCTGATGTGCTGGCGCGATTGCAACAATTCCAGCACCGTGAGCACGCGTGTTGCCGGGAAGTACATAGAAGATCCCTCTTAAATAACGCTACAATGATTTCGAGATTTGCTACGAATGCTTAACCATTATACGACGAAATGTGGAGGCTTTAGGAGCTTTTCGGCAGAGTACTTAAAGAAGAACAAAATTTCCATGAATCAGGGCCTGTTATAACCTCTTTTCATGCTACACTTCTTTGTAAGAGAAGTGATTGTACGATGTAATACCAGGACTTCAGGCCTATCAGTGTCTTCCTGATGAAAAGGTACGATGTACCATATAACTGTGTATCAGCTTTGCAAGAACTGGCTCTAGAAGACACTTGATTAAGAATGTCTGCTGAACTCAGAGATCAACCAAATTTTCCCAGACTATCAACTAGTGATATAATATATGTAGAATATCAACGAGTTGATTCATTCGAAACCTGGTGATATGTAAACTCTCAGATCGCCTTGCAAGAGCCAACTGTCGCTAGTTCCAAGTTGCCAGTCAATCGCTGATTTTTAATGAATCCATTACACTCCTGGCAATATTCTAATAAATACAAAGGAGCGATCCTACACATGAACGCCAAACGACCTTATAACCACATCCTCAAAAACCTCTTTCACGAACAGGCCACCGAGATCATTCCCTTACTCATGCCTGGGTTCCACGTTCTACAGGTCATAGATGTCGAACTACCAGAACTCAAAACAATCGAAATTGCGCGCCCCGTAAGCGAACTGGAACGGGGAGTTGCGAAACTCGCTCTACCAGAAGCCGAAGTCTTAAGCGTCATTCAAACCGAATGGATAGAGCACTCAGGCAAATTTGAACGCGCCTATCGCATCCACAGCCCGGAGACGAATAAACCCTCGTACCTACTTATTGAATTTCAAATCGAACGCGAAGACGAAGAACTCCCTCGCCGTCTCCTGGCTCACTATGCCACGGTCAATGGCTACGCAGCAAAGGATGTAAGGCAAGAGGGCAATGCTGCCGAAGATGAGGATAGCATCCTACATCAGGAATACTATGTTTATCCAGAAGTCCTCTGCCAATTTCCACACGCTGTACCTGCTCCTATAAAAGATACGTTCGATGGGCAAGTCATGCTCGAATTCAACTTCCGAACGTTGCGCCTCTGGGAAAAAGATGCACGCGAGTTTCTGAATACCCACATCAGCGCCACCTACTTTTTACTCCCAGCTACGAAAAATGCCGATGCATTCCTCCTGGGCCTCGCCATTGAAGAACTTGCCCAGCGGTTCCAAAGCAATGAAATGGAGTTAGCGCGGCATCTGACAGGACTATCGTTGATGTTGCAACAATCTGAGTTGATGTCAGATGATCAGAAACTGCTAGCGCAAAATCACTTAAAACCCTATATGCATCTGATAAAAAACGATCCACACGATGAATGAGTGACCGTGGCCGCGGCTTGTCACAATCCCAACTTTTATGATGGTATCTTTTTTTACTGTAAAATATGGGTAACTCATCAGGAGGGATGGGCCTTGCGTCCATCCGGCCCACTCCCCTCGTGAGAGGGAACCGGATGGACG
>JALYTQ010000004.1 GCA_030854195.1 Chloroflexota bacterium
CTGCAAGGTGAGGAGCCGAAACGCCTGCTGCTCGATCTGGATGCGCGTCTCATCGACGAAGGCTTCCGAGGCAATCACCAGACCGCACGTGGCGAGGTCTTTTGTCTTGATCGCCTCCAGCGCCTGTCCCAGGGCCGTATCGACGAGCGTACCAAGATGAACAACCTTTTTATTTAACTCTACCAATTCGGCATCAAGGATGGTGCGTGGCATATGAACTCGCTTTCTCTTTATACGCGCATGGAGCAGAACATTGCTCTTGTTTAATATACGTCATAAAGAGAAAAATACACACCAAAACCGCTGCGAACGAGTTCTATTTCACGAACGCTCGATCAGGAGCGCCGATTGCGTGCCAATCTGGTGGCTTGAGCAGATCATCGAAGCCTCTCAAGAAAAGATATGTAGCCGTTACAAAAAAGGTGCGCTGGTGACTCCCATCTTATAGAGAACGGGAGTCGCCAGCGCAACATATCAGACATGCTTTGTCTGATGGAGGTGCCAATGACTTAGCGCCCGCTGCGTGCCTGAGCGCGACGGACAAGGGCATCGACGATGACTGCGAGCGCCAGGACGACGCCCTCGATCATATCCTTTACCTCAGTACCCTGGCTCTTCAGATCGAGTCCGTTCTCCAGGCTACCGATGATAAGCGCGCCCAGAAGAATCGACCAGACGGAGCCGCGACCGCCGAAGAGGCTGACGCCGCCGATAACCGCCGCGGCAATGGCCTGCAGGAGTAGCGTTGCGCTGATCTGACTCGCGATCGAGTTGGCATGTGAGGCGGCGACGATACCGCCGACAGCAGCTAGCGTCGAGCACAGCGTAAAGACTAGAAGGCGAATGCCTGTCACGTTGATACCGGCGCGGCGTGCGGCCTCGGCATTGCCACCGACGGCGTAGATGTGCCGTCCGAGCGCTGTTTTCGTCAACATCATCCAGACGAGCAGGATGAGTCCGATCAGGATGGCTGTTGCGTAGGGAACGCCCAGGTAGGACTCGAAGAGGACAACCGCGCCCTCGACGAGGACAACCGTAATCACGAGCTGCGCGACGAGCTGCGCAATAGTAACGGTTCTAAGACCGGCCTGGCGTCGTTTGATGTGATTCCAGACCAGGCTACCGATGTAGAGGAGCAGAACCAATGTTGGCAGGCCAACACCATAGATATCTGGCAGGTAACTTGTCGCACTACCCGAAATAGCAACAATAAAAGGATCATTTAGGACAAGTGTGCTCTGTCCTGCCAGTAAGTAAAGAAGCAAACCTTCATAAGCGATAGCTGCAGCCAATGTTACAATAAACGAAGGCACGCGTATGATGGCAATAATAACGCCATTGACGAAACCAATGAGTGAACCAGAAAGTATCGCCGCGATAATAGCTACAGCGGCTGGTAGATGAGCACGTTCCGAAAGTACACCCATGACGACGCCAGACAGTACTGAGACAGCCGCCAGCGAGAGATCGATTTCGCCCAACAGCAGTACCAGCGTCACGCCTACACTCAGAATTGCAATCGTACTGATTTGTACTACAAGGTTAGAGATATTGCGCGGTTCGAAGAAGAGTCCTCCGGTCGTCACCTCGAAGAAGACCGCGACCACAATCAAGGTGAGCAGGACTGGAATAAAGCCGAGGTCGTTGCGCAACATCTGACTGATAGTTTGTCTGGGAACAGCGGCGGTCGCTGGAACTTCTACGGAGCTTGCCGTTGCCGATGAACTCGCAAGGGCCGCTGAGCCGCGAGGCTCGTCTGTATTACGTATATCTCCCATCATTAAATTCCTTCTGTTGCCCCATCAGGCTCTTTCATCAATTCACCAAATTCGGCACCAGTGATTGCTCCTACGATCTTTTCAGCCGTGGTCGATTTGATGTCGTAGGTACCGACCCTTTTGCCTAGACGCAGCACGACGACGCGATCAACGACTTCGAACACATCAGCCAGATTGTGCGAAATGATAATCACACCCAGGCCCTGCTCGCGTAGACGGCGAATCAAGTTCAGCACCTGGCGCGTCTGAGCAACGCCCAGCGCGGCGGTTGGCTCATCGAGGAGGACGACCTTCGCGTTGCGTAAAATTGTTTTCGCGACCGCAATGCTCTGCCGCTGTCCGCCAGAGAGTGAGGCGACGATTGTGCGTACAGAAGGAATCTTCACATCGAGGGTGCGTAAAACCTGGATTGTACGCTTCTCCATGTCGGTCTCGTCTAATGTGCGCATAAGATGTCGCTCCTCTTTGCCGAGAAAGAGGTTGGCAACCACATCGAGATTATCACAGAGGGCGAGATCCTGATAGACCGTCTCTATACCCAGTCGCGAAGAAATCTGTGGGCTCGTGATTTTGACGGGCTGACCCTCGACGAAAAATTCACCCGTGTCTGGTGGCGCGACACCTGAGATTGCTTTAATCAACGTCGATTTACCGGCACCATTATCACCGACCAGTCCGACCACTTCGCCCGCGTAGACCTCGATACCAACACCGCTCAGTGCCTGGACAGCACCAAAGGATTTGCTGACGTCTCGCAGTTGTAAAAGCGGCGTTCCTCCTGGCCTGTAATTTGTCGGCGGCACTGCTGATGAGACGCTATCCCCTTCCGGGATACGACTATCCGCCATGGAAATCCTCCAATCTTCTCATAAGATTGTGTAGGTGCAGACCGTAACACCACTGCTACGGTCTGCACGCTTGTCTAAAACCTGAGTTTGTACGGAACTAACAGACTCCAGCTGTACCCACCGGAATGCCCGCGCAGATGTCGGACTTTTTGACGAAGTTGTCTTTGATGACGGTATCGTTGATATTCGTCTTATCAACCGCGATCGGTGCCAGCAGCAGGCTGGGAATGCTGCCACCATCGGTCGTTGCGGACTTGCTGGTGAGATTCGTGGGAGTTGTCCCGGCATTGAGTGCCTTCACGATATCAGCAGTGGCCTGTGCTTCCTGGGGGATCGGCTTGTAGATGGTCATGGCCTGGTCGCCCTTCAGGATGTTCTGGAAACCGGCGACTGTTGCATCCTGACCGGTGACTAGAACCTTGCCATTCAGGTGCTGTGCGCGCAGAGCAGCGATAACGGTGCTTGCCATGCCATCGTTGGCGACATAGGCGATCGCAACATTATTATTGTTCGCAGTCAATGCACCCTCCATCTCGGTCTGAGCGGTGGGATTGTCCCAGTTCGGCGTGAACTGATCGTAGACCTTCTTCAGCGAGCCGTTTGCAAAAAGCGGTGCCAGTGCCTCTTCGACGCCCTTATTGAAGTTGATCGCGTTCTGGTCGGTCTTGGAGCCGTTGATCAGCACGACATTCTTACTGCTCTTGGTGAAATCCTTATAATGGTCGACGATATACTGCCCCTGTAGTTTGCCGACCTGCACTCCATCAAAAGAGACATAATAGCTGAGATCTTTGGATTGGATGATGCGGTCGTAAGCGATGACGGGGACATTCGAGGCTTTTGCCTTGGTGACAATCGCGGCTGATGCTGCGCTGTCTTTAGGAGCGACCACCAGGATACAGTCGCCCTTGGTCAGAGCCTGGTCTGCCTGGTTCTGCTGCGTGGCGGCATCGCCCTGTGCATTGGCGTAGTCTACGGTCGCGCCGGGGACAGCGGCTTTGATCCTTGCGATGAGCTCGGGTCTATCCTGACCGTCCCAGCGTGCAGAGGTCGCGGTCTCCGGAAGGAGTACGCCGATCTTAGTGCAGCCCTTGCCATTAGTCGCAGCCGAAGAGCTGGAACCACTGGAGCTAGAACCACTGGAGCTGCTGCCACTGCTGCTGGAGCCACCATTGTTGGCGCTGCCGCAGCTTGCCAGGATCATTGTGAACAGGAGAAGTCCGCTGAAGAGCGCGAATGATCCGCGTGTTCGACTAAATAGTTTCATCGTTGAATCTGTCCTTTCCACTTCTACCGCCTGCGCGGTTGTTCAAAGTTGGAAGCTGATAATCACCTATCTTTGGGTGAAAAACACTGTGAATGCTGTTGAAATCTACATTGTTCAACAAGCGGCTATGCACTGGTTTTCTGTTGACTTACTGTCCCTCCTTTCGACTACCAACCGCTTTAGCCGTTTCCTGGCGCTGTGCGCGCTGAGTTTGCTCTGTCAGAGCTGCTAAGCGACTCTTCTCTTCCTGCGCCTCTTCTTTCGCGACAAGAATGCGTTCCCAGACCTTGAAAAAGGGATAATACAGTACCGCCGAGACGGCGAGATCGAAGAACTGCAGGAGGCTTCCCCGCAGATCTCCCCCACTGGCGATGAATCCGCTGAGCCCGACAGGAACGGTAAACGGCTGGATAACTATCGGGACGTGTACCAATCCTACCGAGAACACGACGTAGTTGATGGTGACAATAATAACAGGCACCATCACAAACGGTATCATCATAATCGGGTTCAACATCATCGGAACGCCGAAGGTGACGGGTTCGTTGATGTTGAAGATCGCCGGTCCCAGTGCCACCTTGCCCACGGTCTTCAACTGTGCTGAGCGCGAGCGCAGCATATAGATGACCAGGGGCCAGGTCGCGCCAGATCCACCCAGATGCGCAAAAATGTGAAAGAAGGGCTCAGTGACGATGCCGTGTCCGCCTTGCGCGTTCGCCGCCAGCGTGGTAAACCAGAACGGTGCCGCGATCGCGGTAACGACATTCATCCCGTGAATGCCTACGGACCAGAGCAGCATCATCAGGATGATCTCTAATAATGCAGCCGGGTAGCTATCCTGCACCACGACGAGCGGTTTGAACAGATCCATGAGCAAGATAGGCAACGTCATCTGCTGGGGCGTATGGTTCACGGTGACGAAGGTATGCGAACTGACAAACCATTCGATCAGCCACACCGTCGTCAGCAAAAACAGCGTAGGTATGAGCGCCTCGAAGGCCCGTTTGACGTTCGAGGGCACCGTTTTCGGCAGCTTGATGGTGAAGCGCGAGTTTCGAAACCAGTACATGACCTGCGCCGTAAGGATGCCGATAAGGATGCCGACGAGCAATCCCTGTCCGCCAAAGTAGGGCAGGACCTCGCCAAACGTCAGTGTATTGAGATCGCGTACCGGGACGCTGGCAACCAGAAAGACGACCATTGCCAGTATGCCTGGTTGTACAGGCTCGGTGCGCAGGTACTGGGACAGGCTGTAGGCGACGCCAAAGGTCAGGAAGAGCGCCATCAGTCCGAATGAAAGTTCGTATGGTACCAGTATCGCATTTTGATACGGTGCCAGGAGATGGTCTATCCCGAGAATTGGTGGCGGGTTTGCCACAATCAGGAAGACGCTCCCCGCGATAATGAGTGGCAAGGTAAAGATAATGAAGGCATCGCGCACCGCTTGCAGGTAAATACTGCTCGCCAGTGTGCTCAGTGGAGGCACGAGGTAACGCTCGAACCAATCACTGCTGCGTTCAATCAAGCCGCTCACTTCGTTATCGTCCCTTCTGCTGGACCGGCAAGCATGCGCATTACCTGGTCCAGAACTGCCTGCCCGTTCATGGTGGCATAATGGAACGGTTCTATTAATGCCACTGGTCTGCCTTCTGCTGTTGCTAGCTTCTCAATACTTTTGCGCAGGTGACGAATCTGCGGCGCGATCAGGACGACATCACACTCGTCGACCTTTGCCGCATACTCACCGGCGCTTAACGCCTCAACGCTGATCTCGTACTGGCGCTCCGCCGCCGCTGCGAGCATACTGTCCACTAGCAGACTGGTGGACATCCCCCAGCTACAAACAATCAGTATTCGTATCATGACCCCTCTCCCATGCATTCCTCTGGTTTGTCTGTGCTGTATGAATATTGTACTGACACACTACAAACATATTCGGGAATGGTTGGGTCTACATCTCTATAGAGCAAGAAGCATGCCAATATGTGTGTTGCACACTAGCACAGATGGGGCTTCTGGGAATCTTTGAGCTTGCTTATACGCTATTGACCGCGAAGATATCTACATGCCTGAGAATGCCGACGATGTTGTACGCCTCCTCGTCGGGGAGCGGGCGGGCGATCTGTGTGCTGAGAATTTGCCAGGCGCGGCGGCAGACGCCCAGTTCGCGCGCATACTGTTGCTCGACACGCGTGCGCACGGTGTCGCTCACGAACTGGCCCTGCTCCTCGATACCGCGCTCCAGCACGCAGGCGAGATGCAGGATCAGACCGGCCAGCACCTCGATCTCGAAGGTCTCGCCCACCTCGACCTCGATCAGTTCGATAGTACGCTCGATCAGGGGGAGCGCGCGCACGGGATTGAGGAAGAACAGGCGCTGGCTCAGCGTGTACGAGATCTCACGTATGAGATCGGCACGCTGCGTAAAGGTTGGTGTTGCCGTCGCGGGCGGCAGGGCTTTCAGCCCTGATGGCTGCAACAGGGCCGGATCGATCAGGGTCTCGCCCAATAACATACGCAGGCGCGCAATGCCATCGCCGAAGAGCAGTTCGGTGAGCGAGATAAAGGGATAACTCTCCAGGTGCGGATTGATGGTGCCGACGACCGCGACGACCTGGCGCTGGCCCACCTGGCTCTGTATCTCTGCCTCCGCCTTGCCTGAGAGACTGATATCCATACAGATTATCTCAATATTGTGCCGCCGTAACTCTGGGAGATGCTCTTCGATCAGTTCCGCCAGCTTGATGGCGCTGCCAAAGCCGGTGAGGCAGACCGAGAGGATGACGCGTGCCACCTGCGCGCCCTCGTTGCGCGTGGAAAGAGTCCTGTGTCCATTTCTGGTGACCGGAAGTCGCCCGTCTTCCCGCATCTCATCTACGGTGCCCTCGCGCGCGAGGCTGCCTGCCAGTTGATCAAGCGTGATATGTTCGGCACGTTGCGCTTTGCGCAGTGCCTCCACCACCAGGGGCGCGCTCACCCCGGCCACAGTACGCGTCTGCACGCCCGTTCGCTGCGTCACCAGGTCGCCCAGCGGGAGCAACGAGGCGAAGTCGACCAGGAGCAGGACACCGCTGCCCTGGTTGGCATCGTAGACGCAGTGCTCCACTTGCATCAGTATCTCTTCGGGCGATTGCTCCAGCAAGAGTTCTACAGCTGAAATAGAGCTCACTCCGACCAGCGTATTGGCGAGTTCGGCGATGCCTGTAGCGATGCCGCGCCCGTGTGCCGCGACGACGATGCCCACGGCGGATTGCGTGCTGCTCAGGAGCGTATCGGCGTTCGCCAGCAGCACCGTCAACACATCGGCCTCGCTCTCCGGCAGCGTAACACCAAGCACCAGGCGCACGTGGCGTCGCGCCAGTTGCGCGACCTCATATTCGGCTGGATAGGTCTGGCGCATAGATTGTATCGCTATGAGCTTGCGGCCCTGCGCGAGATGTTCCAGGGCGCTCTCCAGGTGCAGTGCCAGGACCAGCGCCAGCTTCTCCGGGAACGTGCGCGTCAGCTTCTCCTCGGCTAACTGAACGATGGAGCGACTGACCGTCGAGATCTGCTCATCTACCAGGTGCGTCGCTACTTCTGGACGATTGTGCGTCACGGCGGCGGCAAAATGCTGGAAGTACTGCTGAATATCCAGATTGAGCAGTTCGCTGATCTCGTGTTCGGGTACACCGCTGTCGCGCAGCGCGTGCAACTCATTGCTGATCGTGTCATAGAGATTGTGTGCCGAATCGGGAACTTCGTTCAGGCTGAGTCCGGTGGGCGTAAAGATATGCGTGGCCTCCAGGTGATGCAGAACGGGCTCCAACGCTCGATGCAGATCAATGGTACGCAACAGGCCGCGCCGAATATGCTCCGGGAGTACATCGGTATGCACGTTCAACTCGCCCAGGTTGTTGGTGCGGTACTCCAGGTAGGCGCGCGCGCAGGTAAGCTGTACATCGGTGCGCAGTTGTCCGATGTTGCCGGGACAATCGTAGAGTAGCAGGGCGCGCAGGACCTGTGGCACGACATGGATGTTTGTTCCGATACTGCTGCACTCGGTCGTGAAAAAGGCGCGCAGCAGCTCGTAGCGCTCGGTAATTGTGCGCTCCTGCAGGCCGGGCAGCGTAATCAGCATAGGGATGCGGCGTCGAAAGGTCGGCAGGAGGGTCGCGTTGGGATCTTCCGTCGTCGCGGCCAGCAGGAGCAGAGACGCCTGGCGCTCGCGCACCTCTCCCATGCGGCGGAAGCGCTCGCGGTCCATCAGGTAGAAGAGCATCTCCTGGCCCTCGGGTGGCAGGCGATGTACCTCATCCAGAAAAAGAATGCCGCGATGCGCCCGCTCGACCAACCCCTCGCGGTCAGCGTCTGCGCCCGTGTACGCTCCACGCGCAACGCCGAACAGGTGTGCCATCAGCAGCTGCGGATTGCCCGCGTAGTCTGCGCAATTGAAGCTCACAAAAGGCGCGTCAGTGGAGAGCGCTTTTTGCTCCAACGCAAACGTATGCATCAGGCGGGCCAGCGTGGTCTTGCCCACGCCGCTGGGACCGCAGAGCAGGGTGTGTAGCCCGCGCGGTGGATAGAGAATCGCAGCTTTGGCCTGTTGTATCGCAACCTTCAGCCCATCGTGGCAACCAATCAGTGTTTCGAAGCTGGTAACGACAGCGCCAACGTGTACCGTTGCCGAGATCGCAGGACGCTTGCCTGGCTCCTGTACCGCTGTTGGAAATGCTGCTTTGTCTTGAACCGTCCCATTGCCCCGCTGTTCGTTGACGGGTGTTGCCTGTGGCTCGGGCGCGTGAATCCTGAACAATACAGGACGACCAGGGATACGCTCGACGCTCCCCTGTTGAGCCAGCAGATTAAGGTCTCGGCTGGCATTGGTACGATCTACTTCTGCGAGTTCTGCCACTTCTTCCGCGCTGAAGCCTGCATGACGACGTAACGCACTACTTTGTGCCGGTCGTTGTGTGCACAATGATCGCAGCGCTTCAAATACTCGATCTTTGCGGTGCACGGAACGATCCCTTCCACTGCAAGTAGGTAAAGGTGATGGATTATTTCACCCTAGTATACACAAGAGGTAAAGTAAAAATCAATTGATTGGAATTTCCCAATGTTATGATTATGCTCTTCCTTAGATAAATACGAACGTTTGTTGTAGATTATCACATAGGAGTATCCCGACATGAAGGGATAGCACAAAGAGATGCCGCTTGACGCCTATCGTCACTTTGTGGCCTTATAAATATACACCGATATTTTTGTCTACCTAAAAATAAGGAGGGCGTTCATGGATTACGGACTAATCGTGCCGCAGGGTTGGCGTATAGACCTCGTTGGCATCGACGATCCCATCGAGGCGTATGAGACGATGACGTGGGTCGCCAGAGAGGCCGAATCATTCTGAAAGTCCTGCATCTTGTTTTATCGCAGCGCGCTTTCTATACTAATCACATACCTTTGAAAGCTTCAATTCTTTGTTGTAACGTCCATTGACAAGAGAGGAAAGATTAGCGACTATGAATGCTCAAGATGTCGTGAACCGATCGAAGGAGGAGAAGCTGCGCCTGGTACGCTTCCTCTACTGCGACAACGGAGGGATCATTCGCGGCAAAGCTACCCACGCGAACAAACTGCCAACGCGCATTTTGGAGGGTATCGGGCAGACGTTGGCGATGCAGGCGTTTACAGGCGTCGAAAGCCTGGCAACCGTCGATGGAATGGGGCCGATCGGCGAGTTCCGCCTTGTGCCTGATCCCAATACGTTTACCCAGCTCACGTATGTGCCCAATACCGGCAGTATGCTCTGTGATATGATCCTTCTGGATGGAAAGCCGTGGGAGGCATGTCCGCGCACATTTCTCAAGCGCATGGTCACGCGCCTGACGGAGCAGGGCATGCGCGCAGAGGCGGCGGTCGAGCATGAATTTTATCTGGCGAGTGGAGGCGTAGGGAACTACATGCCCGCCGACACCAGCCTCTGCTACAGTTCGATCGGCCTGGATGAGCAGGCTGAGGTGATTGACGCGATCCTGGCGGCGCTTGAGGCGCAGGGTCTCTCCATCGAGCTATTTCATACGGAACTTGGTCCGGGGCAACAGGAGCTCTCTGTGCGCCACGCCAACGTGCTGCGCGCCGCTGACAACGCCTGCCTGGTGCGCGAGACGGTACGCGGGGTTGCGCGCACGTTCGGACTGTTCGCTACGTTTGCACCCAAGCCGTTTCTAAACCAGGCGGGCAGCGGAGCACATATTCACCTGAGTCTGTGGGGAACCGAAAAGAGCGAGCGTCCGGCACAAAATCTCTTTTACGCCCCCAATGAGCGCGGGGGCTTGAGCCAGCTGGGCAAATATTTCATCGGAGGCGTCTTGCAGCACATCCGCGCGCTTATCGCCCTCACCTGTGGCAGCCCGAACTCGTATCAGCGCCTGCTCCCCCATTATTGGAGCTCGGCCTATGGTGCCTATGGCTTCGACAACCGCGAGGGAGCCATTCGCGTCCCCTCGCTGTTCCGTGGTCGCGAAGCATCGTCGAGCAACCTGGAACTGAAGCCCGCCGATCACAGCGGCAACCCATACCTGGCGATGGGAGCGCTCATCGCCGCTGGTCTGGATGGTATCAAGCGGAGCATCGATCCCGGCCCACCTGTGGAGATTGATCCCGGCAACTACAGCGACGAGGAGCGCGAACGTATGGGCATTCGGCGTCTGCCAACCTCTCTGGGAGAGGCGCTCGACGAACTGGAGCGCGACGAGGTACTGACCGAAGCGCTTGGACCCTTGCTTGCTCGGTCCTATATTGCCGTCAAGCGCGCCGAGATCGACTACTTCAAAGACAAGTCGCCGGAGGAAGAGGCGCTACAGCACTTCTATAAGTATTAATAGCAACGTGGTAGGAATGCTCTTTATAGAACGGCGAAGCGGTAGTACCAAATGTCCAGCAATGGCGGTGGAAACTACCGCGTTCTTGCATCTTAGTGGGCAAATAGAATATACATGGGTAGAGACAACGTTTATTCTAACGCGCGAAGTCTCGCAGCCTTGTCTGTTTGGAAAATACATATAAAAAGGTAGTACACGTGTCAAAAAATTACGCGTATCGTATCGAAGGTGGGTACCCGGTTATTGGAAAGATTAAGTGCCTGGGGGCGAAAAACTTTGTCATAAAAGCGATGGTCGCGGCCCTGCTTGGCGATACTCCCACGACGCTGACAAACGTGCCAGCCATCGGCGATGTAGATATTACAGCGGAGATGCTTGCCTCTATCGGCGCTCGCATCGAGCGTCCAGACGACCAGCAACTGAGCATCGACGCATCCTCGATGCATATCTCGAATGTGCCCACACCTCACTCGGGAAGCAACCGTATTCCCATTCTCTTGCTCAGCGTATTGCTGCATCGGTTCACCTCGGTCTCGGTCCCCGTCGTGGGTGGCTGTAAGATTGGTGCGCGCGCCGTTGATTTTCACCTGGAGGCCATTCGTCTCTTTGGTGGCGTCGTCGATGAGACGCCGGAGGGATACGTCGCCCATCGTGTCAGGCCGCTCAAGGGCGCGCAGATCGACCTTCCCTATCCTAGCGTCGGGGCCACCGAGACCTGTCTGTATCTTGGCGTCCTGGCCGAGGGGCGCACAGTGATCTCCAACGCCGCGATCGAGCCGGAGGTCATGGAGCTAATCACCATGCTGCGCGCGATGGGCGCGATTATCTTTACCTCGCCGGGCCGCGAGATCCGTATCGAAGGTGTGAAGCACTTGAGCGGGACGTGTATGGAGGTGCTCGGCGATCGCGTCGAGGCCGCTTCCTGGGCTTCTCTAGCCTGCGCCTCTAACGGTGATGTGATGGTAGAGGGCATTCGCCCAGATACATTGGGCAACTTTCTCTCCTATTTCCAGCAGATTGGCGGTGGCATTGAGCTGGCCGGACCCGTGAGCATTCGTTTCTTCCGTAAAGAAGAGCTGCGTCCCGCCATTATCGAGACCGATGTCTACCCCGGCTTCTCCACCGATTGGCAGCAGCCGTTTGCAATCCTGCTCACCCAGGCAAACGGCATCTCCATCATTCACGAGACTGTGTATGAGAAGCGCTTTGGGTACCTGAAGGACCTTGCTGTATTGGGTGCCAGGACGCAGGTAACGACGCACTGTCTCGGCGGCTCTGCATGCCGTTTCCGCGACAATAACTACGAGCACAGCGCGATCATCACCGGTCCCACGCCGTTTACTGCCATCGACGACCCTATCGCTATCCCCGACCTGCGCGCGGGACTGGCCTACGTCATCGCCGCAGCCATCGCTCATGGCACCTCGATTATCACTGGTATCGACTTCCTCGAACGTGGCTATGGCAATATCGTGCCGCGCCTGGCATCGATGAACCTCAAAATTGAGCGCATTCCACTGCACGAGCATATCTCTGCGCATAGGCAGTAAAGAGTATACAAAAAAACATGGTATCCAAAACGATACCATGTTTTTTGTGCTTGAACGCGTAGCCTTGTCCGGTTTAACTTAGGAGTTGGTTGCGTTCTTTGTCGAGTTCGCGACATCCTGGCCGGTGCTCTTCACTTCAGCGGCAGCATTCTGGCCGATAGTGCTCAAATTGCTCGCAGTGCTCTTGACCGTGGTCGCCGCCTGTGAGGCGTAGTCCTTCAGATTGCTGGCGGTCTGTGAAACGCGGCCAGTGACCTGTTGCCTGTACGTGTCGAGTTGCTCGTTTTCGGGCAGATAGCCACGCAGCTCAGATATCCGCTCATTAAGAAGATTGCGCATCTCCTCGCCCCGCATTGGAGCGATCAGCAGACCGATACCTACACCGAAAAGTAAACCTTTTAGAAAATTGCTCATCCTAAACATCCTTTCCTATCTCATTCTATGCAACATAGTGTGCACAGCCGTTTTTTGTATAACTATGCTGTTTTTGATACGCCTGTGTTTGACGATAAGTTTCAGAAAGAGCGTCTGTGGGAGAGAGAGCGTTTTTTCTAAGCATCTATTCAGGTTATGTTGAGACCGGCGAACCGTGCAACGCGATAAGCATTTCTAAGTATCCGGCGAAAGCTGCGTATGGACCTACAAAGGGTACCTCTCTACATATTTCTTGTAGACTTCCTACTGAAATGCCACGCTGTGTCAGGGTAGCGAGCCACGCGCGCGCCTTGCGTACCCGTTGGATATCTTCAGCGCTGGGCGGCAGATCGACCTGCCCACGACCATAGTTGTAGCGCCGCAGTAGCTCTGGATCGAGCAGATAGGAGCGCAGAAGGGGAAGGACGATGCCGCGCAACGTTTGTTCGTCGACAGTTTGCCGCAGGTAGGTCGCGAGGGTAGACTCGTCGGGAACTGAAGATGCGCTCATGCTCTGAAGGAGCTGTGTACGCGCTTCTATGGCGGCGCGGCGGGGATGAAGAATACGCCCCTGCTCATCGATGCGCACCTCGGAGAGCGCGCCGATCAATGTTGCGCCGTAGCCCTGGCGTCCAACCCATCCAGCCAGTGTGGGTGCGCTCCCTTTGTACTGCCCGTTGCCCTGCCACTCCTGCGCCAGGGCGCGGTTGATCGGCCAACGCAGCCATGTGCGCGGTGGCGTGAACTGGGGATCAAGGAACATAATCTCGTGTGCCATCGTGAGGATGGCCTCGATAAACGCCTCCTGCTTCTCGCGCCGATTGGTACCGATAATCCAGGTATCGATGATGCCTGCCCTGCGGTACGCGTCGTGACGGTGTCGCCACTCTTCAATGTCGAGTGGCGCGCACTGAAACTCGATGGCCTGACGCGTCCCGTTGCTGTGCGCGACAAAGATGTCGGCGATACGATTTGGCTCTGGAAGTCGTTCTTCCAGCGTCACCGTTGCCGACGGGAACTGGTCGCGCAACCATTGTGCCAGCACGACCTTGCCGCGCATATGCCGCACGGACTCGCCCTCGGTACTCCACGCGCACTCGCCTTTCTGATGGGCGAAGTGGAGCTGCGTGCGCTTCTCCGCTCCGCCGCGTACATGCACGATGCCCCGGCAATTGGGACAGTACAGCAGGCGTTCGCGTGACCAGGACTGCAACTGCGCTTGTGGCGTCTCCTCAGCAAGCGCCGGACGCCCATCGGGTCCATAAGCAACCAGCATAGTGCCATCCCTCTCTCAGCAGAACGAACATCTGTGCTAAAGCAATTATAGCATATTAGCGTTACCGTGTTGTACCCTGGGAGGCGAGGAGTATCACCAAAAAGGGTGCCGTTCCCAATATACAGATGCTCGCGATCACACCGAAATGTCCCGCCGCCAACCCGACGACAGAGGGCAGGAGAACCTCAAACGGTGCTCCCATGCTGATCACCGTGCGCACTAAGCCCGATCGTCCGGGATAGCATTTATACGCCTGCCCCAAAGCAATTGGATACAGCCCCGTCGCCCCCACGCCAATGATAAAGAGCGCTAATCCCGTGAACCAGAGCGCGTGGAGCGTCAGGAAGCAGGTCATACCGATAATAATAATCAGGGCCAGACCTATGAGCAGACGATGAGGCGCAGTGCGTTGCAAGAGCGTGCGTTCTAGCACGAACAGCCCCAGAAATGCGCCAATCATGTGAACGGTCAGCAGGAGCCCGATCAAGTTCGGGTGCATATGCAGCACATCGCGCATATAGAGGGTAGCATACACGACAAAGATCTCATCCAGCATGGTTGGCAGAATAGTGAGCGCCACCCAACGCAAGAGTAGCGGGTCGCGCAGCGCAGCGCGCAGACCATCCAGCAGCTTGACGGCAGGTTCTTCAGCGTCATCATCGGCGTGTTCCTGTCGTGGAAAACGCTGCACGGCAATAAGGACCGCCGCTAGCAACCATAGTCCGCAGGCGAGCCAGCAGAGCGTCGACCAACCGCCCGGCAGGATAATGACGAGCGAGACGATAATCGGTGCTAGCAGATCCCCAACGTTAGCCATAATCGTCCAGCGCGTCATCGTACGAGCACTTTCCTGTGGGTTCTGGTCGACGAGTACCGCCTGCGAAAGGTCCAGGGCAGTCGTAAGCGCTGGATAGATCACGACGAACGCGCAGACCAGGAGCACGAAACTCCTCGTTGTGGCTGCGAGTGCTATGCCCGCGACCATAATAAGCAATCCAGCCAGTATCCAGGGACGTTTGGCGCGCCGATCGCTGAGTAGATTGATCAGTGGATCAAGAACTGTGCTGGAGAGAGCACCGGCGGCAAAAAGGAAGCCGATCTGTGTATAATCCAACTGTAGCTGTTTGCTTGCCAGGGGCAGGCCGATAAACAGGAAGCCTGAAACTAGCTCATCAAGTAGAGGCATGCAGAGCAGTATCACGCGTAGTAGAGACGGACGTTGTCCTTTAAAGACCGTGAAGCGACGAAGTGAAAACATATGAAAAAACCCTCTTTCTGTTCCATGAAGCAATGATGAATAGGTAGCTCTGGAAACCAGAAAGGAGGTGCGCGAATAGAGCGAACGAGCAGGGCTGTCCGATAGAGATAGCTCTCGTCAGGCGACGAGTGATGATAATTAGTGAGTTAGCAGGGGCTGCGTGTCTGCATACATTCTCGTGCTATATGTAGACAACAAACTTTCTTATGAAGAGAGTATACGCTATGTTATGTTATGTTGTCCAGGTTTATTTTCTCATCATTGCCGACAGGAGTGCTCAGTATTTTGTAGTATACTGCATCTATACGTTCCCATCCGTATCTATACTACTGCGATTGAGGTACAGCCATGCTCGATTTGAACAGCATCCCCGTAGTCGATAATCATTGTCACCCGATCCTGCTAGAGCAGCGTATGGATGCGCTGCGATTCCGTAGTTATTTCAGCGAGGCGCAGCATCCCAGCTTCGCGGAGAAACATCTCCCCAATACTATCTATTACCAGTGGCTGCTGCGACAATTGGCGGGCATCTATGGTACCGGTCGCGCCGAGGATGCCATTATTTTAGCGCGCAATAGCCAGAGTTCCGGTAGCTTGCTTGGTAGCCTCATACAGGCGGCGAATATCGATACGCTCATTCTGGATATCGGCCATCCCGATCCAGACGAATGCTACACACCGGAACGCATCGGACAGCTCGGTCAGTGCCGTACTGTCCGCCTGCTGCGTCTCGAAACGTTGATGCAGCGGCTTGTTGTTGAGTATAGCGACTTCGACGAGGTAGTCGAGCGCTTCTCTGACGCGCTGAGCGCTATACGCGAACAAGGTTATTGTGGCCTCAAGAGTATCGTCGCGTATCGGACAGGCTTGCAGATAGCCGAATGGAGCAAGGACGATGCCGTGGCGTCCTTCGCGGAGGCGCGCGCGGAGGCTGTGCGCAAGGGAACATTGCGCATCGCGCACAAGCCTTTGATCGATTACCTCTTACATGTAGCATTCGTGCAGGCCGCGCGACAACAACTCCCCATTCAATTTCACACGGGCTATGGCGACGGTGACCTGGATATGCGCCTGGTCAATCCCTTGCTCCTGCGCGATGTACTGGAGCGGGTAGACTATCAGACGATGCAGGTTGTGCTGCTTCACGAGAGTTACCCCTACTACCAGTTTGGCGCGTATCTCGCCGCCATCTACCCGCAGGTCTACTTTGATCTTTCGTACACCATTCCCTTTTTAGAGAAGCTAGAAATGCTGCATTTCACGCGCCAGGCACTGAGTATAGCGCCCGTGAGCAAATTGATGTATAGTTCAGATGGTATCCACGTGCCGGAGATGCACTGGGCAGGGGCTATACGTGGGCGCAAAGTCATCGGGCAGGTCTTGCAGGAGATGATCGATGCCGACGAGCTGGATGAGTCGCAGGCGTACCGCCTGGCGCAGCAGCTTTTGCGCGATACCGCGTATAGTGTGTATAGGCTGTAGCGCCAGGCTGGAATATAACATGCGAAAAAAACATTACGATAGGTAGTGAGGTAGCATCATGGCAGAGCTAACCAGCGTGCCGGGCGATCTGGCACAATTCCGTATAGGTGTCGATGCCCTTATTTTTGATGAGGGACGCGTTCTTCTGGCCCATCGCCGCGATATCGACTGGTGGAATCTGCCCGGCGGTGGCATGGAGCTCAACGAGACAGTTGAAGAGGCGGTCTGTCGCGAGGTACGCGAAGAGACCGGTTTAGAGGTCGTCGTCGACTATCTGGTGGGCGTCTATTCGAAGCCACAGAAACGGGAGATTGTGTTGACGTTTCGCTGTCGTATTACCGGTGGAGCGCTCACGGCAACCGAGGAGTCGCGCGCTTGTCGCTACTTTGCTCCCAACGCCCTGCCGCTCAATACGCTGCCCAAGCACCGGCAGCGCGTAGAGGATGCGCTCCTTAACGAGTCGCACGCCGTCTTGCGCGCCCAACTCACGAGCTCAGATGCCGATCAGCAACCGCCTTCCGGTGCAGCCGGGTAGCGTTCTTCGGCTGTTTGCGCGCTACTGGTAACAACTCACAAAAAATGCCTGCTTTAATAGAGCAGGGGACAGGATGTTTTTGCATGGCACAGTACGATGTAATCATAATCGGCGCTGGACAGTCCGGCGGTCCGCTCTCTAGCGCGTTCGCCCAGGCGGGCCGCAAGACCGCAATTATCGAACGTGAACATATAGGTGGCACCTGCATCAACGAGGGGTGTACGCCCACGAAAACTATGGTCGCCAGTGCCCGCGTCGCCTACCTTGCAGGCAGGAGCGCCGATTACGGCGTGCATACTGGCCCCATCAGTATAGATATGACCACGGTGAGAAAGCGCAAACGCGATATCGTCGATAGCTTTCGCAGCGGTAGCGAGCGGCGTATTAAGGAGACTGAGGGGCTTGATCTCTTTATGGGCGAAGCCACGTTTATCGGCCCCAAAACTGTGCAGGTGCGCTTGAATGATGGCGGAACGCTCGAACTAAGCGCCGATACCATCTGCATCAATACCGGTGAGCGACCGGCGCAACCACGCCTGGAAGGGAGCGACGAGGTTCCCTGGCTCAATTCCACATCAATTATGGAGCTTGATAGCGTCCCGGAGCACCTGGTGATTTTGGGCGGCGGCTACGTCGGTCTGGAGTTTGGGCAGATGTTTCGCCGCTTCGGTAGCCAGGTTACTATCGTACAGCGTGGCACCCAGTTGCTCGCTCGTGAAGATCAGGACGTAGCAGAGGCCGTCGCCGAGATTCTACGCCAGGACGGCATCGAGGTTCTCCTGCAAACCTCCGCCGAGCGCGTGCGTAAGACTGACGATGGTCATATCGCCTTGACGGTCAAGAGCGGGAATGAAGAGCATGTCATTACCGGCTCGTATCTCCTGGCCGCAGCGGGACGCACGCCCAATTCCGAAAAACTCAACCTTGCCGCAACAGGAGTCGAGGTAGACAAGCGCGGTTACATCGTGACCAACGACCGCCTGGAGACCAGTGTCCCCGGCATCTACGCGCTCGGCGATATCAAGGGACCGCCGGCCTTCACGCACATCTCCTACGACGACTTCCGCATTCTGCGCACCAACCTGATCGAAAACGGCAACGCCAGCATCAAGGACCGCCTCGTCCCCTATACCGTCTTCATCGATCCGCAACTTGGGCGCGTGGGCCTCACAGAAGCAGAGGCGCGTAAGCAGGGCAGAAACATCAAAATCGCGAAGATGCCGATGGATTACGTCGCCCGCGCCCTGGAGGTCGACGAGTCGCGTGGCCTGATGAAGGTTATCGTCGACGCCGACACAAAGCAGATCCTGGGTGCCGCGATTTTGGGCATTGAAGGCGGCGAGATCATGTCCATGCTGGAGATCGCCATGCTCGGCAATCTCCCCTACACGACGCTGCAGGAGGCTATTTTTGCCCATCCCACGCTCGCCGAATCGCTAAACAATCTGTTCGGCTTCTTGAAGTGATACATCGAATATAGCGGGTGAGGCAGCGAATGTGGCGTAATTGCTACGTTCGCTGCCTCTGGTATCATGCTATAATTTAGTTGCGAAATCCTTCGCATAAACATCCATAAAATTTCAAGGACCGTGCTATGAGATTTGCGAAGATTCACCTTGAGAACTGGCGAAACTTTACACATGTTGACGTTCCGTTGCAACAGCGCATGTTCCTTATAGGGCCTAATGCATCAGGAAAGTCTAACTTATTAGATGCTTTTCGCTTTCTACATGACCTTGTGCGAGTCGGTGGAGGACTTGAAAAAGCTGTAACAGACCGGGGCGGCGTTTCTCGTTTACGCAGTCTTGCCGCCCGTCGTAATGCCGATATCGTTATTGATGTTGTTATCGATGGCGAGGCAGGTATAAACTGGCGATATCGTATCGGTATAGCACATGATAATACTGCTAGAACATATCTGAAAGAGGAAAAGGTGTGGAAGGCAGGGGAGCTTATTCTTAGCCGACCCGGTGAACGCGATGAAGAGGATCAAGCGTTACTCAGTCAGACTCACCTGGAACAAATAAACTCAAATCGTTCATTTCGTGCAATCGCTGACTTCTTTAATACCGTTCGTTATTACCATATAATTCCTCAATTGATCCGTGAGCCGGAGCGGTCGGCAGGAAGGAAGTTTGATCCTTATGGAGGAGATTTCCTGGAACAAATAGCGGAGACGCTAGAGAAACCTCAAGATTCTCGCCTGCATCATATACATGAGGCTCTGCGTGTTGCAGTACCTCAGCTAGAAGAGTTAATTGTCTATAGAGATTCTCGTGGCGCTGCGCACCTGAAAGCCAGATATGATCATTGGCATACTAAGGGAGCCTGGCAAACGGAAGCAGATTTCTCCGATGGCACTCTGCGGCTTATAGGATTACTCTGGGCTTTGCTTGATGGCAATGGTCCCTTAATACTAGAAGAACCAGAACTTTCATTGCACGCAGAGGTTGCCAGATATATACCGGAAATGATAGCATCTGTGCAAAAAAGGCAAAAAAAACAGGCTCGTCAGATTTTATTAAGTACTCATAGTAGCGATCTTTTGAGCGACCCTGGCATTGCAGCTGATGAAGTGCTGCTGCTTCGTCCTACTAGTGAAGGCACAAAAGTTGAAGTGGGCATAGATGTTGCTGAAATAAAACCTTTGTTGGATGCCGGGTTGCCTATTGCAGAAGCTATTATGCCACATACACGCCCACCCAGGGCAGAGCAGCTTTCATCTTTTGGAGAGTAGTTGGAGAGGTGAATCTGTAGGTATGTTGGTGAACATTCTTGTGAAAGGGGCAACAGACGAGCCTGTAGCTAAGAAGCTACTCAAACATGTCGGTCTGGAGGTCGGTACAACGTATGGTAGAAAAGGGAAAAAGCATGTATTGGAACGCGTGCTTATGTATAATAAAGCCGCACATATCACGCCCTGGTTTGTGCTAATAGATTTAGATACAGACTCTCAATGCCCATCACAAGCTCTCGCATCGTGGTTACCTGAGCCTGCTAACGGAATGCGCTTTCGTATCGCTGTACGTGCTGTTGAGGCATGGCTGATGGCAGATAGAGAAAGTATAGCAAATTTTTTATCTGTCAGCCTTTCAAAAATTCCTCATCAGGTAGATCTTGATCCTAATCCAAAGCAGACTTTAATTAATATTGCGCGCACCAGTCGTGCTAAAAGCATTCGTGAAGACATAGTGCCGCGCGATGGAAGCGGAGCGAAAGTTGGCCCGCTCTATATGGCTCGTTTAACTGATTTTACTGAAAACCATTGGAGGCCCGATGAGGGTCAAAAGCACTCAAAGAGCCTCCATCGCTGTATAAACTCTCTTTCAACACTAAAAACTTTTAGCCCATAGATATGCTGAATAGCGCAAAAGTTCCAGGGCCGTGTCACTATTCAGCATCATTACATTCAACTATTCTCCTAGAACCACCACACCCCTCGCCTCAACCTCCACCACACCCTGCACATCCTTCCCATCCAGCAGCGAGCGGAACGTTCCTGCGGGGAGCTTGACACTCTGAGCCTGCTCGTTGTAATTGAGGAGGAAGTAGATTGCGCGGCCATCGTCGCGGACGCGCTTCGTGACCTCGACGCCCTCGGGCGACTCCAGCACGGCCTCAATGCCCGCTTCAGAACAGAGGTGCGCCGCGAGTCCGTCCAGCAGTGCGTCGTTGCCCTGCGTGGCGATGTAGTATGCTCGGCCATTGCCAGCGTGATTGACCGTCAGAGCAGGTTGGTCCGCGTAGTAATCATGGGCGAAGGTGCCCAGCACCTGCGCGCCTTCGGTATGCACCAGTTCGCCCCACAATGTGCAGGGGTAGGTGCCGCTGAGCGCTCCCTCTTTCACAACTATTTCGTTGCTCATCTCTGCTGTCCAGGGATCGAACTCCTCGACGTGAATGCCCAGCAACTTACGCAGTTCGGCAGGATAGCCGCCCGGCACAACATGATCGTACTGATCGACGATTCCGCTGAAAAAGGTGGTGAGCAACGTGCCTCCATGCTCGACGTATTGCTGCAGATTCTGGGCCACGCCAGGGCGCAGCATATAGAGCAAGGGAGCGATGACGAGGCGGTACTGACTCAGATCGCTTCCGGGTGCGACGGTATCGACGGCGACGTTGAGCTTGTGGAAGGGACGGTAGCACGCGCCGACCTGCTCCCAGTAGCTCAAGCGGCTGCTGGGACCGGGCTGGTACTCAACGGCCCACCAGTTCTCCCAATCCATCAAGATAGCGACCTGGGCTTTTACACGCGTAGCAGCTACTTCAGGGGCGAGCTGTTTGAGTTCAGCGCCCACCTGCTCGACGTGCCGGAAGACGCGTGTATGCTCGCTTCCTTCGTGCGAGACGACGGCACCGTGGAACTGTTCTGCGCCACCCAATGATTGACGCCACTGGAAGAACATCGCTCCGTTTGCGCCATGGGCGATTGCCTGCATAATGTGCAGGCGCAACATGCCGGGCCGCTTCTGAGGATTCTGTGGCATCCAGTTCACCTGGCTCGGACTCATCTCCATCACCATATGTGGGTTGCCGCCCTTGAGGGAGCGCATATGGTCGTGCGAGAGTGCAACCTGCCATGGAGGGAGATTAATGGGTGGATACATATCGAACGATATAATGTCCATATCTGGAGCCCAGGCAAAATCATCGACCGGCTTGAAGGCGACCATAAGATTGGTGGTCAGCGGCGTCTGCGGAGTGACCGTGCGCAGAATATTCTCTTCGATGCGGTAACAGGCCAGCAGCGAATCGGACATAAAGCGCCAGTAGTCGAGTACCTGCCCAGGATTGTTCTGTGCGGGCGAGATGCGCGGCGGTAGGACATCTTCCCAGTGGTAGTAGTGCTGGCTCCAGAATGCCGTGCTCCAGGCGTAATTGAGCGTTTCAAGGGAGTGATAGCGTTCCTGTAGCCACGCCCGAAACGCCTCGGCACAGTTGTCGCAGTAGCACTTGTTTACATGGCAACCATATTCATTATTAAGGTGCCACATCTTGAGCGCCGGGTGCTTCCCGTAGCGCTCGGCAAGGCGCTGGACGAGCTCCGCCGTTTTGCTCCGGTAGTCGAGGCTGTTGGGGCAATAGTGCTGCCGCGAGCCGTGACTCATGCGTATTCCTTCGCGGGTGACGGGCAGCATCGTGGGATAGAGACGACTCATCCACGTTGGCGGCGATGCGGTCGCGGTTGCCAGGTCCGCCATAATGCCATGTTCCGCCAACATATCCATAATGCGATCGAGCTGCCCGAACTGATACTGTCCCGGCTTCGGCTCCAACTGCGCCCAGGAGAAGATATTGATTGAAGCCATATTGACATTTGCCAGATTCATCAAGCGCATATCTTCGCGCCAGATCTCCTCAGACCATTGCTCAGGATTGTAGTCTCCGCCAAAGAGAAACGTATCAGGGAAATACTGTTGCATCAGGAATCACTCCTATCAGATAGAGAAGGTAAAAGGTAACTTTACAAAAGGGTATCGCGGATAGCATCCTGCATAGCGCGCTCGACTTCCAGCGTATAGCGCGTGTAGAGCTGAGCAGCCCATGCCTCATCCCACATCCCCTGTTGCTGTAAATACTGCTGGCAGCGCTTCAACGGATCAGCCTCATCTCCATCAAGCGCATCCTCTACGCGGTTGGCGCGCGCAGCAGGAGTGGAGCGCGTCACAGACAATTCCAGCAATATGGGACCGTGGCCCTCGCGTGTGCGCTGCATAGCTGCCTGCATCGTCGTATAGACCTCGATAATATCTGCACCATCGATGCGTTGCCGCGCCAGACCCGCTGGAAGGTCAATCTTTTGCATGCACGAGTATGCAGATGATCCCCGTGTACCATCCTCTTCGCAGACGAAGATGACCGGCAGCTGGTGGAGCGCGGCGAAACGGATGCCCTCGCGGAAATCGGCTTCGGCGCTAATGCCGTCGCTGCAATAGGCAATCGTGACGACGTGGGCCTTGCGCAGCTTGCAGGCGAAGGCGATGCCCGCCGCGTGGAGGATCTGGGTCGCCATCGGCGTCGGACCCGTCACGGTATTATGTTTATGATAGCCCCAGTGGAGTTCCTGCGCGGCATCGGTCGGCTTCCCGCTGGCGTAGGCCTGAAGATAATTGCGGAAGACCTCGTAGGGCGTCATCCCTATCGTCAACATAACACCCAGATCGCGGTAGTATGGCAGCGTAAAGTCTTTGCCGACCTCGATACAGATCGCGCTCCCAACCTGAGCCGCCTCGTGGCCGCGACAGCTCGCGCTAAAATCAATGTAGCTCAGATCATGCATCCTCCACGCGCAGTCATCGACGATTCGCGTCAAGAGCATGCGCGCGTACAGATCTTTTAAAAGGAGAGCAGATGGAGACGCGCTCATCATCTGCCCATATATTTTATTGTCTTGCCCACTCACTACGGCCTTGTTTACCAGCATCTTACTTGACTGCATAGCACATCCTACAACCTCCAGTTTCCCAACAATGGCCCCATTATACTCCTCAAATTGAAGTTGTAGCAACAGCTACGGAAAACCAGAGCTATGTGTTTGCGCGCATAGGCAAACTGACCCGATCGAAACTGACATGTTTTCTGCATAACTGCCGATAAAGAAAAATGGTACGATTCCCTGCTGACATTGCATTTCGTTGTCAGCAATTTTATAATGGTTCTGAATGAACCGTCTAATTTTACTATGCTAGCGCCTCGCGATTTTAAAAAGCTGTTTTTTTGGAGGGAAATTGACCGATGACAATTGAAATGAGAGCTACGGAAGCTGGTGCTCCGGCAACGACGCTGGATGTCATTGCACTCTACCGTACTATGGTGACGGCAAGAGTTACTAACGACCTGCTCAAGACCCGTAAGACGCAGGGACGTTTCCCTTTTTATATCGGATGCGCCGGGCACGAAAGCATGGCAGCGGTGGTCGCCGCACTGGACGAGGAGGACTGGCTCGCCCTCTACTACCGCGACCTGGCCGCGTGGCTACAACGCACCGGCGATATGTATGGCCCACTACGCGAGGCATATTCGCGCACGACCGGACCCATGTGCGCGGGTCGCAATATGCCCTCGCACTATAGTAGCAAGCGTCACCGCATCCTGCCCGTCTTTAGCGAGGTTGCTGCATTATGTCCATTCGCTGGTGGCGTTGGCTTTTCGATCAAGCGGCACCAGGGCAAAGAGCTGGTTATGTGCTCAACCGGCGACGGTGGTTCAGCGACCAATGATTTTAGCGTGTTGGTACGGCAGGCGTCGGTGCATCAACTGCCTGTGTTGATAATCATCGAGGATAATGGCTGGGCAATCACCACGCCTTCCTCCGTGCAGTGGGGCGGCTCCCTTGTTGAGTGGGTGGGAGGGAACGGCATCTATGCTGAAGAGGTCGATGGGTCGGACGCATTGCAGACCTATGAGGCGACGCGCCGCCTCGCGCAGCATATCCATTCGGGGCAGGGACCGGCCTTTATGCACCTGCGCCTGGGCCTGCTCGATGCCCATTCCAGCAGCACCGACATCAAGACCTATCGCAAGAAAGAAGAGATCGAACTGACAGCCGCCACTAAAGATCCCGTAAAGAACCTTGGTCGCTGGCTCGTCGAGCAGGGTCGACTCGCAAGTGACGATATCGAGCGTATGCCCAAGGAGATCCGCAAAGAGCTAGAGCAGATCGAGCAAGAGGTATTGCAAGAGCCGGAGCCCGAGCCGGAGCGCGTGCTACAGCATGTGGTCTACGTGCCCGAATGGCGCGAGAATACACCTCGTGGCACAAAGCGCCAGTTGACGATGCTCGGTGCAATCAACGAGGCGCTGACCGAACAGGCGAAGCGCGATCCCGACTTCTTTGTCTATGGGCAGGATGTCGCCAGCGCGAAGGGCGGTGTCTTTGGCGCGACCGCCGCGCTGGTCACGCAGTTTCCCGGACAGGCGATCGATAGCCCGCTCAATGAGCAGGTGGTCGTCGGTATTGTCGCGGGCGCTGGCATGAAGGATGGCAAGGCGCGTTGTGCCGAGATTCAGTTCGTCGACTATCACCAATCAGCAACCCAGACGATTCGCCTGGCGGCCCGTATCCCTTATCAGAGCTTCGGTGGTTGGCAAACGCCGATGATTATCCGCACGAAATCGGGGAATGGCGGCGGTGGCCCCATCTCATCCAGCTCTGCGGGCGGCGGCGGATTTGGACATTCCAGTACCGGTGAGCAATGGTTCACCAGCATTCCCGGCATGATTACCATCTGCCCGGCAACCCCCTTCGACGCGAAGGGCCTGTTATTGGAAGCAGCGCGCTCCCAGTCGCCTGTGACTTTCCTTGAGCGCGGACGCCTGTACCGCTCGGAGCCACCGAAGGATAGCGAGGGCAACATTATTGCCGCGTTGGCGGAGTACTGGAACGTGCCCGACGGCTACTACACGCTCCCGATCGGCAAGGCGCGCCGCGTGCGTATCGGTGACGGACCGGTCGCTGCCGTCATCGTTGCCTGGGGCACGATGGTCCTGGAGTCCTGCACGGCGGCTGCCAACATCTACAAGCGCACAGGCAGCACCGTCGAGATCATCGACCTGCGCACCCTGGCTCCTTTCGATGAGGAGACCGTGGCGGCGGCTGTCAAAGAAGCGAACCGCGTGCTTGTCGTGACCGAGGAATCGGACCTGACCAGCTATGGACGCCATGTCCACTCGTGGATTGTGGAGCACTGCTTCTACGATCTGGATGGGCTTCCCGCCTTCGTCTCAGCGCTCCCATCGCCCGCTGCGCCATACAATGGCATAGAGGAGACGGCGTTTCTCCCATCGGCAAAGAATATCGAGGCGAAGCTTGCGGCTCTTCTTATTGAGTGATCAACGCGAGTATAGCGAGAAAGTGCAAATAGCATGATAACCTGTCTGTCTTGTGGCAGCGATGTCACCGGCAAGAAGTTTTGTCCTCGTTGTGGAAGCGCGGTGCAAGCTGTAGCCCCAGCCGCCGCTGGCCTCGCGACCTGCCCACAGTGTCATGGGGAGGTAAAGCCTGGCGCGGCATTTTGTATGCATTGTGGCGCGTCGTTACAGGCGCAGAGCGTTGCGACACCCCCACCGGCACCAGCGGTCCATCTGTGCCCGGCCTGCAATACGGAGGTCTCCGCGAGCACGGCGTTTTGTACCAACTGCGGCTATGATATGCGCGCCGCCAGTGCAGCGCCAACCTTTTGTACCAACTGTGGCACGCAGAACGCTGCGGGCGTACACTTCTGTGCTAGTTGCGGCCACCAGCTCGGTGCCCAGCAAAACTACGCGCCGACGGGACAGTATACCCAATATCCGCAGTCGCAGTACCCACAGCAGAATCCGCAACAGCAGTACCCACAATATCCGCAGCAGTACGCTCAATCGCCCTATCCACAGCAGCAATACCCGCAGCAGTACGCTCAGGGTGGCTATCAGCAGCAGCCGATGATGGGTCAGCAGCCGATGGTGTTGCGTTGTCCGGTCTGTATGGCGATCGCTCCGCTGAATACTCCCGCGTGCATCAGCTGCCACACCAGCCTGGCGGGCGTGATGCCCACACCGGCTGACATGGCTTACCAGGGACAGCAGGCGGGTGGATTGGGAGGCTTCATGCAGGGCAATGGCGGCAAATATGCTATGGGCGCGCTCGGAGGCGCGGCTGCCGTGCTCGGTGGAGAGATGATGCTCAACGGGCTGGTCAATGGCGTCGAGAATCGCGTCGATGGGGATATGGGTTATGGCGGCTATCACCATCACCGGCATCACCGCGATGAAGGGCTGCTTGGCGGCCTGGGCGAGCTGGCGGACGACATCGGCCTCTAAACATGGTAGGTAGAGCAGAGGCATTGATGGGTGCCTCTGCTCTTTTCTGCGCTGCAATCCTACGCATCGTACCTACCCAAATGGGCTACGTTTCCGCCCCTTCTTTCAGTAGCCTGTTGCGACTGCACGGGAAAGCGTCTATAATAGTGCCTGACCGAGATGGGCTTGTATGGTAGAAAAAGAAATTTTATTGGGTTTTTTGTATTGAGAGTATTTAATCAGGAATTATAAGGAGACATGGCACCCCTTTTCAGGTGTTTTCGCGAAAAGGTCTGTGTCAGATGTGCGAATGAATTACGCGCGAACTACTTTAAATAATGGTCTACGTTTACTTACTACCCATATGCCTGGTATGCGTTCTGCCAGCATTGCCTTTTTCTTTCATGTCGGCTCTCGCTATGAGCAGGAGCAGAACGTGGGCGTCTCGCATTTCATCGAGCATATGCTCTTTAAGGGTTCCCAGCACTATCCCACCGCTCGCTTGATCTCAGAGGCGATAGAGGGTGTCGGCGGCGTTTTTAATGCCAGTACCGGCAAGGAACTGACCAGCTATACCGCGCGTGTTCCCGGCGAGTACCTCGCGCCAGTGATGAATGTCCTGGCCGATATGGCCCGCTTCCCGCTTTTTGCTGCCGAGGAGATCGAGAAGGAGCGCGGGGTCATCATCGAAGAGCTGAGCTCGACGCAGGACGATCCGCAGGAGTGGGTCAATCTGTTAATCGATGAGGTGATGTGGCCGGGGCTGCCCCTGGGGCGCGACGACGCGGGAGACATAGAGACGGTTGCACGGCTAAAACGAGCGCAGATGCTCGACTACCTGCATACGTACTACCGTCCAAACTCCCTGGTCGTCAGTATCGCTGGCAATATCGATCCACAGGAGGTCGTTACGCTCACGGAGCGGTTGTTCGGAGACTGGGAGCCAGGGGACCAACCCCGCTGGACCGAGAGTCTACCGCCGCGCCATGCGCCTCCTGTGCGCATTATCAATAAAGCGACTGAACAGACCAATATCTGCCTCGCGACCGCCGGAGCCGCCTACACCTCCGACGATTATTATCCGTTGTGGCTCATCAATGGCGTCCTCGGCGATGGTATGAGCTCTCGCCTCTTTCAATCCATTCGCGAGGAGCAGGGCCTGGCCTACGATATTGGGAGTTATTTTAATAGTTATGCCGAGACGGGCAATCTGGTAATCAACGCCGGTGTCGACCCTTCGCGTACGCAGGAGACGGTGCGTGCTATTCTTACAGAGCTGCTGCGGCTCTGCGAGACGCCTGTCCCTGCCGACGAGCTGGAGCGCATCAAAGCCTACACGCGTGGCGGCATTGTGTTGGGCCTTGAAGGGACGCAGCAGGTCGCCTCCTGGCTTGGGAGCCAGGAATGCCTGCACAACCGCGTGCAAGATGTAGACGAGATTCTCGCGCGCATCAATGCGGTCACTGGACAGGATATTCAGCGTGTGGCGCAGGCTTGCTTTGTTCCCGAATGGCGGCGTCTAGCCATCATCGGACCGGAAGAGACGCAGCGCGTAGAGTACTTTGGAAAGTTGCTTACAGGTGTGTAAAGCGGGAAGAGGAGAACATATTTTATGGCACAAGTAACGCTTCGTGAGTATTTGCAAGAGACCGAAGATGCGATCAGCGCTGAGCGTGTCGATGATGCTCTCACTCATTGTCAGACCATTCTAGCTCAATTTCCAGAGTCGCTTGAGGCGCAGCGCCTGATCGGCGAGGTCTACCTGGCCCTTGAGCGGTTGAGCGATGCTCAGCAGAACTTCGATTGGGTGTTGACCAATGATCCAGAGAACGTTGTGGCTTATTGTGATCGCGCTTTGATCAGTGAGCATATGTCGGACTACGATACCGCCCTGGATTGTTATCAGCAAGCGTACGAGCTGAGCCGCGGCAATAACCACATCCGGCAAGAGTTCAACCAGCTGAGCGCAAAAGCAGGCCAGCAAGGTTTTATGCTCTCGCGCGCTGGCCTTGCTCGTTTGTATATGCGCGGCGATCTGTTGACGCAGGCCATGCAGGAGTGGGAGGCGGTGCTCGCGGTGAGCCCGGAGCGCCTTGACGCCCGTACTGGCCTGCTTGAAACCTACTGGCGCGAGGGTCTCTACGATCGTGTCGAGCAACTGGCCACACAGATTCTGCAAGATGTGCCAGGTTGCCTGAAAGCGCTTCTGCTGCTCGCTTATGTGACCGCCGCGAAGAACATGCAGAAGGCTCAAGAGCTGCTGAAGCGCGCCGAGGTGCTGGACCCGGATCACACCATGGCCCAGGAGCTTTTCTCCGATGTGTTTGCGAGCCAACCCGCCGAACCATTTTTGCAGTTGCTGCGCAAGCCGCCAGCACTTGTAGAAACTTCGCTTCCATCGTCACCTGCCACGGCGTATGCTCCGCCCAGACAGGAGGAGGCACCCGCGCAGTATGCTGCATACGCATCTACGCTGGCAGATAGCGGTACTGGCTGGAATGGGGCCGCGTGGACGGGTGGGCCGAACTGGGAGAGCGATACGCTAGTCGGTGCTTCTTCGGGGGCGCAGCCTGAGCACAATGCCGCATGGGCCACCAATGCCGCGCCGATAGACGATGTATGGAGCGCGCTAGAGAGGCAGCCGGAGGTGCCTCAGCCCGTCGCCGAGGTGCAGAACGTCAACCCGTGGAGCATGTATGGACAAGCAATGCAGGACGAAAGGCAGCCTCAGAATAGCTGGCAGCAGGAGCTCCAGCAGCATGCTCCTTCCAGTGAGCAGAGGCAGCCTGAGCCGATCGCCTGGGATAGTGGGGCCTTCGATAATTATAAAGAGCCGAGCCTCGGTGGATTGGACACCTGGGAGACTCTCCAGGGGAACGGTAGCGCCGATGCGGCGAGTGCCTGGTCTTCCTCCTCAAAAGAAGAAGCGGCACCTGCACCACCTGCCTGGCTCAATATGCTTACTCAGAGCGAAAGAAAACAGGCCAGCGGCCCATTGCCAACAGACATCTCCCAGCCGCCCTCTACGCCAGCGCAGCCGCTACCAGCACCTGTCCAGCCGCCCTCTACGCCGGTTCAGCCACCGACAACACCTGTCCAACCGTCGGTTCAACCCGCCGCGAGCGCGCAGCCAGTTTCTCTAGAGAAGCCAGTGCAGAAAGCAGAGCCGATAGTTACGGAACCTGATTCGCTGGATGACGAGCCCTTCTCATTTGGTCCCGAGTGGCTGAAGTCATTGGGGGCTACGAGCATCGATACAGCCTTTCCTGTCGAAGCCTCACCGGTTGCTGAGACAGCCCTTGCGCCAGAACCTGTTGCCGCCGAGCCGCAGCCTGAAGCGCCGCGCCAGGAGTTGCAGGAGCCTCGTGATGAGCCGCCGGTTGCGCCGACGCCGGAAAGCGCTGAGGATCAGCGTCTACTGAGAACACTGGAGAAGCTGGAGTCAGATCTGCGCTTGCAGGGCTTTGTGCCTTTGCAGCCGAACTCGCTCTCTTCCCTGTCCCAGAATCCAGAATCATCCGCAGATGGAGCACTTCCAGAGCACGCAGCCGATGTGCAGGAAGTGACTCAGGGGCCGAGAGAGGCGTATAGGGGTGAGGCCGCGCTCTCATCAGCATTGGCCGAACTGGGCAACTATATTCATCAGTCGTCGTCGCTGCTAAACACTTCGCCCGCGCAGGAGGATGCAGCCGAATCCGCTCAGCCCGAGCCCACCATGCCCTCTGCGCCCGCTGAAGAGCCGTCCTGGCTGGCCGCGCTGGGACGTGATGCCGCATTTTCTCCCGCTGAAGAGCCATCGTGGATCGCGTCGCTAAATAGCGTTCCAGCCCCCAGCGCCTCCACGGACCAGATCACACAGGATGAGACGATGGCGAACCTCTTCTCCTCGCCCGATCAGCCATTCTGGGCGGGCCTGGAGGTGCCGCAGGAGCAGCCGACGCAGGAACAACCATTACAAGAAAGTGTAGCGGCGGAGATAACGGAATCCGCTGCGCCTGCCTGGTCATGGAATGATGAGCAGCAAGGCAGTTCGGAGGAGCAGCCCGCGCAGAATGGTGTCAGCGAAGATGTTGCCGCCAGTCCAATCTGGCCCGCCGCGATTGCCAGCAATGAGCCACTCCAGGAAGCGCCAGCCGCTCAATCTCCTGCCCCGTTCGTAAGCGCAACACCACCATCAGGACAGCTCCCAGCGATGCCAGCGCCTTCTATGCAGAAGAATGGAGGGCAGGAGCCGCGCCAGTCGCCGCGCAGTGAGGCGCTGTTCGATAGCGAATTAGAGGCCACTATGAAGCGCCCGGCAGTACGCCTGCAGCCTATGCAGCAGCGCTCCGCATCTCAAAAAGATATCATGCCACCTTCTAGTGGCAGGACGCGCGCAACGGAACGGGCCTCAGGCGACAAAGCCGCTGGCACCATGAGCTACCAGGAACGCCTGTCGAAGGGCTACCAGCATCAGCTGTTCGGCGACTACGATGAGGCGATGCAGGAGTATCGTATAGTCATACGCAATGCGCCGGAACTGTTGACCGATGTTGTTAGTAACGTGCACGCGCTCTTGAAGCTAGCACCTAAATATGCGACAGGCTACCGTGTTTTGGGCGATGCCTATATGCGCCAGGGCGAGTACCTGCAGGCGATGGAGGCATACAACAAGGCTCTCACCATGGCGAAGAGGGCGAAGAACTAACGAAGCTGGCAATCTTTTCGTGTGCGCTCTTGACATGAATAGTAGAGATATAAAGGAGTTGTTTGGTGGAGACTATTCTGCAACGGTTGACCGATCTGGATGAGGTCTATGACGCTATTCTGGTAGGGAGAGATGGCCTGATCGTCTCTGGCATACTACATAGTGAGGATGAAGAGGTGATCGGAGCGATGGCCGCGGCTGCCTTTGGCTCTATCACCAGCTTTACCGCCCAGATTAATAACGGCGAGACGCGCCACGTCGTGATCGAGACAAAAAACAACACCATTCAGATGGAAGAAGCAGGGGATATGATCCTGATCGTGACGACGCATGCCATCGGCAATCTTGGTCGCGTGCGCCTGGAAATGAAGAAGGCTTGTCGCCAATTGGCACAATTGGTCGCCAGCTATTAATAAAGGAGATATTTTGACAATGGAACGTACTCTGGTATTACTGAAACCCGATGCTCTACAGCGAGACCTCGTTGGTGAGATCATCTCTCGCCTTGAGCGCAAAGGTTTGAAACTGATCGGCTTGAAGCTGATGCGCCTCTCTGACGAACTGCTCAATGAGCACTACAGCCACCTCGTGGGGCGCGACTTCTTCGCGGAAGTGAAGTCGTTCATGCAGCTCACTCCCGTTATCGCCTGCTGCTGGGAAGGGACCGATGCCGTCAACACCGTGCGTTTGCTGACAGGCATTACGAAGGCGCGCGAGGCCGCTCCTGGCACGATTCGCGGCGATTTCGCCATGAGCGTGCAGGCAAACCTGATCCATTGCTCTGATTCTTTGGAGACGGCAAGCGCCGAGGTGAAGCGTTTCTTCAAGGCAGAGGAGTTGTTCTCGTACGAAGACGTTCTGGAAGGCTATGTGTACTCTTCGCGTGAGAGGGGCTAACATTACTTACCTGTTTAGAAACGCTATAATAAGGTAGAAAAACCGCCGGTGAGATATCCTATCGATATTCACTGGCGGTTTATATTATCGTGACGCGGCTGACGCCTCTTCGGGCGTTTCGCTCGTAGGCTCACAGGTGGATTGTTTTTTATTGGCAAGCCGCCAACAGGCCGTCTTGCTACGGAAACACTTCTCTTGCTCCTCGGCGGTGATAGGAGGGGTACCCTTCATGCAGAAGACCTGGTACATCGGTTCGCCTGCTGCGGCATCGTTACAGGGGAACCAGCGTTCCCTATAGAATGGGCATGCATTTTTATGCTTCCGCCAATTTGAATTTTCAGATGGATGGGTTTCGATTGTGCCTGCCAAACAGGATTTCCTTCCTAAACTAAGTATGCAACGTTGAATATAGTATACCATATCTCCCTGATAAGAATATGGGTCTGACTACAGACAAGGAGACACAGCGTATGGTATAATAGTGTGCGAAAAAGCAGCAGGAGAAGACCTTGCTCGACCAGAAACTCGAAGATGCTCCATGGACTCTACAGCAAACAATTGTTGGTTTCTTTCTCTCACTGATCCCCAGAGTAGTGTTTACCCTCGGACTGACTCTGCTCAGTGGTGGCTCCGTCGCGACAACGGGTGCCATCGCTCCCGGCGTGGATCTGGCGAACGCGCTTATCCTGTTTATCCTCAATGGATTGGTGGAGGTGACGTTCTTAATCGGGCCGCTCTACATGGCGCGGCGGGTATTGCTGGAGCTGAAGATTGTCCCCCACCCGCGCACCGTCCTGGAAGTTTTGAGCTTTCGCCGCTTCAAAGCCAGCACCGCGCTCCCTCTTGTCGTATTTAGCTTCCTGGCTATCTTTGTTATCAACTGGCTCTATCAGCTGCTCATTGTCGCCTTGCACCTCAAATTGCAGACAAACGATCAGACAGTTTTGCAACTGGGCAAGGTGGCTCCGATCAGCATGTACAGCCTGCTCTTCCTGGCGGTGTTTGTGGCTCCTTTCTGCGAGGAGGTGCTCTTCCGTGGCTTTCTGTTCGCGGGCTTTCTGCGCGCTATGCCATTGGGCCTGGCCGTTGTCTTGAGCGCCTTCATCTTTGCGGCGGCACACGGCGATCTGGCCTCATTCCCCGTATTGTTCTGCATCGGCGTGCTGCTTGCCTTCCTGCGCTGGCGTACAGGCTCGCTCTGGCCCGGCATCCTCCTGCACCTGCTAAACAATGCGTGGAGCGCGATCTCTATTATTCTGGTTCTGCATGGAGTGGGGTAAATTCGATAAGGTTCACGCTGCCCATAGAGGTATCTCTACGGGCAGTACGAAACTATTTTACGCACGTATACCATACGTTTTTGCAAACTGGCGCTCGCGTTGCGCGCTATGCAGGGCTGCCAGCGCGAAGAAGAGCAGAAGCACCAGCGTAAAGAAGAGGGTTGGCTCGCCGTTATGCGGAAACGGAATGCCCAGGATACGCTGCACAACCGGATTGATGCCCAGCAGGAAGGTCAGCGCCGGTTGCGCCTTCCAGCAGGAGGGACGCAGCCACCAGACGGCGATACATAAATAAAGTGCAATATTGGTTGTATGGTTCTCGAATTGAGCCAATGTGCGTAGCTCAACCGGAGCGTGGACCTGCGCGAACGCCACCGCGACGATACCGATCACCGGAGCAATGCGAAAGAACCACGCGTCCCAGCGACTGAATGGCGTATGCGCGATAGAGAGACAGATAAAGCAGCCCAGCAGAGAAACGTTTCTTGCACCATCGAGATGGGCCACCAGCGTCCACGTCTGGGTAACGGGCACAAGCAGGTTAATGAGATAATTGGTAGCTGAGAAGAGAGTCCAGATAATGCTGAAGATAGCTCCAAGGCGTACCCAGGGCGAACGTGCATAAAAGAGAGCAGCGACCCAACAGCCAAAAGCGAAAACGTCAAAGAGCAGCTCCGGTAGTGGTGCCTGGTAATACGAGTTGAGCCAGCCCTGCGTGAGAAGGCTTGCCCCGCCGAGCCCGACGACGAGAAGGAGCGCGAATACGACGATGAAGCGCGGCGTCCAGATAGTAAGCTGGTTGGAGGCACTCAATTTCTCTGCCGGTATGGCCAGGTGCTGGTCACCAGCCAGGGACGGGTCGGTCCCTAAAATGGCATGGTCGTTATGGTTTTTTCCCGATTCGGTCATACTTTCTGGCATATATATGAGATTCCTTGCCTGGTTTAATCATAATTACATCCGTTAATTGTAACGAACGAGAAATTGAATCAGGTACAATGTTCTTGCATGAGGCAATCTTTGTACTAATAGTTGCCATAAGTAATAGAGAAAAAGAAGGCAGCATTACCGCTGCCTTCTTTTTTACCTGTCGCGTTATCGCTCTTTAGCGATACGCGCCGGGTAATGCTCCTTGCTTAGTAACGCCTGTCGCGATAGCCGCCGCCGCCATTGCCGCCGCCATCACGGCGACCGCCGCCGCCACCGCCACCGCCGCCGCGCTGGAAGCCACCGGAACGCGGCTCGCGGCGCTCGTTTGCCTCGTTGACAATGATCGTGCGACCATCGAGTGTGGAATTATTGAGCTGACTGATGGCGTTTTGCGCCTCCTGATCGTTGCTCATTTCTACAAAGCCAAAGCCTTTGCTGCGTCCCGTCTCGCGATCAATGATCACTGTCGCGGAAATGACCTCTCCCAGTTGACCGAAGATATCGGCAAGGTCCTGGTCTGTTGTGCGGTATGGCAATCTGCCAACGTATAGTTTCATGTAAAATGCTCCCACTGCGACGCCTGTAAATTATTGCTGTCGGTAGAAGCGGCTTCTCTCTCATCGATACAATAATATCCTGACGTCATCTTCTGTTCATAGAGTACGGTCACGCGCGTCCTTTTCTTTCCGAAACACAAATATTTCCCGAAAGTGAGCGCGCTGAGCAAAAGCTCTTTCTCCTTTTTATTATACGCGTATTCTAGACCGTCTGGCAAGCTATAACGGCAAAGTCAGTTGTGGATTTGCAAATTCATAGGTATGAATGAAGTTACCTGACATCGACATACCTCTTTTGCAACTCCGCAGGTGGAACGCCAAACGCGTAGAGTGTGCGCAGATACCACATAAAGAGTACACAACGGAGCAGTCCTACCCGTTCGTGACGCCGCGCCGAGGTGGTGACGTAGAGCGGGAGCAGCACAATTTTGCCGCAGGCGCGCAGGCGCTTGATGATCTCCAGATCCTCCATCAATGGCTGCTCGGGATACCCTCCGCTGGCACGGAACGTGCTGGTGCGCACAAAATATGCCTGGTCGCCTGTGAAGATGCCGCGCAGGTGCGAGCGCATATTGGTGAAGAAGGCTACACAGCGGTAAGGCCAACGCTCGCAGTTGAAGCAGATGCGAAATGCTCCAGCGACAACGGCGGGTGCTCTGAACGCCTCTTCGATGCCAGAAAATGCCTGTGTTGGCAACAGCGTGTCGGCATGCAGGAAGAGCAGAACGTCTCCACTGGCTCCGGCGGCTCCGGCGTTCATCTGGGTCGCTCGTCCTCGCGCGGAGGTGACAACGCGACCATAGCGCGCGGCGATATCTACCGTCCCATCGCAGCTGCCGCCATCGACGATGAGCAGTTCATAGTCAAGCTGTGTACAGTGTTGCACCAGGGCTGCAAGGTGGGCTTCCAGCACCGCTTCCTCGTTCAGGACAGGGACGATAATCGAGAAACGCATCAAAAAACTCCTGCGCAAAAACAAATGGGAGGTAGGACGGTTTTAGCCTTACCTCCTGCTCAAGCGTCATTTTTATACGGATTGAACCGGTTGCACCTTCGGACGCCGCGTGGGGAGCGGGATGAAGGCGCTCTCCTGCGCGTGTGGCTGCGCGGGCCGCATTTTCGCATTGAGTGCGCAGAAAGACATCACCCCGCGCGGCGACGCATTATGGAAACAGCAACGTTCGATGCGGCTTATATCGATGTCGCTCTCGTCCATAAACGGCTTGATGAAGAGGGTGAGGGTCTTGCGGCTGGTCCAGAAGGACGGATCGGTCCCGATATGCGGCCAGAGCGTCTTCATAAGCTTGAGGCTGCCGCCGATATTGGTGACGAGCTGCGGCAGAACGGCGGAGCGGCCACGCGTCAACATGCGCAGGGTCATATTCGGACGCGGTCCTATGATCTCCATAAATTCTTTGAGCGTGAAGTTGGGCGCGATGGGCCTGTAGCCGTCTTTCGTATGTTTGAGCAGCGTGAAGGCGTTGCAGAGCGGCGAACCTTCACCGACAGGGAAGAAGAGATCCTCCGCTATCCCCGCCTGTTCTTCGATAAGCTTCAAGATCTCGGGCATGCGTAGTTTGCGCGGCGCGCTTGCAATTCCGGCCTGCTCCTCATTGTCAGGCGTCTCTTTCCCGGCGATCTCGAAGCGACCAAAAGGCGTTGCGGCCTGGAAAGCGATGGCGCAGACCGTATCGGGATGCTGCCAGGCAAAGTGAATGGTCTGCTGTATCTGGTCGGTATTGAGTCCGTCGTAGAGCGAAACAGCGAGCGTCGAAGGTAGCTTGACACGCTCAAGGGCAGCCACGGCCTTCTGGCGCACCTCCCACAGGTCTTCGCCGCGCAGCTTCATGATATCGTCTGCTCGCGTGCTATCGAACTGTAAATAGACCGAGGTAAAGCCCCAGGAGACGAGCTTCGCGGCGAAATCGGCCTCGCGCGCCAGGCGAATGCCGTTGCTGACCATCTCTAGATGTCCGAAGCCCTTGCGCCTGACCATGGCGGCGATCTGGTCCAGGTCCTTGCGTACCGAGGGTTCGCCGCCGGAGATCTGCAGCGAGATGCCCTTGCCTTCAACCTCAATCAACTGATCGAGGCGCATCTCAATCTCTGCGAGCGTGTAGTCGCGTTCGGAGGGACTGGAATAGGCATAGCACATTGGACAGGTCAGGTTACAGCGCTCAGTGACTTCGAGGATCGCCAGTCCGGCAGGTTTGCGCAGGGGAAACGGAGAGAAGCCCCGGGAGATATCTGTATCGCCGCCGCTGCCGTAACGCTCGATCATCAACTTCTCTACATTGAACGACTTGCGATAATACGCGGCGTGGGGACCTAGATCGGTGTTCACGCCGCCATGTTCGGGACAGGTACGCGAGAAATAGACTCGCTCGTCAGCGCGTACCTCGTACGTTGCCGGAACGATCTCGCCGCAAGCAGAACAGATGCTGCGCGTCTGTTTTAAAATTTCGACCAATGGGAATGCTCCTTCTTCCAGGATGAACAGGCATACTCTATATGAGAGTATACCTTATTCAACTGCGAGAAGCCGTCCATGCGTGTCGCATCTTCTTTAAAGAGGAGTGCCCATGCCAATTAACTGGGTTGCCTGCTTGCGCAGCGATTGTAGACCCTCGCTGAAGTGTACGGGGTAGGGGTGTTCAACGTTCAGCGCCCGGTACTTTTTCGGCAACTGCGCCAGGTTTTCCTGTGCAAGTTCACGGATTTCGGAGAGCGGAGGGAGGCTGCCTGGAATGACCACACCGTTACGCATAACAGGCCGCAACTGGCGCTGATAGCCGTCTGGTCGCGGCTCCTGCGCCTGTTGGATGATATCCTCCTCCCAGCGTGGATGGCGATAGATCTCTTTCTTGCCGGGCCATGTGCTCTTGGGTCCAGCCAGCTTCATCTTCGGGAATTCCATGCCTGCATTATCCATGTACGAAACCTCTTTATAGACCGTGCCAAGCGCCCCGCCGGAGATACCCTGTTCGATCGAGCCAGCGCCACTGCCAAGTGTGGTTCCGACGCCGAACGAATCGATAGCGGCCCCGGCCTCCAGCAGCTCCGTGATCTTCCACTCGTCCAGATCTCCGCTAGCCAGGATGCGTACTCCTTGTAGACCTGCTTTATCGAGTTGCTCGCGGATATACAGGCTATCTCCGAGCAGATCTCCGCTATCCATGCGCACGGCGGCCAGCGTATGCCCCAGCGTCTCCTGTGAGCGCAGGGCCACCGCGATCGCCGTATGGATGGCGGCGCGCTGATCGTAGGTATCCAGGAGCAGCGTGTAACGATTGTAGGCTTCCGCGACCGCCGCGAACGCCTCCTCTTCGGTCGCGAACAACTCGATGAGCGCGTGCGGGACGGTCCCCGTCGCGGGTAGGCGATACTCGTAGGCGGCGTTAAGCAGAGATGTGCTGGCACAGCCGCCGATATACGATGCCCGCGCGACCGTCATCGGCTCCTGGGCGCGTCTGAAGGCGAACTCCGCCACGCGGCGCGTATGGCCCTTCGAGCTCGCCGCGTAGACGATGCGCGATGCTTTGGTCGCGATGAGCGTAGAGAGACCAATGGCCTGAAGCAGTCCCGCCTCCAGCAGCATCGCCTCGCGAAACGGTGCCGTGACGCGTAGAAGCGGCTCGTTAGGAAAGGCGATCGAGCCTTCGGGAAAGGCCAGGATCTCGCCACTGAAACGCAGCTCCGCCAACTCGTCGAGAAAGGCGGAGTCGTAGTCGCGAATGTGCGCGAGAAAGCGCAGTTCCTGTTCGGTGTAGCGGAACGACTGCGCGAACTCCAGGGCCTCCTCCAGTCCTGCCACAAGCAAATAAGCCCCGCCGAACGGAGCGGTGCGCGTATACAGGTCGAAGGTCGTAAGGCCATTGCGACCGGTGCGCCAGGAGACGTAGGCCGAATCTGGGTGGTACATATCTGTCATCAATCCTGGGTGAAAATCGGGTGCACGACGATACATGACGGTTTTCCCTCGCTTCCATTAGCCATAACTGAGTTAGTGTAGAGTGTACGATATTGATTCGACGATTGCAAGCTCGGCACAAGTGAGATCGAAAACTTGCCAATGAGCTACCCTCTTTGAACGATAATCTCGTCTTTACTAATAGCAAAACATTATCAAAAATAAGTACATACCCTGGCAGAGAGCGAACATTTTCAGAAGATCAGACAGGGTGTAGAGAAATAGGAGATTTTTTCGTATGCATATAGTGGTAATCGGTAGTGGCTTTGGCGGACTCGCGGCGGCCATTCGCTTACAGGCACAAGGACACGAGGTGACGCTGCTGGAGAAGCGCGACAAGCCCGGCGGACGGGCGTATGTCTATGAACAGGACGGCTTTACCTTCGATGGTGGCCCGACCATCATCACCGCTCCCTGGCTCATCCACGACCTCTTCACGCTCTGCGGCAAAAAGACTGAGGATTACGTAAAGCTTGTCTCTATCGATCCTTTCTATAATATCCGCTTCGAGGATGGCTCGGTCTTCAACTACAATGGCGACCGCGAGCATATTTTGAGCGAGGTACGCCGCTTCAATCCCGACGATGGGCAGGGCTACCTGCGTTTCGCGGCGGCTGGCGAGAAGATCTACAAGAAGGGCTTCGAACTGATCGATCAGCCATTCACCAATTTCTCGGATATGGTTAAAGTCGTACCGGACCTGGTACGCCTGCAGGCACAGAAGTCCGTGGCGGCATTTGTGAACCAGTATATTAAAGACGAGCGTCTGCGTCAGGTCTTCAGCTTCCATCCTCTGCTCATTGGCGGCAATCCGTTTCAGAGCACATCGATCTACGCGCTGATTCATACGTTGGAGCGCAAGTTTGGCGTCTGGTACGCAATGGGGGGAACTGGCGCGTTGGTGCGCGCCCTGGCGCAGCTCTTCCAGGACATGGGCGGAACGCTGCTGCTAAATAGCGAGGTCTCCGAAATCGTGATTGACGAGGGAACAGGACGCGCGAAGGGCGTGCAGGTGCAGGCTGGGGAGTTCTTTCCGGCGGAGAGCGTGGTTAGTAATGCTGATGTCGCTTTTACGTACATGAATATGATACCTGCGCGCTTTCGCCATAAAAATACGGATGCCCACATGAAGAGCTTGCAATATGCCATGTCGCTCTTCGTCATCTACTTTGGGACCGACCGCAAATATGAGAATGTCGCGCATCACGAAATATTGATGGGACCGCGTTACCGCGGCCTGCTCGATGATATCTTCAAGCACAAGCGACTGGCGAAGGACTTCTCACTCTACCTGCATCGTCCGACAGCGACCGATCCTTCGCTGGCGCCCGAAGGCTGCGATTGCTGGTATGTGCTCTCGCCCGTGCCACACCTGGGCAGCGGCACGGATTGGACCACGATGGCGAAACCGTACCGCGATGCGATTATCGCGTATCTGGAAGAACACTACCTGCCCGATCTATCACAACATATCATCTCAGAGCACTCTATTGATCCGCTGCATTTCCAGAACACGCTGAACAGCTACCTGGGCAGCGCCTTCTCCGTCGAACCCATCCTGACGCAATCGGCCTGGTTCCGTCCCCACAACCTGAGCGAGGATATCCCCAACCTCTACTTCGCGGGCGCGGGAACGCATCCCGGTGCTGGCCTGCCCGGCGTGATGAGTTCAGGCAAGATCGTCGCGGACATGATCGGCTACCAACGCGCTGGCAAGATGGAGCCCGGTTTCGCCATTGCGCAGTGAGTCTGGCAAACAGGTACCAGCGGAGAGTCATCATCAGGGCTGAAAGATTGCTGACACTTTTTCCTTGCGCCTCTCATCTAAATTAGTAAGCTCTTAATTGAGCGTACACTTGCTAATGGAGATGAAAAGGAGCAAACTATGTCAGGTCAGAAGCGCTTATTGGTAGGGCTGGCTGGAGGGGTCGGTATCTTCGGGTTGACGCTCACCAGCGGCCTGGCTGTGTTGGCGAATCGCTTCGTCGAAGAACTGTCGCGCCCCCATACCCTTTTAGATGAGTTGGTCTTTACCTGGAAGATGCCGCTTGGGAATGCCGACCCTCCTCTCGCGCAGCAGCGTGCTTTGCTCTTCGAGACGGCTGACGGTACGCTGTTGAGTGGTGAGTTCTGGGCGCAGCTCCATCCAGCTCCAACGATTGTGCTGTGCCACGGCTATCGCACATCGCGATTACACCTGCGCGCCGTCGCCGCGCTGGAGTACGCGCATGGCTACAATGTCCTGTTCTTCGATTTTCGCGGGCATGGTGAGAGCGATAGCGTAATGACCAGCGGCGGCAACGCGGAGGTGCGCGACCTTGAAGCGGCACTTGAGGTCGCCACCCGGCAGCCGGAGACGCTACCCAACAAAATGATTATTCATGGCTTTTCGATGGGTGCCTCCGTAGCCCTGCTCACTCCACCTCATCCCGGCGTGATCGCCATTATCGCCGATAGCCCCTACGCGCATTCTGGCGATATCCTGCGCCGCCTGGTCCAGTATCAACTGACGCAAGAGAGCAAGAGTTGGCGCGCGCCCCTGCGCAAGCTCCAGCGTCTCTGGCCCGCCCTGGCCTGGCTGACCGTGCTGTGTAGTAGCGTTGTTTTCCGCGCACGCTTTGGCTACAACGTCATCGCCCACCCGGCAACCAGCTTCAAACGCTCGCGTGCCCGCGCAAAGGCCGCCTCGGAGCAGCGTGCGATCCCTCTGTTGCTCATTCATTCATCTGGTGATACGCTGGTACCGATAGCCCATGCGCAGCAGATAGCTGCTGAAGCACGGATGTATAATGTTCCTATAGAGACATATTTCATCGAGGAGATGGATCACTGCGGTGCGTATGGCTACGATCCCGAAGCATACGTCCGAGTGCTTTTGAATTTCATGGCGCGCTATCTTCCCGATGATTTTTTGAAGGCGCGCTAAAAAATAGTTATAAATACGTAAGAAAAGGCTTGCATCTTTGTCTTATTGCAGGCATAATTGGAACAGAGAGCTATTGTGTGAATTGCACGATGTGCATGTTCATGGAACTATCCTTTTGCATCAACAGGAAAGGACGCTCAAGGAGCATTTATGCCAACAGCAGACGATATCACACGTACAACACAGGTAACTGAGGCTATCGAACGATTACCTCGCCCATTAGAGCGCCGTAATCCCGTAGAGCGTCGACAATCGTTACTTCAGCAAAAGCATACGGATATGTTGCCACAAGAGACCGTCGAGACTCCTCATTCGAAGGTGGCCTGGCGTCAGGTAATTTACCTGCGCGAAGAGAACAGGCGTCTGCGCTTCGAGCTAGAGGAGCAGCAAACGGAGATGCAGCAACTTATCAGCGAGTATAATTCTTTACAGTCCCGCTTCGAACAGGATGTAGCTGTCGTGCATAGCAGCTATCAACTGGAGCGCGAACACTATCAAAGTCACCTGCAGGAGCTGACGGGCGAGCGCGATCGTCTGCAGGCAGCCCAGGTAGAGCTCGAACATCGCTACCAGGACCTGTACCATTCGTTCCAGGATGCCGTAGAGGAGGAGGCGAACAAGATAGTGGCGGAGGCGGCACGGACGATTGAACTGTCTCCCTCTAGCGCGCCCCTATTTTTTCAAGATGCGATGAAGACGATCGAATTACAGGTTCGGCAGGAGGAAGATAAACACCTTGTCGAGGCGCTATATTTGAAGCGCGAGGTGCAGCGTATGGCTAATATCCTGGCGCGGGAGCGTGCCCAGATAGAGGAGGAGCGCCAACGCCTGCTGGGAATGCAGAGTACGGCTCGTCAGCAGGCAGAGCTGCGCCAGAAAACGCTCCAATCCCGCTTGCGCTCGCGCTGGAAGGTGAGAACGGTCGCCACGACGCTTGGGATGATTATCCTGCTGGTGACGCTGCAGTTCCTCTTTCTGAACGTGGCGCATGTGAAGTTGGCGGCGTCGATCTCTTTCTTGCTGCTGCTTCCCATCATCATCTGCTCGGTGCTGGCCCTCCTCTTGAGTGGTCCGCTTAGCAGGGCACGCGAGTTGTATCACGGCGCGCCACATAGAAAAAAGGCTGACAAGGGCTGAGCATAAGCGCCTGGCATATCCTCACGCGCCAGGCGGCTTAAACAGTTAACGACGCAGGCGCAGAAGGGTTCGCACGATGCGCCGATTGCTGGCTGCCGACGTACTCGTCAGGTATGCCTCGTACGTTGCCTGCTGCAATCCAGTGCTCATTGTGGGGTAGGTGTGGATGGTGTTGAAGATGTTGTTCAGCTTCAGGTGATGCTGCATCGCTATTGCTATCTCCCCCAACAGTTCGCCCGCGTGCGCCCCGACCATGTGCGCCCCGACGAGAGTGTCTTTCTTTCCGGCCAGCACCAGCTTGATGAAGCCCGTCGTCTCGCTTTCAGTCTGTGCGCGATCGATAGTGGCCCAGGGAAATGTGACGACGCGCGTCTGCTTATGCTGCCCTTCCGCCTCTGCCGGAGTGAGCCCGACGCGCGCGGCCTCGGGATCGGTGAAGGTACACCACGGCACGACGCGGTAGTCGACCTTTTTCTTGCCAATGGGCAATAGTGCGTTGCGCACGGCGATGCCTGCCTGATAGGCCGCGACGTGCGTGAAAAGATACCCGCCGATTACGTCTCCAATGGCGAGGATGTTGGGACGGTTTGTCTGGAGATACTCGTTGACGTTGATGCCTTGCTCGTTATAGTCAACGCCTGCCGCCGCCAGGTCGAGTCCCTCGACGTTCGGTCGGCGTCCTGATGCGAGCAGGAGTTCGTCGGCCTCGAAGGTCAGCTCTTGCCCATCTTGCTGTACCGTGATACCTTTTTTCTCTCCTTGCCTCTGTGCCTTGATGAGACGGGCGCTGGTGATAATGGTGACTCCTTCAGCCTGGAGTATCTCGGCTATGGTGGCAGAGACCTGTAGGTCCTCGCGTGGCAGGATGCGCGCAGATCCCTGGATGAGCGTGACGCTTGCCCCCAGGCGCGTGAATGCCTGCGCCATTTCGACTCCAACCGGTCCACCGCCGACGATGAGGAGTGAGGCGGGAAGCGCGTTCAGGTCGAATACGTCCTCATTGGTCAGGTAGCCCGTTTCAGCGAGTCCTGCTATTGCCGGAATCGCCGGGTGCGAGCCGGTGGCGATGAGCGTGCTGCGGCTCGTCACCTCTTCGCCGTTGAGGATGAGCGTCGTTGGTGTTTTGAACGAGACGTGTCCATATCTAACGCTGACGCCCTCGACATAGCTCTGTTCCGTCTTCCCGACGCGCTCGATGACGCCCTGCACATAGGCGTTCACTTTTGTTATATCTACTTCTGGTGCGGCAGGAGTGAAGCCCAGGCGCGCATTCTCTCCGCTCTGGTGGAGAATACGGGCTACGTGGAGCAGGCTTTTGCTAGGCACGCAGCCGTAGTAGAGGCAATCGCCCCCGAGCCGTTCCTTGTCGATGAGCAAGCTGTTTGCTCCCAGCGCCTGCGCGGCCCGCGCCGCCGTCAGGCCACCGGAGCCGCCACCGATGATCGTTATATCGTAGTGCGCGCGCGCCATGAATTTCTCCCATTCTCGTTTTTTCTGCTAGTAGTTTACCACTTTGAAGGCAAGAGTCCTGTATTTACGACGAATGCTCTTGTTTATTAGGAGAGGGAGTGTTACTCTGTTGTCGGTTAATCCGCTTTATCGCGCCGGGTCCATCCAGGTGCGACAGATCTACGTGTTTTTAATGACGAAGTAAATTGTTCTGATGAGGAGAAGTTTATGGTTCAGCATGCTCAGCCGGGGGCGAAATGGAAACCACATGCCATCTGGCAGGACGGTCATCGCCCGGACCCCTGCAATATCGTGATTTTTGGCGCGACCGGCGATCTTACCCAACGCAAGATACTCCCCACCCTTGCGCACCTCATGCACGATCATCCGTTGCCCGAAGGCTTTTGCATCGTTGCATACGCGCGTCGTCCCTATACCGATGAGCAGTGGCGCGCCATAGCTCTGGAGTCCGTCAATAAATACCTGCCGGACGATGATAAGCTGGATCTGGCGGCGCAGAAAGCGTTCGCGCAGCGCTTATTCTATTGCCAGGGCGACCTCGACGATCGGCAGGGCTACGACAAGCTGTCAGATTTATTGGACAAGCTGGACGAAGAGCGTGGCACCGGCGGCAATCGCCTTTTTTACCTGGCAACGCCCCCCGATCTGGATTCCGAGATTGTCTATCACCTCGGCGGCTCCGGCCTGGCACGCAGCAGCAGTAGTAGCAGTAACGGGAATAGTGATGGCGGCTGGGTGCGCATTGTGATTGAAAAGCCGTTTGGACACGATCTCGAATCAGCCAAGAAGCTCAATCGTGATCTAAGTCGCGTCTTCCGTGAAAACCAGATCTTCCGCATCGATCACTATATGGGCAAAGAGACAGTACAGAATATCCTGGCCTTCCGCTTCGCCAACGGAATTTTTGAGCCCCTCTGGAACCAGAAATATATCGATCATGTGCAGATTATTGTCGGCGAAAATCTGGGTATCGGGACGCGCGCCGAATTCTATGAGACCTCCGGTGCTATCCGGGATATTGTGCAGAACCATATCATGCAGGTGCTTTGTCTTACCGCGATGGAGCCGCCTGTAGCCTTTGATGCCGAGGCTATCCGCGATGAGAAGGTAAAGGTGTTGCGCGCCATCCGCGCGTATAAGCCTGGAGAGGTCATCTCTGCGGTAGTGCGCGGCCAGTATATAGAGGGCACCATCGATGGGCAAGCGGTGGTCGGATATAAGCAGGAGAAGGGTGTTAAGCCCGATTCGACGATCGAGACATACGTGGCGCTCAGACTGTTCATCGAGAACTGGCGCTGGGAGGATGTTCCATTCTATATCCGCACGGGCAAGCGCCTCCCGACGCGCAGCACCGAGGTAACGATTCAGTTCAAGCGCGTGCCGCACCAGATGTACCATCCCACGGAGACGAAGGGGCTGGTCCCTAATCGCCTGACCATCCGCATCCAGCCGGACGAGGGGATCTCGCTCAAGATTGGCGCGAAGGTTCCCGGCGCGGCCCAACATCTGGAGTCTGTGGACATGGGCTTCACCTATGCTGGTGCCTTCGGTATTCAATCGCCGGACGCCTATGAGCGCCTCATTGCCGACTGCGTTCTTGGCGACTCGACGCTCTTTATCCGCCGCGATGAGATCGAGGCGTCCTGGCGCATTGTCGATAGCATCACGACCGAGTGGGCGAAGATGTCGCCTGATACCGTCTATCCCTACCCCGCTGG
>JALYTQ010000080.1 GCA_030854195.1 Chloroflexota bacterium
GCCTTAACCTGCTCAGTGACCTTTTCCGGTGGAAGGAAGAGCGAGACAGCAGTCACAAATGCCAGAATTTTTGATATCACGTTAAGAGCAATGGGCAGGGGAGCTGCCGGATAGGCAAAGCCAAACACTGCCCAGACCGCGAAGACCAAAAACATGCCCGCCAACAGGAACAGGGTCGCTCTCGACAGTTTCACGAAAGGTGAGAACGTGAGCAGCGCAAAACTTGCGATCTCGACGAGAAAGAGCGGCAAAAAGAAGAGCAGGGTAAAGTATGTTCCAGGATCGGGAGGATACGTTCGCCACATCACGATGAGATCGAAGGGGAGTTCGAAGATCATCGGTGCAGCTATGGTCCCAACAATGGCGCTCCCAACAGCGACCCAGAACCCACTCTGCCTTGCCAGGTACGCGATTACGCAAAAGGCGACCAATGCTGAGATCATAGTCACGGGAAAGATGTAGTCTGTCGGTGCAGTGAAGGGACCCTTCTGTCGATACAGCGCAAGCACGTAGAGGCTTGATGCAACCAGGACCGTTGTCACAGACAACAGCCAGATCACCACGATAGCAGTGCCAAGAAAGGTTCCAGGTCTTTTGACCTCTTTTGGATGATGTAATCGAAAGGCTAAGTACAGCAAAACACCAGTGATGATCAACAGGACGACCGCCAGAATGATGGAGCTACTCCCTGCATAGGGACTCCAGGATTGATGAGTAGTCATGGTTACACCTCCATACGCTGCTTGAGAGAAGCAACGGATACAGACTCTTGAACATGGTAGTCCTTTGAAGTCCTGTCCGACGATGAGGGCAAACCCCTCGCTTTTGCAGGTAGGCCAGATGGCAGCCTCCTGCCGAGAAACACCCAGCAACGCATGCCGAAAAATGAGAGCGTCATCGCGCCCAGGATGGCTCCCAGCTTGAGCACGTTCGCGCCCAGCGCGCCGCTCGCCATGAGGGCCGGGAAGAGGCCGGAGAGCGCCAGCAGCACCAGGTCGTTAAGCCCCGCTGTGCCGAGGGCCACCACGGCGAAGCGCGCGACCTCGCTCGTCCGCAGCGGGCCGCGCACGCGGAACGTGAAGCGCCGATTCCATACGAAGCTGTTGGTTGCCGCCAGCACGACGGCAGCCGTGTTGTAGGCCAAGAGCGGCATGATCGCCCGTGTGGGGAAGGCGGCCAATGCTGCATTGAGTACGCCGAAGTCGATGACGGCGTTGCTCGTGCCGACCACACAGAAGCGGGCGAACTGCCCCAACGCCCCGCTACTGGCCTGGCCCGTGCTTTTCTCCGTAGAGAACCTCGTCAGTATCTCATCTCCTGCTCGTGCGTCAAACGCGCGCTTGCCCCACTTTGTACGTACCTCACGCATATCTTGATGACTGATTTCACGAATTTCTTTCACGAATTTCTTCCTTGTCAAGATGATTCTGTTAAGTTTTAGTATGGCAAATAGCTATATATAACTATTAGCTATACAAATTATAACAAATAGCTATTGCACCTGTCAAGAGGGGAATCATGTAACTATTCAGAAGGGGTACCAAAGTTGCGAAGAAGAGCACGGATTTGCTAGAGTAAGAGTATGAGCAGCGATGAAGAACTGGACCGATTGCGACAAGAGAATCAGGTGTTGCGCGAAGGATTGAAGCAAGCGCCGATGGCCATAGACTTTCTGCAAGAACGCATCAAGGAATTGGAGCGGCAGTTGGCCAAAGACAGCCACAATAGTAGCTTGCCTCCCTCCTCCAATCGCTTTGTGCGTCCCCCGAAAAGCTTGCGGCAAAAGAGTGGCAAGAAACCTGGCGGGCAGCAAGGTCATCGCGGGCATCACCTTGAGCAAGTGGAGACCCACGCCCCAGTTCTTGATCAAGTTGGCCTCGATGAGCGACAGCAGCCCCAGCAGGATCACACTGACAGGCCATATCCAGTAGTCGCCAGCTTCCCCAGAAAATCTAGGCTAGCGGCAATAATCTGCTGCTGAGCCTGTTCGCGGCTAATAGTCGGCTGCCCATCGCCGCTCTGCAGACCATAGTCGCCGAAGAAGCTGTGAATGCCGCCCTCAATCGCCACAAAGCGCGTGTTTGTGGGCAGCAGCGCCCGCGACTTTGCAATAGATGCCGGATCAGCCAGGCCATCGCGTGTTCCATAGATCGAGACGACCTCTTTACCTTGCAGTTGTGACGCAATATTGCTCGCCGGATAGGATGCGTAGAGCAGCAGACCCTTGATCTCTCGATGAGACGCGGCAAAAGTACTGGCGCTCACGCCACCTAGCGAATGGCCGCCGATGGCCCACGTCGATATCGCTGGATGCGCCGCGATAATGCCCTCCGCGTTCTCCTGGCCCAGGAACGAGATATTGAGCGGCATCTTGACGATAAATGCCGCGTAGCCCTGTGCGGCGAACGCGTGCATGTAATAGGCGTAGGCGCGTGGATCGACGAGGGCACCTGGGTAAAAAATAAAGCCTGTTGTCGCCGTTTTTGTGGGCAGAAACGAAATTACAGAGGTAGTAGAGGTAACGGTGACGTTGCTATCACTTTGCATGGCTCCCAGCGCGGGTTCAGTGGCGGGCAAAGGCCGCAACCAGAGCAGCGCGTAGCCGAGAGCCAGCACGAGTAGTGCGCTGATAATACGTAGAATGAGGCGTCCCAGGCGGCGTGGACGACTCTGTACTAATTTTGTCTGCACAAGCTATACCTTCTTTATCCCTTTAAGCCTGCCAACGGAAGAGCGAGCGCCACAGTCCGACAATGGCGAGGATGGCGACAACGATCAGCGTGATCTCATAGGTCGGCTGGGATGCCTGGATAGCGTCGAGATGGGTGGCGAAGATAAAGCCGACGATGGCGAGCAGGTAGATAGACAGGAGCAGGAAGAGCCAATCTACTTTTTTTCTACGATACATAAAAGATTATCTCCAGATAGCGAAGCGTACTACAGTGTAACGCGATTTCCGCCAGCGGGCATGGTAAAGCGCAGGAAGCCGCCCATCGCCAGGCGCGTGCAGATCACCGTCAGCGTAAAAAGCGCGAAGAGCAGAGCGGCGGTTCTCAGTTCATAGACGCCGAAATCGAGCAGCGTCAGATGGTTGCGACCGGGAGTAAGCATGCGCAGCAGGCCCGATCCCTGTGGAACGCCGAAGCTGCCAGCGGGTAGACCAAACGCCAGCGTAATCAGCACATCGATGCCCAGGCAGATTGCCGCCAGGCGCGGACCAAGCAGCCAGAAGCGCTTGCTGAGCCGTTCGCGGCGCGTTGATACCATGCGGCGCGTAGCCCAGAAGGGCGCGATGAGATATTGCAGCAGCAGAAAGAGCAGGGGAACGGCGACATAGGTCCAATCGGGAAAGAGAGCGGGATTGATCAGCGCGCCGAAGCGACCGAGCGTGTAGACGATGACGCCCTCTAGCACGCCGCGCCGGTAGCCAGTTTTATTAAACAGCATAGCAAGACCTGTCCAGTATGTTTAGTGGCAACCGCAACCGCCGCCGCCACACGCGCAGCCGCCCATGCGTGGCGCGACCTCATCGTACGAGCTATCCTCGCTCGATGCACGTTGCGACACAAATACCGAGAGCTGGCGGCGCACTTTTTCGCTGCGGCACTTCGTGCACGCCACATCATCGGCGTGCTTGTGGCTTACCAGGAGCTCAAACCTGGCTTTGCAATCCGAGCAGTAGTACTCGTACAATGGCATGAAAATATTCCCTCCTGATAAAAGCCTTTTGTAATCATAGATATTGTAGTGTCGAATAGAGCGTTCGTCAAGTCAGATGCGAGAGCCAATCTCCCCTACCCATGTATGGTAGAATAGATACCACACTTAAAGGCATCATACATATTCATAAAGAAGGAAATTCCATAGATGGCTCTTACTATAGGTATCATCGGCCTGCCGCAGAGCGGGAAGACCACGCTCTTCAACGCGCTCACCAAGGCGAACGCGCCCGTGAGCGGGTACGCGACCAGCACCGTGCAGGCGAACGTAGCGGTCGTGCAGGTGCCAGATCCGCGCCTGGAACCGTTGGCAGAGATATTCCATCCCAAAAAGACGACCTACACCACCGTCGAATTTGTAGACGTGGCGGGCATGGGCCAGAGCGCCCAGGCTGGCAAGGAGAAGCGCGAGGGGCTGAGCGCCGAATTTCTTGGGCATATTCGCAACGCCGACGCGTTAGCAATCGTCCTACGTACATTCGTCAACGACAACGTCCCACATATCTACAATAACATCGATCCCAACCGCGACCTGGAGAGCCTCGACGCTGAACTGGCCCTGACCGATCTCGCGACCGTCGAGCGGCGTCTGGAGCGCACACAGCGCGCGGCCAAATCGGGCGACAAAAAGTACCAGCGCGAACTTGACGTGTTGCGGCACCTGCAGGAAGCGCTCAACGAAATGCGGCCTGCCAGCCAGGTAGAGCTGGAGCCGCAGGATGCTCCCCTGCTCGACGAGCTCTTCCTGCTCACAATGAAGCCGCGCATGTACGTGCTCAACGTCAGCGAGGATAAGCTCGCCTCTGCCAACGAGCTGCTAGCAAAAATCCAGGCGGGCGGGGACGCGCAGGACGCCGCGCAGGAAGGTGAACTGAAAGGCATTGCCACCATCGCCAGGAAAGCGAAGGGCGAGGGCGCGGAGGTCGTCGCCGTCTCAGCGCGCCTGGAGGCGGAGCTGGCCGAACTGCCCCCCGAGGATGCGCGGGAATATCTGGAGGCGCTCGGCCTGCCCGTACTGGGCGCAGATCGCGTGATCCAGGTCGGCTATCGCCTGCTGAACCTCATCACCTTCCTCACGGCAGGCGAGGACGAGGTGCGCGCCTGGACCGTCACAAAGGGCGCGAAGGCACCAGAGGCGGCGGGCAAGATCCACTCCGATATCGAGCGTGGCTTTATCCGCGCCGAAGTGACGCGCTTCGAAGACTTTATGGCGACCGGCTCGTTCGCCGCCGCGTCGAAGAAAGGTCTGCAGCGGCTCGAAGGCAAGGACTACGTCATTCAGGACGGAGATATTGCGCACTTCCGCTTCAACGTCGGAAAGTAGGCAGCGCGCAACGATGCCTCCTCTAATGGGACAGCAACATTCTGTTGAAGATGAGAAGTCGTCGTACTGCCAATCCAAGGTTTACAGCCACGTCGCAACTGCACGGATGTGATTGCGCCATTGGGTATAGGGAACGATAGAAGGCGATGCCTGAAGTTCCTCATACAATCGCGACAAAGGCTGAGATCTTCATTCAATTTGTTAGTGATCAGAAGCCAGAGTGCAGCGTGAATAAATTGCTCGTGGCTAAAAACGGCGATGAACTCTTCCTTTGAAGATTTAAGCTGATGCAGGACGCTCTGTACCCGCGTAATAAACTTTACAAAGGACTCAGTGCTTGTGCTATGGGTACTAACGGGATCGCAACGTTCCCAGAACTCTTCTACCATCGGGCGGCGCTCATCGCATGTTGTTTTGCCTGCGAGTGCGAGGTAGGTGAACTCTTGAACTCTCCATTGAGTACATTTCGCCGAAGGAAAGCGCTTCAAAGTTGGTTTGGCTGTTTGTTGGGTGCGCAAGTATGGTGATATGATAATAAGATCAGGTGCTTGCTGAAAGGATTGAGCAATCTCTTCTGCCTGCTCGAATCCTCTGGGCATCAATTGTGTAGTGACGGGATTCTCAGTTGGTAGTCCCGCATTGGCCTCGCTCTCAGCATGCCTTATAAACCAAATGTCCGGCATTTTAGCTGTCCTTATCATTTAGCTAATAGGAAATTTGTCATAGAATCGCTTATTAAAGATCTTCACTTATCTCGTTCAAAGATACGTGGTTATATTATAACGTTATATTACTGACAAGGTGTGCCAGATTTGCGACAGCTACCTCAGCAAAAGGAGTGGATGGAGAAAGGCGCGTGGTAAAAAGATACTGGGGAAAGATTTGGCACAGTGCCATTATTTCCCCTACTGCAACGACTAAATTTCCTCTGAAGCTAAGTTAGCGTTTTCCATTTCCAGCAAGATAGTAAAAAGCGCTTCGATTGCCTTTGTGCGTTCACGAAAGTACTGCCGCGTACTCGTAAATTCCAATCGCGCGGCTATCTGGTCGTTCTTCATATGGTGCTTGAAATAACGATAATAAAGAATATTGTACAGAAGCCAATCGGACGCGCTATCCTGGCGTGTGCCAGTGCCGTGCATGCGCTCGAACGCCTCATTGAGCATCTTGCGCACAAGCAAGCCTTTCTCGACGACGGTGGGCGTGCCCTGTGGACCACTCGACGAAACTATATTCGCAAGTTCGCATTCACTCAGCTTTTTAGGATCATTGAGCTTGCCTAGCGCCTGCTCCAGTGCCTCTGGGGTCATACGGAAGAGGTATATCTTGAACTTATTGCGCACAAACATGCGAAAGAGTGAACTCTCACTCAGTTCGGGTATTTCGCGCTCCTGCTTATTGACCACACGCGCTTCATCTTTCAATTGGTCTTGTTTGTCTGGGGGGAGGCGCTCCCAGATATCATTGAAATGTGATTCAAGCGCGTGGTATGCTTGATTTTTGATATGCTTGCGATCGACCTTTGCTCCATCATGGAGTAATTTCTCCTCGAAGAAGTAGTTGCACACCTGTTGGATAAAAAAGGGGTGCAGGCCAGCCAGTTTGATGATCCAATCAGCCTCATCGGGTGTAAACGCCAAACCGACTTTCTGCGCTGGATGGAGTATCAGTTCGCGAGCCTCTTCCAGCTCAAGCGCGCCCACGTCCTGCACAGCAAATATATTGAAGAAAGGTGAACCTTCTATGTCTCTATGGCATATTTTTTGTAAAGGAGCAGTAGTAGCGATCACGTATGAAGCTCTACCAAACGTTGCCTGGGAGCGCAGGAATGAGAAGAACTCCCAGCTGAAGCGGCTGTTGCGCGCAACATTATCGAAGGCATCCATGAGCAGGACTGTGTGAAACCCCTGCTCCTGAATCTCGGTCAAGAGGGCAAAGAACTCGTCGGCCCCTTCTTCGGGCTCGTGGTTCAGGTTTAGATGCTTGCGTGCCTGCGCAAGAATCCGTTTGCTCACTGCCTCGAAGAAATCATCGCTACTTTTCTGGCTGTATTCGCGTAGATCGAGAAGTACAAATATATGCTTTTCCAGATTGTCGGCAAAATTGCCCTGAAGCTCGCGTAGGGGTAGAGCGTGTAGTAAAGAAGATTTGCCAATGCGTTGCAAGCCTATCAGGGAGATGGATTGTTTGCTGAGCAGCCCTCCATAAATACGCCTCAACAAAGCACGGCGTCCAAAAAACATACCTTGGTCGCGTATCGTATTAGTATTTACGTAGGGATTATGAAGGATATTTTTCATCAGCAAGCTCCTCTGAAAATAAGCTACTTCTATACAAGAAGACGTTATGCCGCGAGCACGGAGATGACCATATTGATACGTTTAACAGTATACAATTTAGCTTCTCCCCATGTGACATTATATGTTTGTATAGGATTTTTATCCTTATTGAGATTAATGTGTATTAACCTTTTTGGGTAAATGCAGACGCTTTGTTTACCTAGTGCTATTATTTCTTTTCCTTTTGCTTGCCTTTGCCTGTTGAAGAGATATTATCTGTTCATTATTCAGCTTTTCTTCGCGTAGAAGAACTTCCATAGGTTTTTCTTTACGTAACCATATACGCAGAAGACCTACGGGGATACAATAGCGAGCACGTTCAGCCCTATCTACCTGCTCGTCATCGCTTTTACTGACAACCACCTCCAGATTGCAGAGCTTCTTCAACGACTCCAATAGCACATCATTTGTCAAACTGATAAAGCGGGCAGTACAGATTTCCTGAATGTCGAGGAGGGAAAGGAAGCGTCCTTCATCCCCCACTTTTTCAGCCAGAGCGGAGAGAACGACGCGATCAACGGGATCTATTTGTGCCAGTATCCAGGCGAACTGCTCGCCGCCCGTCTTCAGTACCTCGTCTAAGACTGTATTGACATCGTTCATAGTAACATACGCTTTACATTGCTGATTGCAGTGGTCAACCAGTGCCCGACAAAGCAGATGAATCAAAAACGGCTGATCCGCAGTCAAATCGCGAATTTTCTGTATCATATAATCAAACTCGTCAATGAGCAGAATAATCTTACGCCCGAGCACCTGTTCTTCTGCTTCATCTAAAAACGTGTTAAATGTAAATGTTGGATCGCGTTCGAACTCATCGAAACGCGGCTGAGTAACAGGCATACCGCGCTTGCGAAACTCTTTAGCGATAGCATAGGCTATATCGCGTAGCAATTTACTCACGCTAATACCATATGATGCTGTTTGCATATCGACCATTATAGGTATATGTTGCTCCAAAACTGCTGTGTTGATCAGGTGAAAGAGCAACGTTGTTTTCCCAGAGCAGCGCTGACCAAAGAGAACAATGACTGTTTTGGTGCCTGTACGGGTCAGATTGTCTTTAAGAATATTGATATCTTCTTCGCGACCGTAAAACATCTTGCTATCGCTTGTTAGGAAGCCCTATGGTATAGAGATTTGGAATCGGTTCAAAAGCCTGTTCTGACGGTGACAGCTCCAATTTATGACCGGACTGTTTGATGGTAGGAGCATCATTTAACTTTGCGTCAACTTCATTGTAAACGATTTCGAAGTTGAGATTTGGTGAAGAGGTACGCGGTTGAATGCAGAACTCCTTGGATACTTCCTGGGAGCTAAGCAGGATATCGATAGTAAACGAAGATCTGCCAACTACGCTAAAATCGTTGCTGTTCAGGAGGGTAATTCTTACCTGGTGAGCCGAGCCACTGCCTTCATTGCGTACAGCTAAGAGAAATACCACCTGTTCTTCTTGCTGTACATCCGGTGTTTTCAGCTCAATCTTCAGCTCCGCCTTCCCTCGTATTTCGCTCAATTTCGTGCTCGCAATAGTTTGCCAGCGCTCAACGAGCAACTCAAACATACGGCGGTCGGGAAGGTTCAGCAACGGTTCATCTCCTACAACCGTCGAATAAGCTTGCCGAACGCTTGCTTTCATAGCGTTGATAGCATCCAGGGCTTCTAATAGGGCCGTCACGCGATCTTTCACATCCCCGCGCTGTAGATAGCGTCCAACCTCGTGAGCGATACGTTGCAGGAAAGCGAAGAGAGGCTATCTGGCGGATTGATTACAGTAAGGATGTTTACAATTGCTTTACTGCCAATAACACGTTCCCATTTACGTTGACCATCCTCACTAAGAGCGCACACGCGACCATCCTTGGAACTTGCCAGAATTTCGATTTTTCCATCGTTATCAATGTCAGCGGCGTAAACGCAGGTGATCCAGTTCTTTGCCTTATAAAGCCACAGCTGAGTGACAACGGAAAGCCCGAGTTGCAGATAGTTTCTAATAGTAGAATAATCGCTCATGATCTGGGTCCTCTCAACCTTTCTCTTCGATAAAGAGGCTAGCGTAATCATCCAGAGCCAGCAACAAAAATATAGAGTTATCCAAATTGTAGTATCGTTTTTCTGCCTGGAAATGTCAAATTTCTGCCAGTGCTCTGACAGGTAAGCGCTCTGCCAACACACGAGGTAATAACTGGTTAGGAGAGCCTGGCACAGATCTGTCATATTTTTGGCACATCTCAGCACGTTTTTGAGCTTATACTCACGCTATAAATAGGTACAAACCGGCATTTTATCAGCCCATTAAACTATAGATAAGCCACAAACGTGCCAGAGCAACCCATTTGAGAAGAGACAGAGCGAAAACGTTTAGGATTCCGGAGCACATTATTAAATAGTAGTACGTGGCTTTCTAGAGAGTAGGTTTGTGCCTTGCACTAATAAATCAGGAAGTAAGGAAATTGCGAGATGGAGTGTTTTGAGCGTTTTCATAAAAATAGGCCTACGCTTGTGCTTATGGCGGGTTTTCCCGGCACTGGCAAAACCACGCTGGCAAAGAGACTAAGCCAAAGGCTGGATTGGCAGGTCATTGATAAAGATGGCATCAAAGAGAGGTTTATGCTTGAAGGGCTTCCAAGAGTACTTCACTGTATGGTCGATGATGATGTACGAATGCAGCGCTTGCAAAAGCGGAATGCACGTATCTCGCAACAAAATGTCGATACTATTAATATAAAAATAGATCATTCCCAATTTATACATCTTCCATTATATGCATTCCCTGTAAATACATGTACTTTCTCGGAACCTCTTTTAACACGAATAGTAGATTATGTGACGCAATAAAAGATATATTATACCCAGACGCTTTAGTTTTCAGCGAAATGCTCCTTTAAACTATTTACCAGAGTTTCATCGTCCCTTTCAACAAGAAAGGTTGCTCTAGTGCCTAAAACACAAACAGCAAATACAAATTTGCAGATCTTCTTGCAGCAAGGTCTTGCTGTGATAACCGAGCTGTGGAGTCTTAAAACAAAAAACTGGGTAACGAGTGTTTGTGTTGCGGATATCGACAATGACCACGATAGTGAAATTATTGCGGGCACGCGCGACGGTCGTGTATATACTCTGACGCGCAGTGGCGATGTACGATGGCCACGCATTATCGGGACTAAACAGTGGGTCGGCACCGTTGCTACCATTCCACAAAGGGAGAAGAAGAGCCTTGAGAGCAAAGACTCTGGGGCGCGTATTCTCGCGGGCACGCGCGATGGTCGAATCTATGGACTTGATAAAGACGGAAAGACGCTGGCGGGAAATGGGGAGCGCTTCAGTTTTAACGTCGATACCGGCAGGGCCGACGACCAGAAGCACGAACCGGACGCGTACTGGTTTCAAAGCGAGCAGGCGATTCGCCAGGTCCTGATCAACCCCGCCTGTCCAAACGAGATTTTTATCGCCTCGGAAGATCGCTGCGTTTATCTCTTTGACGCCGAGAGCGGCGAAGTGTGCTGGCGGTTTCCTACCAATGACTGGGTACGGGCCATCTTCCTGTATGATATCAATGGCGATGGCGAGGTGGAGGTGCTGGTGGGCTCAAAGGACAAATATCTTTATGTGCTCAATAGTGATGGCAAGTGCATCGCAAAGCAGCGTATGGAGCACTCGATTTACTCCGTGTGTGCGGCAGATATCGACAACGACGGGTGCGTCGAGATCCTGGTGGGAACCGATGATAAAGAACTGATCGCCCTGGACGCTGATCTCGCTGTGCTCTGGCGGCAATCCTTCGAGAATCGCCTGCTCGCCTTGCAGGTGGTCGATATCGGGGAGGGATGCAGAATCATCGCGGGCTCCGAGGATAAGCATATCTATTTTCTCGATGCCAAAGGGCGCGTAATCTGGCGACATAATGTGGACTCTCGAGTCTTGAGTATTTACGCTGCTGACATCGACCTTGATGGGCAAATAGAAGTGCTAGTAGGATCAGAGGACAGGCTGCATTTCTTCCGCGTGAATCTAGTCAAGGATCTGGTTAAAAAAATTCGCCGCAGCTACCAGGCATTGGGTCGCCCGGCCCCTCCATCACTGACGCTTCTCCCTCACGATGAGCGTTTGCTTTTGCAGGATATCTTGCAAGAGGATCTCAAAGAGCATCAGATGCTGAAGCAAGTGACCTTGAAGCATGTTGAAGTTCTCATTGATAAATCCGAATACGTTTTTGCTTTAGCGGATCTGCTGCGTTTGCAGCAGCAAAAAGTCCAGGTGCTCTGGCGCAGGAGTGATTGCGGACACATCCGCAGCATCTGTTTCGGGGATATCTCGGGCGACGCGCGCCGCGAAGTTATCTGGGGGACTGGCGAAGGGGATCTCTACGCTTCTACTAATATTGGGCGTATGCTTTGGAAGCTGCCTCTTGGCGAGGAGATTCTTTCAGTGCAGGCGGGATATGTCAATCGAGGGCGCTGGGAAGAAGCAGTCGTCTGTTCGAGCGATCACCATCTCTATATTGTCAGTGGCGTCGCTGGTACGTGGGGACAGTTGAAACCGGACCCCAGGGTAAGGCACACGCACTTTATCGACAAATGGATGACCAGTTTGCACGTCTCAGCGGCCATTCCCCAGGAGCCGGGCGAGATTATTACGGGGTCGGCGGAAAAGCAGATCAAGATCTATGATTGCAGCGACCTTGACGAGCCTGTGAAGATTATTGACACGCCACAGGGCATCGAAACGCTTTACGCGCACACACCAAAAGAAGGAGATTTCCCTGAGATCGTAGCGGGTGGCATTAGCAACACAGTGTATACCTATACGCGCAGTGGTAAGTTGTTATGGGAGTACACAACGCGTGATCGCGTGCGGACCGTGTGTGTCAAAGATATTGACGGCGACGACCAAGTGGAGATCGTCATCGGCTCTGAGGACCGCAATGTCCATGTCCTAAATAGCAAGGGACGACTTAAGTGGCGCTACTACCTGCCGCATAGCGTCTTGAGCATCGACGCCATCGATGCCGACCACGATGGCAAGATCGAGCTCTTCCTGGGTTGCGCCGACGGTTATCTGTACGTGCTCAATCGTGACGGCGAGTTCCTCTGGAAATATCGCACAACCGACCGTATTCGCGTGGTAAAGGTTGAGGATATCGATGATGATGGGAACGTCGAGATCGCACTTGGGGCCGGTGACCAGTTGGAGATTCTGCAGGTCGTCGATCAGCGACAGGTGAAGATGTATATCGATCAATGTTGGAAGGGACTGCTGCAGGGTCAACGGGAACAGGAAGTCATTTCCAGCCTGTTGGAACAGACCGATGCCTACCTGCGCGCCTTTGCTTTGCGTAATCTTGCTGAACTACATGATCTGCACATATTTGATTTCTTTGAGAAATACTCGAAGGATAGCGCGATCGAGGTGCGCAAAGAGCTGATTCCTCTAGTCATGAAAGCATACCAATGCGATCCACAGTATGCGTGCCGCCTTCTCAACCAGTTCACGGCAGACCCCAACGAGGAGATGCGCCGCATCTTCGTTGAGCAGATTCAGCACCTTATCGACCAGGACTGGGAAGCAGGCTTCGATTACCTGGAAGGTCTTGCTCAGAACAGCAATCGCTTCGTGCGGCGCGCCGTCTTGCGCCAACTATATCACCTGATCGATCGTTCGAATGCACCGTACAATGACAAAATTCTGCAGGTGCTACTCACCGCCGCTCAAGACCGTGAATCGGACTGGATAAAGCAAGAGTCCGGGCGCACGCTCGCTCATTTTCTCGACTCCCATCACGGCGACCTGCTCATTAACCTGTTCCATTGCATTAGTCAGGGAATCAAGCCTGACATTCTGCTGCAAATCGTCACCAATGCAAAAACGCCGGTCGTACAGCAACTTTTTGCCGCCTTCGTTTCTCTGATTGATAGGCTTGACGACGCGAACGCGCTGGAACGCATTGAGTGGGTAACAAATGCTCTAAAAGAGGTCAAATCATTCAAATTTGGCAAAGATACCTGGCTTATCTATGAAGAACTGCGTCGTCTCTTTCGCACTCGTACCCTGAGCGATATCGCGGACTATCACTGCCACCTTATAATAAATGAATTGACGCCCGAAAACTTGCATGCCCTAATCGTCTTGCGCATCTGTCAAAAGCTTGGTATGGTTACGCGCTTGCTGCGCATCTACCTGAAACGTGAAGGGCTCAATGACCGTCTCTCTAGCTTGCTGGAAGCAAGTAGCACAATAGAGTCGCTGCATAAATTCATCGAACGTGAATATGCCACCGATTTCAATGACATCCCCACGGCGCGGCTCCCCGATCACCGCGCGTTCGAACTACTACTCAGGCGCTGGCGAGAGATCGTTTTCGCCCAACTCAGCGAGTTGCGAGGGTGCGCCGAGCTTCAGGTAGATCTGAAGACGCGCTGTATGCCCTATGAAGAACAGGTCGGTATCGGACTGAGCATCACTAACACGGGGCGCAGTTCGGCCAATAATGTCAAAGTAAGCATTTTATATAATGATAGTTTCGCTGTAGTGGGCAAAAACTCTTTCGAGACTGAAATCATCTTTGCGCAGGAGGAAGCGCACACGGAGTTCTGCATCAGGCCGCGTGAACATACGCGCATGCTGAGCATGAACTTCGAAATCATCTATGACGACGCCGAGACGATTATGAAAACAATTATCAAGAATGATCAGCTCGAATTTCAACCTGAGCGACACGAGTTCAAATTAATTCCGAATCCTTATTCAACGGGAACGCCTACCCGCGACAGCAAGATGTTTTATGGCCGGAAGAAGGATATCGAGTTCCTCAAGGACAATCTGACGCGGGCGGAGGCGCAAACGGTGATGGTGCTTTATGGGCAAAGGCGTACCGGCAAGACCACGCTCCTACAGCACCTCAAAAGGAGCGCGGCCTTGGAGCCACATATCCCTATTCTGGTTGATATGCAAAAAGAGGTATACCAGATCAGTGCCAACAGGTTTTTCCATAACCTGGCATACTATATCTTTAACGAGTTATGTAAGAGAGATATCGCTGTTGATAAACCGCGCCGGGCCGACTTTGACCACGATCCTATCTTCGCCTTCAATGTGTTTTTGGATGAGGTGGAAGAGCACCTTGTTGATCGCAGAATTATCATACTGATTGACGAGTTCGAGGTGCTGGAAGCACAGGTGAAGAAAGGGAAGCTTGAGCCTGAACTCTACGAGTATCTGCGCAGTTTGATGCAGACCCGCAACATCAACTTCCTGCTCTCTGGCATACACACTATTAAGCAACTTACCGGTGAATACAGGTCGGTCTTCTTCAATATGGCGCTCCATCATCATCTCGCGCGTCTCAGCCCCAAGAGCGCCATCGGGCTGATTACTGGTCCTGTAGCGGGCAATCTGGAGTACGAGCCCTACGCTATCGAGAAAATTCGCGACCTGACCGCTGATCAGCCTTACCTGATCCACCTCGTTTGCCGCTCGCTGGTCGATCATTGTAATGAAAAGCGCAAGGCCTATGCCACCATCAATGATGTCAATACCGTGCTGCGCGACGTAATGCAAACGGGGCGCTTCCACTTCGGCTGGCTGTGGGATACACTATCAGCCGAAGCGCGTACTGTTCTTTCCTTGCTGGCGGAGGGTGGCAGAGAAGAGGGTCGCGCACTTTCCCTCCTGGAAATCGAGGAATTCTGCCGCCACTATCGCATTCCATTCAAAAAAGAGCAGGTTGTCACCGCTCTGCGCGAATTGACCGAGGCCGATGCTATCGAGAAGCTCGCCAGCGATCCACGTGATCTGACCGACACTCGCTACAGGATATCCGTTGGTCTGCTTCGCCAGTGGCTCCTGCAAGAAAAAAAACTGGAGCAGATGCTATTCTAAAGGGCTTTCCAGTAGCAAGCCCTGGCGTTGTGCCAGGGCGATAGCCTCCGCTCGTGATTGCACTCCCAGCTTGCTGTAGATGCTGGTGAGGTGAGTCTCGACCGTCTTGACCGCGATATGCAGGCGTTGCGTGATCTCGTTGTTGCGTGCGCCCTGGACGATCAGTTGGAGCACGGCGGTCTCGCGATTGGTCAGCGGCTCCATGCTGGCGGGCGCGCTGTCTTCGTGCGCGCTCAGCAAGCGGCGCACCTCGGGATCGAGGCTCCTCCTGCCCGCCACGACCTCGTGGACCGCCTGGCGGATCTCGCTGCCACGTGCACTTTTGAGCCAGTAGCCCTTCACGCCTAGTTTGAGCATAGTCTGCACATAGGCAACCTGATCGTAGGCCGTCAGAATCAGGATCGCTGGCGGCGACGCCTGCGCCAATAGCGAGCGGGCCGCGTTGAAGCCGTTCATGCCCTTCATGGAGATATCGAGGATGACCACGCGCGGTCCGAGTTGCTGGCTGCGGGCGAGTGCCTCCTCGCCATCGCTCGCCTCGCCTACGACGACAAGCGTGCTATCCTCTTCAAGCAGACGGCGCGTCCCCTCGCGCATCATCGTGTGATCATCGACCAGCAGAATGGTGATAGCTTCTTATATCTCGCTCATCGCGCCACCTGCTCCTTTGGCGTTCAGTAGCTGTGCCAGGTGGGGCAGCACAAACGTACAGATCTGATCCAGGTGTTGCAGCTGCGTCAGCTCGGCGCTCAGTTCGCGCAGAGAGCGATTATATTCGTAGAAATCGTGATAGAAGACCTGGTCGCCGAAGTTGCGCACCTTGCTCCACAAGAACGGAAAGAGCAACAGGCTTAGCCACAGCAGGCCCGCGTAGAAGTAGTAGCGGTTCTCACCCAGCCCAGACACATCGTTTTCCAGAATGCGCATAATATTGACGCTCGGTATCACAAAAAGCTGCCGAGCAGAATCCACAGGAGCGCGCGCATCACCTGACGGCTGAGCAGGCTGGTGGTGCCCAGGAACTGATGGCGTATCAGCGTATAGCCGCAGATAACCGGCAGGATGAGCAAAGGGATGCTGTTGAAAGTATTAAGGTGTGTGAAGCTATTGATCACAAACGAACTATAATTCACGATGTTGCGGTTGAACGCCAGCATCAGCAGGAGGAAGACGATACCGGCGGCGATGATCCTGATCGTGCGCTTCTCTTCTGGACTCAGGCGTCGAATGCCCCTCAGCATCATCCAGCAGATAGCGATCATGCAGAAAAGCGCGTAGCCGCCGGTAATGAGCGACATCGTGAAGCGGGCGGCAGGGAGCAGGATAAGCACGGGCATACTGAGCGCCGTCAGCGCTATGCTCACGACTAAGGGAGTGTAGGGCGAGATGCGTCTGCTGGACCGCTGTTTTTCCTCGCTCGCGGCTGGTCGTGGCAAGAGATAGACAAACGTCGCGGCCAATCCCCAGGTAATCTGCCCCAATACATAAAGAAGGATATTGTTTGGGAGCGTGCTATTGATGTTCACAAGGAAAAAGAGGATCGATGCCGCGTAGAAGAGCGCGTACGCGGTACGTGCCACGGGCCGATTGGTGGTGCGCAGAAAAATGGTGATGCCCATCAAGTTAAAGATGGCAACCAGCAGAATAGCGATTACGTGGTTGACAGTATCAAGCGATCTGGGTTCTGTATTCAAGTGAAGAATTGAGCTGTGATTGATAACCTCCACAAAGACCGATTGCGCTGTCGGCTTGCAGTCGACAATCGTGCCAGTATCACGATAAAGCCTGTTCGTCGTAGCGCTACTGAGTGCGCGTACAAGCATGCCTGGCTGTATGCCGTTGACCCAGGCATCGGTAAACGGCGCGACGCTGGTTATACGACATATCCCGGTCTTGCCCGCAACCAGCGCGAGGGTCACGTCTGGCCGCCCGGATTGTTGTAAGCTGACAAACGCCATCACCATTACGACGACCTGTACCAGCAAGCCAGCAATGACGATCTGCCAACGCCTGTTGCGCAAGAAAACCGCTTTTGTAGAGGGCACCATGCTATACCTATCCTGCCTCTCTGCCGATGTATAAAGTATACCCACTGAGGCTGGCGGATACATCCTATAAGAACCCACACTGGGGATTGTAGCGTACTTTTTATACTACAACATCAGGGATTCCCCCGTAGACATGTTCTTAGCGGGGAGTGTACGCTAGTTCTTGCTTGTTGTCACGTCGGGGCCATTGCACCACGGCACTGATGCGTGTTGAAATAGAAGCAAATTGTTCAAGTAAAAATATTGGTATGTATTCAGGAGTGACTCATGTCTTTTCTATCCCGGCTCAGTCTAGCCAACCGGAGTATCGTTGCCCTGGTAACGATAGGTATCATCCTGTTTGGCGCTTTTGTGATTCCATCGCTCAAGCAAGAACTGCTGCCCTCGATCGCTTTCCCCGCCATCTCGGTGGTGAGCGTCTATCCTGGTGCCTCGCCTGCCAATGTTGAGCGGGATGTCACCAACCCCCTTGAAAAGAATATTCAGGGCGTGCAGGGAATACAGCAGCTTACTTCCTATTCAAATCAAGGTAGCTCCCTTATTATCGTGCAGTATAATTATGGCACCGACCTGGACAAGGCGAGCCAGACGCTCTCGCAGCAGATCAACAAGACGCAGGCGAGTCTGCCGAGCAACGTCACGCCCCAGGTGCAGACCTTTAATATCTCCGACCAGCCGGTGATCAATCTCGCCGTGACCTCCACGTCGTTGAACCAGCAGGATCTTGCGGTACAGCTCAACCAGAACGTGGTGCCGGTACTGCAAGGTATCAGCGGTGTCGCCGCTGTCAACGTAACCGGCGTGCGCGACCAGGTGGTGAACGTCACGCTCGACCTGAAGAAGCTGCAGGACAATGGTCTGAGCGTCAGCCAGGTGGAAGGCGCGCTACAGGCCAACAACA